>NZ_JAOXHE010000002.1:0-483818 GCF_025779995.1 Rhizobium sp. TRM95796 | reverse complement strand
CGAGCATCTGCAACGTCTTGATTTTGTTCGATGGCTCAGATCCTCGGTGCAAGGCCGAGGATGACGGCGGAGAGGGGGGGCGGATCCCTCCGCTCGTCGCGGGGCGAACGTCCCGGCATGGGGTAGAGGGCGTTGCCTGTGGACAGATCATAAGTGTCGCCGCTTTCATGCTCGGGCCTGTCCCGAGCATCTGCAACGTCTTGATTTTGTTCGATGGCTCAGATCCTCGGTGCAAGGCCGAGGATGACGGCGGAGAGGGGTGTGGACCCCGCTCGCGAACACCATTCCCAATAGTCATCTTCACCAAGGGTCCTTCGGGGCCCTTCTTTCATGGAAAGGACCTGAAATGACCCATGCCCAGACAGCGCCCGAGATCAAGGCGGCGCCGGATGCGATTGCGGACGCCTTCGACGGCTTCATGCATGCGTTCGAAGCTTTCAAGGAGGCCAATGACGTCAGGCTCGACGAGATCGAGCGCAAGCTGAGCGCCGACGTCGTTACCCGCGACAAGGTGGAGCGCATCAACAAGGCGGTCGACGAGCAGAAATCCATGCTCGATCAGCTGACGCTGAAACAGGCGCGGCCGCGTCTTTCCGGCGGCCGCGACCATGCCGAGCGCGGCGAGCATAAGAGCGCCTTCGAGGCCTATATCCGTCGCGGCGACGAGGCGGGGCTGCGGTCGCTCGAACAGAAGGCGATGTCGGCGGGATCGAATGCCGATGGCGGCTATCTCGTGCCCGAGGAGACCGATGGCGAGATCGGCCGCAGGCTGGCCGTCGTCTCGCCTGTCAGGGCGCTGGCGACGGTGCGGCAGGTGTCCAGCCATGTGCTGAAAAAGCCGTTCTCGACCTCGGGCATGACCACCGGCTGGGCAGCGGAGACGGCGGCGCGGACGGAGACGGCGGCGGCCGCGCTGACCGAGCTTTCCTTCGAGACGATGGAGCTCTACGCCATGCCGGCGGCCACCCAGACCCTGCTCGACGACGCCGCCGTCGACATCGAGAACTGGATCGCGTCCGAAGTGGAGATCGCCTTCGCCGAGCAGGAAAGCGCCGCCTTCGTGACCGGCAACGGCGTCTCCAAGCCCAAGGGCGTGCTCGCCTATACGGCGGTGGCCAATGCCGGCTGGAGCTGGGGCAATCTCGGCTATGTCGCCACCGGCGCGGCGGGCGCCTTCTCGTCCTCCGGTCCGGCCGACGTGCTGATCGACGCGGCCTATGCGCTGAAGGCCGGCCATCGCCAGAACGCCACCTATCTCATGAACCGCACGACCCAGGCGGCGATCCGCAAATTCAAGGACGCCGACGGCAACTATCTCTGGCGTCCGCCCGCGGCGGTGGGCGAACCCGCCTCGCTGATGGGTTTTCCGGTGGCGGAGGCCGAGCATATGCCCGACATTGCGGCCAATGCGCTGGCGATCGCCATCGGCGATTTCCGCGCCGGCTATCTGGTCGTCGACCGTCTCGGCGTGCGGGTGCTGCGCGATCCCTATTCGGCGAAGCCTTACGTGCTGTTTTACACCACCAAGCGGGTGGGCGGCGGCGTGCAGAATTTCGAGGCGATCAAGCTGGTGAAGTTTTCGGCAAGCTGAGGTTCGTTGGACGGCGACGTAGTCGTTCGCCAGCTTTTCGTTTGACGGCGTGTCCGGCCCCTCATCCGGCTGCCGCCACCTTCTCCCCGCGCGAGCGGGAGAAGGGCGAGTGTGGCAATGCCGGCGCTCCATCCTCCTTCTCCCTGCTCGCGCGGGGAGAAGGTCCCGGCAGGGGGATGAGGGGCGGAGCACAGCTTCGTCTGACCTCGCTGCCCAACTTTTTCCCTTTCCAAGGACCTCCCATGACCATACTCGACCTCGCGCCGCCCGGCGCCGAGCCGCTGACGCTCGCCCAGGCAAAGGCGCATCTGAAGATCGATTACAGTGACGAAGACGCGCTGATCACAAGTCTGATCATCACGGCGCGCGAGCATCTCGAACGCGCGACCGGGCTCGCGCTGATCCGCCGGCCGATGCGGCTTTATCTCGACCGCTGGCCGCTGACGGGACCGATCGAGATCGCGCGCGGGCCGGTGACGGGCGTGGACGCGGTCAGGATCTTCGACGCCGACGGCGCCGAGGGGCTCGCCGATCTCACTGGGCATGTGCTCGACGGCGAGGGGCGGCCGGCGCGGGTGTGGCTGAAGCGGCGGCCGGAGACGCGGGGCGCGATGAACGGCGTCGAGGTGGATTTCACCGCCGGTTTCGGCGAGACCGGCGCGGATATTCCCGACACGCTGAAGCGGGCGATGCTGACGCATGTGGCGCTGATGCACGGTTTCCGCGCCGCCGTTTCCACCGAGATGCAGCCGGCGGGCGTGCCTGAAGGGTACGACAGGTTGATCGCGCCCTATCGGATGATGAGGCTCTGACATGCTGACGCGCTTTTTCGACGCCGGCCAATTGACGGCGCGGCTTGACCTTGAGTCACCCGTGGAGACGCCGGACGGGCAGGGCGGGGTGACGCGGAGTCACACCGTTGCGGCCAGCCTCTGGGCGAGGATCGAGCCGGTGGCCGATACGGTTGCGGAAACCGGCGGCGTCGAGCGCCAGACGATCACCCATCGCATCTGGATCCGCTGGAGCGGCGTGGTCCAACCCGGCATGCGCTTTCGCAAGGGCGGGCGGCTGTTCGTGATCCGCACGCTGCATGATCCTGATGAGACGGGCCGCTTCCTGGTCTGCCGCGTGACGGAGGGCGAGATATGAGCGCGGTTCTGAACCCTCTGCAAAAGGCTGTTTTCGCGAGGCTGATCGCCGACGCTGAACTGATGGCGCTGGTGGGCGCGGACGGCGTGTTCGACCATCGCCGCAGCGCCCGCGCCATGCCCTATCTGCTGCTGTCGAAAAGCGAGGCGAAAGCGCTGGCCGAGGGCGTCGAGGAGCATCTGCTGAGTTTCGAAGCCTGGTCGCGGGCGACGGGACGGGCCGAGGCGCAGGCGATCGCCGCCTGCGCAGCCCGGACCCTCGACGGCGCCGATCTGGCGCTCGACGGCGGCGGGCTGGCGCGGCTGGCGCTCAGGACATCCGCCGCACGGCGGAAGGAGGGGAGCGGGGCTGTTATGGTTGAGCTCGGGGTCAAGGCGTTGGTGGATCGGGCTTAAGCGCGCGCGCCTCTCTGCAGTCCCCACAGGCAGGCGAGCGCCGCAAGCGTGAGCAGCGCCGCCGCTGACAATGCGGCCATGGGGCCGCCGCGGTCGAGAAGTGCTGTCATGGCGACGGGGGCGAAGGCGGTGGCGATGTTTTGCGGCAACGCGATGCGGCTGGACATCAGCCCGAAATCAGCGGCCGAGAAATGGCTGAGCGGCAGGACGGTGCGCGCCACCGTGCCGACGCCGGAGCCGAAGCCGTAAAGGCCGATGAACAGGATGAGGGCCATAAGCGACGGCGCGCCGAGGGCGAGCGCAGCGAAAGCGACGAGCAGTAGCAGGCAGGCGCCGGCCATGGCGCGCGGCGGCGTGCTGCGCTTGCCCAGGAGGAGATCGCCGAGCCGGGCGGTGACGCCGAGCGCCGAGCGGAACGAGGCGAGGCTGAGCGCGAGCGCCGGGGCGGCGCCGCTGGCGGTAAGGAGCGCGATCAGGATCGGCGACAGGCCGAAGGTGACCAGCGTGAACAGAGTGGAGACGGCGGCGAGCAGCAGAAAGGTGTTGCGCCCGGCTTTGGCGGTCTCCGTGGGCGTCGACGTGGGTGATTGCGTTTCCTGAGGCGGCTGTGGCGGCGCAGCGGGGAGCGCGAGCAGATAGAGCGGAACGCAGAGGCCGATCTGCAGGCCAGCGCCCATCAGAACCGCGATCCGCCAGCCGAAGCTGGCATCGACGAGGCTGAGAAGCGGCCAGAACAGAGCCGCCGACAGGCCGGTGACGATCATCATCAGCGAGATCGACGCCTTGGCGCGGAGGCCTTCACGCTCGACCACGGCGGTGTGGGCTGAGGCCGAGAGTCCGATCGCTGCGCCCAGCCCGACTGCCAGCCAGCCGAGCCCATAGAGAAAAAGGCCCTGCGCGGCGGCGATGATTGTGAGGCCCGCGCTCATGGCGCAAGCGCCTGTGATCAGGCAGAAACGCGCGCCGCGCGCCTTGAGGAGCCGGCCGGCCCAGGGGCCGGCAAGGCCCGAGACGATCATCATCACGCTCAGGCCGGCAAAGGCCGCCTCGTTGGAAAAGCCGAGATCGGCGGCGATGACGCGGCCGAGCGCGCCGGGCATGTCGAAGGTCGTGCCCCAGCCGATGATCTGGCAGAGCGCCAGGGGCGCGAGAAGGCGAAAGCGGGCGGCGGATGGCGACGTCATGAAAATCTCTTTGAATGCGACGCCAGCATAGGCGGCGCCGCCCGCCGCCGCAAGGCGAGGGCGCCATCGGTTATCTCAGCAAGAAAGGACAGGCGCATGACAGCCCAGCGCGGCAAGGATCTGCTGCTCAAGATCCACAATGGCGACAGTTACGAGACGGTGGCGGGGTTGCGCTCGCGCCGCATCGCCTTCAATGCGGCGGTGATCGACGCTACCGACGCCGAAAGCGCCGGACGCTGGCGCGAATTGCTCGACGGCGGCGGGGTGAAGAAGGCGGCTGTGTCCGGCTCCGGCATCTTCAAGGATCAGGAGTCCGATGCGACGGTGCGTGCGGCCTTCTTTGCCGGCAGCGTGCTCGACTGGCGGATCGTCATTCCCGATTTCGGCCAGGTGACCGGGCCGTTCCAGATCACCGCGCTCGATTATTACGGCCAGTTCGACGGCGAGGTGCTGTTCGATCTGGCGCTGGAATCGGCGGGGCAGCTGAGCTTCGGAGCGCTGGCGTGAGCGGCCGGGCCAACCGGCGGCGCGGCGAGGTGGAGGCGGTGATCGATGGCGAGCGCCGCATTCTCTGCCTGACGCTGGGCGCAATCGCCGAACTCGAAACCGCTTTCGGCGTCGACAACATCGCCGATCTCGCCGGGCGTTTTTCGGGCGCGCGGCTGTCGGCGCGCGACGTCATGACGATCCTCGCGGCCGGCTTGCGCGGCGGCGGCAACCGGCTCGACGACGAGGATCTAGCCGATGTCAGCATCGAGGGCGGACTGGAAGGCGCGGTGCGGCTGACGGCGGAGCTTCTCGCCTCGGCCTTTCTGACGGAGGCGGAAGGCGGGTCCAACAGCCCTTTTCAGCCGCCGGCGCAGGGTCCGACAAGCCCGGCGCCGGCTTTCCCTGGCGGCAGGTAATGGAGGCGGGGCTCGGGCGCCTGCGGCTCTCGCCCCAGGACTTCTGGACGATGACCCTGAAGGAACTGGCTGCGATGCTGGGCGGGCCGCAGCGCCGCCCGCTGGGGCGCGGCGATCTCGCCGCGCTGATGGCGGCCTGGCCGGACGAGCCGGCGAAGGTGGAACAAGGAGGGACTTATGGCTGAGGACGACCTGGAGGCGAGCCTCGATCTCGCCGGCGCGCTGACCGACACGCTGGATGGACTCGAAGCGCGCTCACGCGCTTTCGGCGCGGCTTTGACAAGTGCGCTCAAGGGCGCGGCGCTCGAAGGCGACGGGCTGAACGCGGTGCTGGCCTCGATCGCCACGCGCTTTTCCTCGATTGCGCTCGACGCCGGGCTCGCGCCGCTGCAAAGCGCTTTGTCGTCGGGCGTTTCCAGCCTGACCCAGACGCTCACAAGCGCGACAGCCTACGCCAAAGGAGGCGTCGTCAACGGCCCGACTTATTTCGGCGCCGGCGACGGGCTGGGCCTGATGGGCGAAGCCGGCGCCGAGGCCATCCTGCCTTTGAGCCGCGGCCCCGACGGACGCCTCGGCGTGGCGGGCGCCAGTGGCGGAACCCAGATCGTCTTCAATGTGCAGGCGACGGATGCGGCGAGCTTCCGCCGTTCGGAGCAGCAGATCAACGCCATGCTGGCGCGGGCGGCGGCAAGGGGGCGGCGGGGGGTGTGAGGGGCTCTTGAAATATGCTGAGACAGGTGTCATGTTTTTGACGACACGTGTCAGAAGGAGCGATTTCAGATGACCGAAGCGGTAAGCATGCCGTCAGCGGCGCCGGATCCAATCGACGATGTGATCAATCTGCTGGGCGGCGCGGATGTGTTTCCAAAGCGGCCTGATGGCGCGCTCGCGGCGCATCGATTGATCGAAAAGGGGCTGCCGAGCAGCGCCTTGACGCATTTGCTCGACAATATCGGCCTGCTTGCCGACGATCCGGCGCTGCAGCAGGCGTTGGGCATCAGCATGCGCACGGTTCAGCGGAAGAAAGATTCTCAGGCCGTGCTGAGCATTCTTCAGAGCGGCCGCACCTGGAAATTCGCCGAAGTGCTCGCGAAAGCAACCGACGTGTTCGGAAGCCAGGAGGCCGCCGAGCGGTGGATGGACGAGCCGGCGATGGGGCTTGAAGGATACAAGCCGATCGAACTGATGTCGACGCCGGCGGGCGTGGATGTGGTCGAGACGTTTCTCGGCCGGCTGTCCTATGGAGTATACGCGTGATAGGCAGGAGGCCGCCGCAACTTGCCGGCCCCGTGGCGATCTGGCGTCTGGATCAGGCGCGCCATGCCGCGACCTGGAGTTCCGGCGAGGGCGCTTATCTGTTCGGCGGACGATGGAATTCCAAAGGCGTGCGCGCCGTCTATTGCTGCCTCGATCCCGCGACCGCGACGCTGGAGGTGGCGGTGCATAAGGGGTTCCGGGCGCTGGATGTGACGCCGCATGTGCTGACCAGAGCGGACATTCCCGATGGCGCGCCTATCCATGTCGTGCGGGCCGAAAGCATACCCAACGACAACTGGCTTCATCCTTGCCTGCCGAGCGCCGGCCAGCAAGCGTTCGGGGATGCGCTTCTCGCCGCACATGGCTGCTTTCTGATCCCCAGCGTCGTCTCGGCGCATAGCTGGAATTTCGTTTTCGACGCGGCAAAGGCGCCCGCTCTGATTTCGAGCGTCGAGCAGGAGCGATTTGCCCTGGATACGAGGCTGCATCCGGCTTGATGGCGGGGGCGTGCAGACTAACCGATAAGTCGCTTTGGCCGAGCCTACATGCATAAGGCGCGAAAGAGCCGGGTCGACGAGGCCTTAGCGGCCCGACATTAACAATCAAGTGTGGATGGCGATCATTGACCAGCTTGTATTGGCGCAGAACTTCACTCCGGAGCCCATGGTCGACAGGCGCGATCAACCCGCATCCCGGATGTTCGATATCCTGGAAGTAAAGCTTGGTGAATGGAAGAAAGCCCCTTTTGCGGACGTCAATGAAAAAGGGTTTCTGATTGCCGATTTTGTCAGCACGATCAGACTTCACCTTGATGACGCCGATCGGAAGAGCATCGCCATATTTCCCGACCTGGGATGATGTGTAGACGCCGACGATCAACCCGCAAGCGCTAATGTGAGCCGATGTGGCGATAGCTGCTTCCTTCGGCTTGAACGCAGCGATAACGCAGGCGGCGTGCCGAACCGGGCCCGGGCTGTCAGGCTGCTGCTCGAAAGGAAAGTTCGTCCAAACCATGTCGCCGGATTTGAACGGAATGATCGGCATGACGACTACCGGAAGAGCGCTAATCTTACCTCGAAGTCGGCGTCGCTCTCGTCAGGGTCTCGCTGCATCTCGTAGTCGTCGAGGCGAATTGAGTTTTGCTCCGATGGATGATTCAGCGCGTCGATATACTCGGCATGGCGCTTTACCAAGCTTTCGACAAGAGCGTCGACAGACACATCATCACGTTCCGCTATTCTGCGGGCGTTGGCATAGGTTTCGTCACTGATGGTGATGGTGGCTCGATGGGCTGCCATCTCCCGCATACTTTTCGGTTCCTCACCCCGAAAGGATAGAGCAAGAGGCGGCATAGGTCCAGCACGTCGTCTGAACCGACATGAGCAGCGTTGGCGGGCGACCCTCTGGACGTTCCGATCGTCTTTTCAGCGTCTGTCAGTTCATCCCCATTTCCCTTGGAGGAGACCATCCATGACCGCATTTCACGAGGTGCAGTTTCCGCTCCGGCTGGCGCTCGGCGCGCGCGGCGGGCCGGAGAGGCGGACGGAGATCGTGTCTTTGTCCAATGGGCGCGAGGCGCGCAACAGGCGCTGGCGGGATGCGCGGCGGCGTTATGATGTCGGATCGAGCATGAAGACGCTGGCCGATCTCTATGAAACGCTTGCCTTTTTCGAGGCGAGGGCGGGGCAGCTTCATGGGTTCCGCTTCACTGACCCCTTCGATTTCAAGAGCGGGGGGCCGCATGAGCCTGTCATGGCTGAGGATCAGCGCATCGGGACGGGGGATGGAGAGACGCGCAGCTTTCAGCTCAGGAAGACCTATCGCGACGCCGGCGGCGAGAGCGCGCGGACGATCGAGAAGCCGGTGGCAGGCAGCGTGCGGATTTCTGTCGACGGCGTCGAGATCGACGGGGCGGATTTTTCGGTCGCCGCGGCGACGGGGATGGTGACGTTTTCCGCCTCGGCGACGCCGGGCGAGGGCGCGGTGATCAAGGCCGGGTTTCGCTTCGATACGCCTGTTCGTTTCGATACGGACAGGCTCGATATCGACCTCGACGCGTTTCAGGCGGGCCGCATCCCGTCGATCCCGCTGGTGGAGATCCGGCCATGAGGACTATTCCCGAAGGGCTCGCCGCCCATATCGCTGGCGAGGCGACGACGCTCGCCAATGGCTGGAAAGTGACGCGCCGGGATGGGGTGATCCTGGGTTTCACCGATCACGATCATGATCTGACATCCGCCGGGCTGACATTTGCGGCGGCGAGCGGCTTTGCCGCCGGCGGCGACGAGAGCGAGACGGGGTTGGCGGCGTCGTCCTCGGAGACGCTGGGGGCGTTGTCGTCGGACGCCATCACCGCCGAGGATATCGCGGCGGGCCGCTATGACGGGGCGACGGTGGACCTCTATCTCGTCAACTGGCAGGCGCCGGCGCAGCATATGCGGCTCAGGCGCTACGAGATCGGCGAGGTGGCGAGGAGCGAGAGCGACTTCCGGGCGGAATTGCGGGGGCTTTCGCACCGCCTTGGTCAGATCCAGGGGCGCGTCTACGGCCATCGCTGCGATGCGGGCTTCTGCGACGCCCGATGCGGGCTTGCGGCCAGCGCCTTTCGGCATGCGGGCGTGGTGACTTCCGCCGATCGATCGAGCGTGACGGTGGAGGGCCTTGGCGGCGCCGCGCCGGCCCGGCTCGCGGGCGGGGTGATGACGGTGGAAAGCGGAGCGCTCGCAGGGCTGGCGGTCGATGTCGACGGGGCGCAGCGGAGAGACGGGCGGATGCGGCTCGCGCTCTGGCAGCCGATGGCGGCGCCTCCCGAGCCCGGCGACGCGGTGAGCCTGCTCGAAGGCTGCGACAAGCGGTTCGAGACCTGCCGCGACCGCTTCGGCAATGCGCTGAACTTCAGAGGATTTCCGCATATGCCGGGCGCGGATTTCGCCTATTCCTACGCCGACGGGGAGACCGAGCATGACGGACGACCGCTCTATGACTGAGGCGGACCGGAGCCCGGGCGAGCGAGCGGCGGCGATCGCGCGGACATGGATCGGCGCGCCCTATCGGCATCAGGGTTTCAGCCGGATCGGCTGCGATTGCCTCGGCCTGATCCGCGGCGTCTGGCGTGAAATGCGGGGCCAAGAGCCCGAGGAGCCCGGCCCCTATGGCCGCGACTGGGCGGAGCGATCGGGCGAGGAGCGTCTGCTGCAGGCCGCGACCCATCATTTCGGCCCGGCCTGCGCCGAGGCCACGCTGCGGATGGGGGACGTGCTGGTGTTCCGGCTCAGGCGAGGCATGGCCGCCCAGCATCTCGGCATCGTCTCCGGCGCAGACCGCTTCATTCACGCCTATGAGCAGACCGGCGTGGTGGAAAGCCCGCTCGCGCCGGCCTGGCGGCGGCGGATCGCGGGCGTGTTCCGGTTTTGACTGGTGTGTTGACGGGATGACGCTTTGACACGGCCGCCGCCGCGTGATCAGGTGGCCGTGACGGGGCGGGGCCGGCTGTTCCGTCTCGTGAGGTCCGGCAGAAGAGTCCCGGAGCGCTCATGCCGTCTTTGTCCCTGCTCGCCGCCTTCTTCGCGACCACCTTCGTCTTCGCCTATGTGCCGGGGCCGGCGATGCTTTATGCGGCGGGGCAGACGCTGGCGCGGGGGCGAAAGGCGGGGCTGATGGCGGCGCTCGGCATTCATCTCGGCTGCTATGCGCATGTGTTTGCCGCCGCCGCCGGGCTGTCGATCCTGTTTCATGCCGTGCCGGCGCTTTACCTCGTGGTGAAGCTTGCGGGCGCGGCCTATCTGGTCTGGCTCGGCTTTCGGATGATCGTGGCGAAAGATAAGCAGGCAGCCGAAGCGGGCGCGATGAAAAGCGGCCGGGCGGCGCTCATCGAGAGCATGCTGGTGGAGGTGCTGAACCCGAAGACGGCGATCTTCTTTCTCGCCTTCCTGCCGCAATTCGTCGACGCCGGCGCGGCTTTCCCCGTCTGGCTGCAACTGACGATCCTCGGCAGCGCGGTGAACCTGATCTTCACCTCCGCCGATATCGTCTGCGTGCTGTTCGCGGGGTTGGTGACCGAGAGGCTGAAGCGGTCAAGCGGGGCGCAGAGGCTGATGCGGCGCGCGGGCGGGACGGTGCTGTGCGGGCTAGGCGTCAATCTGGCGCTGCAGCGGGGGTGAGCGTGCTCATCGCGCCCCTGCGACGCGCTCCTCAGTCTCGGAGTTTCTGACCGTCACCTCGACCGTTTTCCCGATGCGCTGGGCCATGTCGATCAGGGTGTCGATGGTGAACTTAGACACTTTCATATTGACGACGTCGGAGACGCGCGGGCGAGAAACATTGAGGCGTTCGGCGGCTTCGGCCTGTTTCAGCCGGCCGTCGCGAATCCAGGCGGCGATTTCCGCCATCAGGCTTTTCTTGATGGCGATGGCGGCGGTGATGCGGGCTTCCGAGTCCGCCTGAAGCCGTTCGGCTTCATCCGCGGCGAAACCGAGTTCCGTGAAGATGTTGGCGTTCTCCGGCGTGACATGGCCGATGTCGTGAACTGTCGTCATGCGCCTTCCTTCATCTGTTCTCTCAGCTGCGCCCGATGTTCGCTCAGGCGAATGTGACGTTCTTTTCACACGGTTGCAACCGCACTGATTGCTCGCGTGGAACCACTGTTCTCTCTCATCTTAGGATCATCTCATGGCGACATTGGTGTTGCAGGCTGCGGGCGCTGCGCTGGGCGGAGTGTTCGGGCCGGTCGGCGCGATCATCGGGCGGGCGGCGGGGGCTTTGGCGGGCAATGTGATCGACCGCAGCCTGATTTCGGGCCTGACGACGATCGAGGGCAGCCGGCTCGCCAATGCGCGGATCGCGGGCGCGGAAGAGGGGACGGCGATCCCGCGGGTCTATGGGACGATGCGGATCGGCGGCACGTTGATCTGGGCGACGCGCTTCGAGGAAGAGGTGAGCAAGGAGCGGTCGGGCTCCAAGGCGACGGGGCCGCGGGTGGAGACCTATCGCTACTTCGCCAATATCGCCGTCGGTCTCGCGGAGGGGCCGATCGCCGCCATCAGGAGGATCTGGGCCGACGGGATGGAGATCGACCAGACGGATTACGAGATCCGTTTCTACGAGGGGACGGAGAGCCAGGGCCCCGATCCCCTGATCGAGGCCAAGCAGGGTGCGGGGAATGCGCCGGCCTTTCGGGGGCTGGCCTATGTGGTGTTCGAGCGCATGCCGCTCGACGCCTTCGGCAATCGCATTCCAGTGCTGCAATTCGAAGTGTTGCGGGTGGTCGATCCGCTCGAGAGCCGGATCAGGGCGGTGACGATCATTCCCGGCGCGACCGAGCACGGTTATGCGACGGAGGTGGTCACCGAGAAGACCGGCGAGGACCGCGGGCGCAAGATCAACCGCAACCAGTTGCGACGGGCCACCGATTGGGAGGCGTCGCTGGATGAATTGCAGGCGCTCTGCCCGCATCTCGAACGGGCGGCGCTGGTTGTGTCCTGGTTCGGGAGCGATCTCCGGGCCGGGCATTGCCGGGTTCGGCCGGGTGTGGAAACGCGCGTGCGCCACGAGGAAGATCCCGCCTGGAGGGTCTGCGGTCGCGACCGCGTCTCGGCGCATCTGATTTCGTCGAGTTCGGGCGGGCCCGCCTATGGCGGCACGCCCGATGACCGGAGCGTGATCCAGGCGATCCGCGACCTCAAGGCGCGCGGGCTCGGCGTCTATCTGTATCCCTTCCTGATGATGGACATTCCCCCGGGCAATGGTCTGCCGGACCCCTATGGCTGGGGCGAGCAGGCGGCCTTTCCCTGGCGCGGACGCATCACCTGCCATCCGGCGGCTGGCCGGCCCGACAGCGCCGACAGGACGGTTGAGGGTGCGGCGCAGGCGCTTGCCTTCATGGGCGAGGCCGATGCGGGAGATTTCGAGGTCGATGGCGAGAGCGTGCGTCATGAGAGCGCCGACGAGGGTTATCGGCGGCTGGTGCTGCATTATGCCCTGCTGGCGCAGGCGGCGGGCGGGGTCGATGGTTTCATCATCGGCTCGGAGTTGCGAGGGCTGACCCAGATCCGCGATGCCTCGGGGAATTATCCCTTCGTGGCGGCGCTCGTGGAGCTGGCGGAGGATGTCAGGGCCATTCTCGGGCCCTCGACCAAGCTGACCTATGGGGCGGACTGGAGCGAATATTTCGGCCATCAGCCGCAAGACGGAACGGGCGACCGCCTCTTTCACCTCGATCCGCTCTGGGCTTCGCCTGCGATCGACGCCGTCGGTATCGACAATTACATGCCGCTGTCGGATTTTCAGGACGAGGATTTGACCCACGCCCATCCGGACGGCGCCGTGATCGCCGACGACGAGGCGGCGATGCGGGCAGCGATCGCGAGCGGCGAGGGCTATGACTGGTATTACGCCTCGAGCGTCGACCGGGCGTCGCGCATCCGCAGCCCGATCAGCGACGGCTTGGCGGGCAAGCCCTGGGTCTATCGCTACAAGGATATCGAGAACTGGTGGGCGCACCGGCATCATGACCGCGTGGGCGGAGCGGAACTGACGGCGCCGACCGGCTGGACGGCGCGGATGAAGCCGATCTGGTTCACCGAGCTCGGTTGCCCGGCGATCGACCGCGGCGGCAATCAGCCGAATGTGTTCGTCGACCCGAAATCGTCGGAATCCGAGACGCCGTATTTTTCGAGCGGGGTCCGGTCGGACGAGACGCCGCGGCGGTTTCTCAATGCGCATCTGAGCCATTGGAACGGGAGCGGGGCGCCGGACGGCATGGTCGATCCGGGGCATGTGTTTCTTTGGACCTGGGATGCGCGCGCCGCGCCGAGCTTTCCGGAGGACCCCGATATCTTCGCCGATGGAGAAAACTGGCGGACCGGCCATTGGCTGAACGGGCGGCTGGGAGCGGGAACGCTGGCGACGGTGATCGCGGCGATCGCTCGGGATTGCGAGATCGGCGAGGTGGATGTCGCAGCCGTCTCCGGCAATCTCCAGGGCTATGTGATGGGCCAGCAGAGTTCGGCCCGGACGCTGATCGAGCCGCTTCTCACCGCCTATCGGCTGGACGTGACGGAGGCGGCGGGACGGCTCACCTTCCGGTCGCGGGATCTCGCCTCGGCGCCGGCGGCGGTGATCGACGTGCTGGCGGAGACCGAGGACGAGCCGCTGTGGTCGGAAACGCTGGGGCAGGACGGCGACTACGCCTCCGAAGCGATTCTGACCTATCAGGCGGAGGACAACGAGCATGAACCGGCGAGCGTGCGTTCCCGGCGGGCCGAGCCCGCCCATCAGCGCGCGCTGAGCATTTCGCTGGCCGGAACGCTGGATGAACAGGCGGCGCAAGCCACGGTGGACGCGATGCTAAGGGATCACCGGCTGGGACGGCGGCAGATCGGCTTCCGCCTGTCGCCGTTGGCGCTCGCGCATGAGCCCGGCGATGTCGTCGAACTGGCCGATGGCCCGGAGGGGCGGTTTCTGATCACCCGCATCGAGGATGGCGATGTCAGGCGCGTGACGGCGCGCGAGGCCGGATCCGGCGGCGAGAGCCTGGCGACGACGGTGAGGGCGCGGCGTCAGCCGCGCGGGGGAGCCGCCAATGCGGTCTATCGGCCCCTCGTAGCGCTGATGGATCTGCCGAGGCTGGGCGACGGCGAAGACCAGGATTTCGCGATGGCCGCAGTGGCGGCGTCGCCCTGGCGGCGGACGCGGATGTCCGTGTCGTCGGGCGCAGACAATTACGAGGGGCGGTTGACGCTGTCGCGGCGCGCCAGCCTGGGACGGTTGACGACGGCGCTCGGCGCGGGTCCGACGGCGGTGATCGACCACGCCAATACGGTGACCGTGCGCATGACGTCCGGCGCTGTGGAAAGCGTGTCGAGGTCTGCGCTTCTGAATGGCGCGAACCGCGCGGCGATCGCTGCCGGAAATGGCGGCTGGGAGATCATCGCCTTCCAGAGCGCCGAGGAAATCGAAGCCGATGTCTGGCGCCTGCACGGATTGCTGCGCGGACTGTGTGGGACCGACGACGCCTTGGCCGCCGGCGCAGAGAGCGGCGCTCGATTCGTGCTTCTCGACGACGCCGTCCGATCGCTCGGGCTGAAAGGAACCGAGGCCGGCTTGACGCTGAACTGGATCGCCGAAGCGGCGGGCGCCGCGGGCGGGCGGGTCGGGCCTTATGTCTTCTCCGGCGGCGAAAGGGCGGCGACGCCGCTCGCGCCGGTTCATCTGCGCGGCTGGCGCGAGCCGGACGGCGATATCCGCTTCAAATGGATCCGCCGCGGCCGCATCGACGCCGATGGCTGGGACGGCGACGACATTCCGCTCGACGAGGTTCGCGAAGCCTATCGGTTGGACATCGTCAGGCATGGCGAGGTGGTCCGCAGCCTGCATGTGAACGATCCCGAGGCCCTCTATGCCGCCGACGACGAAATCGCCGATTTCGGCGCGCCGCAAACCGCCTTGACGATCCGCGTGCGCCAGAGGGGCGCACGCGTGGCGGCCGGACTGCCCGCGCACGCCACACTGCCAATCTGACATGGAGCCAGGAAAGGACGACACCATGAACGACACGAAAGCATGGCATCAATCCAAGACCATCTGGGGGGCGCTGGTGGCGATTCTCGCCAGTGTCTTGCAAGCGGCGGGGTCGCCTCTCGCGCCCGGCATGGAGCATGATCTCGTCGAGGCGCTGACGACGCTGGCCGGCGCGGCAGGCGGTTTGTTGGCGATCTACGGGCGGCTGAGCGCCGATCGGCGCGTGTCCTGAGCCGACCCAGACGAAGCTGAAGGGCACATTCATTCGCCATTCATTGTTGCTGCTCTAGAAAGGGCGCAAGTCAAACGCCTCACACGGAACCGCAACTGCCCATGGCCGCTTTCCTGCCCTCCCTTCTGGCCGCGAGCCTCATGCTCGGCCCCACCGGCGATCTGCCGGCGCCGGCCAAGCAGTATACGCCCGCGCAGATGCTTTATCTCCAGGACGGCCCGGTGTTTGCGGATGAATATGCGCCGGCGCCGAGGCGGATGCGCGCCAACAACCGCGCCGGTTGCGCCGGCGCGGTCAATCAGGCGATGGCCATGACCGGCGGCGAACTCCTGTCGGTGCGGGCCAATCGCAACCAGGGCGTCTGCGTGGTCACCATGCTGGTGATCAAGCAGAACGGACGGCCGAAGAAAGTCCGCTTGCGCATTCCCATGGATTATTGATACGCAGGCCCGGCTATCCGAGGAGTTCCGATGCGCATACTCGTCGTCGAAGATGACCAGAATCTCAACCGCCAACTCGCCGACACGCTGAAGGAAGCCGGCTATGTGGTGGACCAGGCCTATGACGGCGAAGAGGGCCATTATCTCGGCGAAAACGAACCCTATGACGCGGTGATCCTGGATATCGGCCTGCCCGAAATGGACGGCATCACCGTGCTTGAAAAATGGCGCGCGGCCGGGCGCAAGATGCCGGTCTTGTTGCTCACGGCGCGCGACCGCTGGAGCGACAAGGTGGCGGGCATCGACGCCGGCGCCGACGACTATGTCGCCAAACCCTTCCACATGGAAGAAGTGCAGGCGCGTCTGCGGGCGCTGATCCGCCGCGCTGCGGGCCATGCGAGCTCTGAACTCAGCTGCGGGCCGGTGAAGCTCGACACCAAGAGCAGCCGCGTGACGGTGAATGGAATCGCGCTGAAACTCACCTCGCACGAATTCCGGCTTCTGTCCTATCTGATGCATCACATGGGCCAGGTCGTGTCGCGCACCGAACTAGTCGAGCATATGTACGATCAGGATTTCGACCGCGATTCCAACACGATCGAAGTGTTTGTCGGCCGTTTGCGCAAGAAGATGGGCATCGACATCATCGAGACCGTGCGCGGCCTCGGCTACCGCATCCAGCCCAACACCAATGGATAGGCTGCGCTCGCTCACCGGCCGCGTTCTGATCTACACGACCGTGTGGTCGGCGATCGGGGTGGTGATCATGGGCTTCGTCATTTCCACGCTGTACGAACGCAGCGCCGAGAAGAATCTGCATGATCTTCTGCGCGCCCAGCTCTATTCGGCGATCAATTCGGTGTCGATCGATCCCGACAGCCGCAAACTGACCGGGTCGCCGCAGATGAGCGAACTCGGCTTTCAGCAATTGGGATCGGGCTGGTACTGGGCGGTGCTGCCGCTCGGCGACTATCAGACAGAGCCGTTGACCTCGCCGAGCTTCGAGGGCGTGACCGTGCCGACCGCCACCAACGAATCCGCGCCGTTCAACCAACGCTTCGAGCGCTATTACGCCGCCACCGACAGCGCCGGCAATCCGGTGCGGGTGGCCGAAGCCGAGATCAGTCTCGACGAGGGCGCGCCCGAGGACATCGACGCCAACGCCACCGAACTTCCCGAAGCCGTCTATCGAACCGTGCGTTTCCGGATGATCGGCAACCATCGGACGGTCGAGAACGACGTCGCCGCCTTCAACCGCAATCTCTATTTGTCGCTCGGCCTGTTCAGCATCGGTTCGCTCGGGCTCAACGCGCTGGTGATCCTGATCGGGCTGAAGCCGCTCGACCGCGTCAGACGTTCGCTCGCCCGCATCCGCAACGGCGAGGCTGAAAGACTGGACGACGATCTGCCGCTTGAAATCCAGCCGCTGGCCGTCGAAGTCAATGCGCTGATCGAGAGCAACAAGCGGGTGATGGAGCGGGCGCGCATGCAGGTGGGCAATCTCGCCCATTCGCTGAAGACGCCGATCGCCGTGCTGCTCAACGACGCCGACCAGATGGCCTCGCCGCATAATGCGCTGGTGAAGAGCCAGGCCGAGATCATGCGCGCGCAGGTGCAATCCTATCTCAACCGCGCCCGCATCGCCGCCCAGCGCGAGAGCATCCTGGCCCGCACCGAGGTGGAGCCGGTGCTGGAGCGCTTGCTGCGCGTGATGCGCAAGCTCAACGACGGCAAGGAATTCACGCTATCGATGACCGGGCGTGGGCTGAAACTCGCGATGGAAGCGCAGGATCTCGAGGAAACCATCGGCAATCTGCTCGAAAACGCCGGCCGCTTCGCCGCCTCGACCGTGTCGGTGACCGTGACGCCCGCGCCGCCCGGCCGGGTCGGTCAGGATGCGGCCCGCAAGAACTGGGCGCTCGTGGCGGTGGAGGACGACGGCCCCGGCCTCGAGCCCGACCAGATCAAGGAAGCGATGAAGCGCGGACGCCGGCTGGACGAGAGCAAGCCGGGCACCGGGCTCGGCCTGTCGATCGTGTCCGAAATCGTCTCGGAATATCAGGGCGTGTTCACGCTGTCGCGGGCCGAGGCCGGCGGGTTGAGAGCGGAGCTGATCCTGCCAATGATTGGGGGGTGACGGCGGTGGGGTGGTTGAGCATAGGTCCGGCATTGTAGTTCCAACAGATTCTGAAGATATCTAGAATCTATCGGAGGTTGTATGGAGTTTGAATCTCTTGCACGATGGCTCTTTATGCGATAATTTTAGATGAAAGCCTGCAGGCTGCACACCATCTTTGTTCTATGTTTTTCCTGCACGCGGCACGGAGGCCATCATGGTAGCTCTTCTCAAAGATGACGGCGAGTTCACGCCGATGCCTGTCGTGGTCGATACGGCGAAATTTGAACAATTGAAAGCGGCGGCGGTTGACGAGAACGCAGAGTCTGTGCCCAGCTTAGCCAAACTCATTCGCAAATCGCGCGCGCGTTTTATGACGCAATCTAAATAAGTCCGCCTATGGAAGAGATTGTCATTGAGCCCCTTCGTGATCATACGCGAGGGGCTTTTTGCTGCGATCTGAAGCCGATCGACAACTTCTTCCGAATAAACGCGCTCAAGAGCCACAAAAGCTATGCCCAGCGCGTGTTCGTCGCCTGTAGAGCCGGATGCCCGACGCCGCTCGGATTTTACGCCCTCACAACGATGACCTTCAAGCCTGGCATGAGCGACGAAGCAGACAAGAAGTTTGGTCGATTTGCTGCAATCCCTACCATTTATCTGACTATGATCGGGCGCGACAAGAATGCGTCGAAGGGCTTGGGTCTCACCATGATGCTAAACGCATTTGAGCGCGCATTGTCGGTTAGGGAGAATGTTGGAATGTACGCGATGACGCTACACGCCTTCAATGCGCGCGTTCAGGAAATATACGAAGCCTTCGGATTTAAGACGTTCACCGAAGCCGATCAGGATCAGGAAGGTTACAAAGCAATGTATATTCCGCTTTCCGCAGTAGCGGCGACATTTGCGGAAACCTCGATTGTGCCTCAATAAAAGCACGCTCGCATTATGATCGTGGTTGACGAATGCGCTGTGGAGCGCCCACGCGATCATTTCCGTCAAAACGAATATATTTCTCGTTTCATCCGTGTCATATTGCGGCCATCTCTGCGCCGCAGGACTGCCCGCAAATCCGTGATGACAAGAATGAATTTCGTGACTGCATTTGGTGTGACCGCCCGTTTCTCCGTTCTCGCGCTCGTCGCGGTTTCCGTCGCGTCCTGCGCCACCACATCAGGCTCAACCCGGCTCGACAGGACCGGCGAAAAGATTTCCGACGCAACCGGGTATGAACTGTCGGACAAGCCGGAGCCGCCGGCCTTTTATCTGCAGGCCCTGAAGGGCGGGCTCGTGGCGCGGATGCCGGGCGTGAAACTGTCTGAGGCCGATAAAGCGCGGGCGCTGGAAGCGGAATACAAGGCGCTGGAAGCGGCGCCGAACGGCCAGGCGGTGGTTTGGAGCGGCAACGGACTGAAGGGCGAAGTGACGGCCGCGGCGCCTTATCAGGTGGGCTCGCAGAATTGCCGTCAATATTCTCACGTGCTGGCCGCCAAGAGCGGCGCGGTGACTGCGCGCGGCGCCGCCTGCCGTATGGGCAACGGAGCCTGGACGCCTCTCACGTGAAATTGACCTCGGGAATGCGGCCAATCGTCTCCCGACAGCGAATTCCTTGATCTGGCGCATTTTCACGCCGCGCGGCTTTCGTTAGTTGATATCCATCATGTTTTGGATCGTATCGCTACCCATCGCGGTCATCGCCGCATTCATCGTCGCCGCCCCGCTGATGCGGCGGCCGGCGGCCGCCTTGCCGGCGTCGGCCAACGACGCCGAAGTCTATCGCGACCAGCTCGCCGAGATCGACCGAGACCAAGCCGCCGGCCTGATCGAGGCCGACCAGGCAAAGCAGGCGCGCGCCGAGATCGCCCGCCGGCTGATCGCCGCCAGCGAAAAGAGTGAAGGCGGCGGCGCGGGCTTGTCGCGCGGCGCGGCGGTGGGCGTCATTCTGTTTCTCTGTCTGTTCCTGCCGGCGGCGGCCGGACTTCTCTATCTGCGCACCGGCAATCCAGAATTTCCGGATCTGCCGCTCGCCATGCGCATGAACGAGGCCGATCCCGACATCAATGTGCTGATCGCCAAGACCGAAGCGCATCTCGCAGCCAATCCGACCGATGGACGCGGCTGGGCGCTGCTCGCGCCGATCTATATGCGCCGCATGCGCACGGAAGACGCGGCGGACGCTTATCGAAACGCCATCCGCTATCAGGGCGGCAGCGCCGAGCTTTATGGCGCGCTGGGCGAGGCGATCGCGGCTGGCAATCAGGGCATGGTGACCAAGGACGCCGGCGCGGCCTTCATGGAGGCCTTGAAGCTCGATCCGACCGATGCGCGCGCCCGCTTCTATCTTGCGCTGGCCGAGGGGCAATCCGGCGATAGAGCCAAGGCGATCGCCGATCTCGAGGCGCTGGCGGCCTCGGCGCCCAAGGATGCGCCCTGGCAGGAGATCGTCGCCGCGCAGATCATGCGGTTCAGGGCCGAAGCGGCCAATCCGGCGGCGCCCGGCAACCCTTCGGCGGCGGATGTCGAGGCGGCGGCCGGGCTGAACGACGCCGACCGCATGCAGATGATCCGCACCATGGTCGAATCGCTCGATGCGCGGCTGACAGACGAGCCGGCCAATTTCGAGGGCTGGCAGCGGTTGATCCGCTCCTACATGGTGCTGGGCGACCCTGCCAAGGCTGGTGAAGCGTTGAAGCGGGGTCTTGCGGCTTTCCCCGCGAACACCGACAATGGCAAGGCGCTGATGGCGCTGGCGCGCGAGGTGGGCGCGCCGATGGAGGGAGCGACCCCATGACCCGCAAGCAGAAGAGGCTGGCCTTGATCGGCGGCGGCGTGAGTTTTCTGATCGCCGCGGTTCTCTTGGTGATGTTCGCTTTCAGCCAGTCGGTCGCCTATTTTTACGTGCCGTCCGATCTCGCCAAGGCGAACCTGAAGCCGGACACGCGCATTCGGCTGGGCGGGCTGGTGGAAGTCGGCTCCTGGAAGCGCGGGCAGGGCATGCATGAGAATTTCGTGGTGACGGATACGATCGGCCATGTTTCGGTCGCCTATACCGGCATTCTGCCGGATCTGTTTCGCGAGGGGCAGGGCGTGGTGGCGGAGGGACGGATGACCAGCATGGCGCCGCCGACCTTCGTGGCCGACACCGTGCTCGCCAAACATGACGAGACCTATATGCCCAAGGACGTCGCCGACCGGCTGAAGGCCAAGGGCGTGACCATGAGCGGCAAGGAGAAGATCCAATGATCGTCGAACTCGGGCATTTTCTGCTCGCCTGCGCGCTCGCCGCGGCGCTGTTGCAGTCGACCTTGCCGGTGGTCGGCGCTTTTCGCAACGAGGCGCGACTGATGGCGGTGGGGACTACTGGGGCGCTGGCGAGTTTTACGCTGATCGGGCTGTCCTATCTCGCGCTGACCTGGGCCTATGTGACCTCGGATTTCTCCGTCATCAATGTCTGGGAGAATTCGCATTCGCTGATGCCGATGGTCTACAAGATTTCCGGCGTCTGGGGCAATCACGAGGGATCGATGATGCTCTGGCTGTTGATCCTCGCCTTTTTTTCGGCGCTGGTGGCGGGCTTCGGCGGTAATCTGCCCAAGAGCCTGAAGGCCAACGCGCTGGCGGTGCAGGGCTGGATCACCGTCGCCTTCCTGCTGTTCATCCTGCTGACCTCCAATCCCTTCCTGCGCACCTTCGGCATCGCCGAACTGACCCCCCCGCCGGCGGAGGGTCGCGACCTCAACCCGGTGCTGCAGGATTTCGGCCTGGCGATCCATCCGCCGCTGCTCTATCTCGGCTATGTCGGCTTCTCCGTCTGCTTCTCCTTCGCCGTCGCCGCTTTGATCGAAGGGCGGATCGACGCCGCCTGGGCGCGCTGGGTGAGGCCCTGGACGCTGCTCGCCTGGACCTTCCTGACCGCGGGAATCGCCATGGGCTCCTATTGGGCCTATTACGAACTCGGCTGGGGCGGCTGGTGGTTTTGGGATCCGGTCGAAAACGCCTCCTTCATGCCCTGGCTCGCCGGCACCGCGCTTCTGCATTCGGCGCTGGTGATGGAAAAGCGCGATGCGCTGAAGATCTGGACCGTGCTGCTCGCGATCATGACCTTCTCGCTGTCGCTGCTCGGCACCTTCCTGGTGCGCTCGGGCGTGCTGACCTCGGTGCATGCCTTTGCCAGCGATCCCTCGCGCGGCGTGTTCATTCTGGTCATTCTGTCGATCTTCATCGGCGGCGCCTTTGCGCTGTTTGCGCTGAGATCCGCGTCGCTCGCGCCCGGCGGTCTGTTCCAGCCGGTGTCGCGCGAAGGGGCGCTGGTGCTCAACAACGTTATTCTCGTTGTCGCGACAGGGGCGATCCTGACCGGAACGCTCTATCCGCTGCTGCTTGAATCGCTGACCGGCGAGAAGATTTCGGTCGGCGCGCCCTTCTTCAATATCGCCTTCAGCTGGCTGATGGCGCCGCTGTTCGTCGTGCTGCCCTTCGGGCCGCTGCTGGCCTGGAAGCGCGGCGACTTGAAAGCGGCGAGCCGCCGGCTTGGGCTCGCCTTTGCGCTGTCGCTCTGTCTCGGGGTTGCGGTCTGGGTGGCGCGCGGCGATGGGCCGATGCTGGCGGCGCTTGGGCTGATCGCCGGCTTCTGGCTGGTGTCGGGCGCGCTCGTCGATCTCTGGCAGCGCGCCGGTTTCGCCAAGGCAGGCTTCGCCAATGGCCTCCGACGGCTCATCGGCCTGCCGCGTTCGGCAATTGGCACGATGCTGGCGCATCTCGGCCTCGGCGTGTCGGTGCTGGGCGTGGTGCTGACCACGGTCTGGTCGACCGAACATATCCTCGAAATGAAGCCGGGCGATACGACAGAGAACGGCGCCTATACGGTGCGTTTCGATGATGAGCGCGC
Organism: Rhizobium sp. TRM95796; assembly: GCF_025779995.1. Classification (NCBI taxonomy): domain Bacteria; kingdom Pseudomonadati; phylum Pseudomonadota; class Alphaproteobacteria; order Hyphomicrobiales; family Rhizobiaceae; genus Rhizobium; species Rhizobium sp. TRM95796. Next base: position 461,141 of record NZ_JAOXHE010000002.1, on the reverse strand, counting down.
TGGCAGAGGGCCGAATTACACCGAGGACGCTGCGCATTTTTCGGTGCTGCGTGATGGCGTCGTCGTGGCGGAAACCAACAGCGCCAAGCGCATCTATACCGCCCGGCAGATGCCGACGACGGAAGCCGGCATCATCAGTTTCGGCGCGTCGCAGCTCTACATCTCGATCGGCGACAAGAACCCCGAAGGCGAGCATGTGGTGCGGATCTGGTGGAAACCCTGGATCCTGTTCATCTGGGGCGGCGCGGTGGTGATGATGATCGGCGGCTTCGTCTCGCTTTCGGATCGACGTCTCCGTGTCGGGGCGCCGTCGAAACGGGCGCAGACGATCGCTGCGCCCGGCGCGCTGGAGGCGGCGGAATGAGACGGCTATTCGCTCTTGTGCTGCTGTTGATCTCGGCGGCGCCGGCTTTCGCGGTCAATCCAGACGAGGTGCTGAAGGACCCGGCGCTGGAGACGCGGGCGCGGGCGCTGTCGGCGCAATTGCGCTGCATGGTCTGCCAGAATCAGTCGATTGACGATTCCAACGCCGATCTCGCCAAGGATCTCAGATTGCTGGTGCGCGAGCGCCTGACGGCGGGCGATAGCGACGACGAGGTGATCGAGTATCTGGTGTCGCGCTATGGCGAATTCGTGCTGCTAAAGCCGAGATTGTCCGAACACACGATCCTGCTCTGGGGCATGCCGGCGGCGCTTGCGGCGATCGGGGTGGGCGTGGTGCTGGTTCAGTTGCGGCGCAAGCGGATTTCCGAGGGAACGCAGGATCTTAGCGCCGACGAACAAAGCAAGCTGGACGCGCTGTTGAAGCGCGAAGACTGAACTTTTTCATACATTACCAAAATTTCACCCGCCGGAAAGAATGCCGCAAGGTCGACACAGCTAGATCTAATCCCATCTTAAGGATCTGAACTGGAGCAGACGCTCCGCCTGACGATGAAGGACTAGCATCATGACCGGAAACACCGCTTCACGCTTTTCGCTGACTTCCCTGCTCAAGGCCGGCACGATCGCTGGCGTGGCGACCGCCGTGCTTGTGACCGGCGCGCCGATGGCGTTCAACGCCGCCCATGCCGAGGCCGTGAAGCTTACGGCGCCGCCGCAGGTGCCGAGCTTCGCCGACGTTGTGTCCGCCGTGACCCCGGCCGTGGTGTCGGTGCGGGTCGAAAGCCGCGCTCAGCCGGCGTCAGAAGACGCATCCAATGGCTTCAACTTCAATTTCGGCCCGAATTTCGGCGGCCAGAACTTCGACGATCTGCCGGATGATCATCCGTTGAAGCGCTTCTTCAAGGAATTCGGCGGCGGTCAAGAGTATGGCCAGCGCGGCGACCAGGAGCGTGACTACTGGAAGAACCATGGCAAGCGGGGCGACAAGCCGCGTCTGCGGCCGACTTCGCAGGGTTCTGGCTTCTTCATCACCGAGGACGGCTATCTGGTGACCAACAACCACGTCGTCGATGGCGGCAGCGCCTTCACCGTGGTCATGAATGACGGTTCCGAACTCAGCGCCAAAATGGTGGGCCGCGACCCGCGCACCGATCTCGCGGTGCTGAAGGTCGACGCCAAGCGCAAGTTCACCTATGTGCAATTCGCCGACGACAGCAAGACCCGCGTTGGCGACTGGGTGGTGGCTGTGGGCAATCCCTTCGGCCTCGGCGGCACCGTGACAGCCGGCATCGTCTCGGCCCGTGGCCGCGACATCGGCTCCGGCCCCTATGACGATTATCTGCAGGTCGACGCGGCGGTGAACCGCGGCAATTCCGGCGGCCCGACCTTCAACCTTCAGGGCGAAGTGGTGGGCATCAACACCGCGATCTTCTCGCCGTCTGGCGGCAATGTCGGCATCGCCTTCGCTATTCCGGCCTCTGTTTCGAAGGATGTGGTCGCCAAGCTGATGAAGGGCGGCGAAATCCAGCGCGGCTGGCTCGGCGTCAAGATCGAACCCGTGACCCAGGATGTCGCCGACTCGCTCGGCCTTGCGGAAGCCGCCGGCGCGCTGGTCAACGAGCCCACGGGCGATTCTCCCGGCGCCAAGGCCGGCATCAAGGTGGGTGACGTGATCACCGCCGTCGATGGCGAACCGGTCAAGGGTCCGAAGGAACTGGCGCGCAAGATTGGCTCGCTTGATCCCGGCAAGGTGGTGGATGTCTCCGTCTGGCGCGACGGCAAGCTTGAAAGCGTCAAGGTGACGCTCGGCACGCTGCCGACCGATCCCAAGATGGCGGCGACAGATCCGCAGCAGGACCAGGGCACCGGAGAACAGAGCGAACCGAGCGAACTGACGCTTGACCAGCTCGGCTTGATTGTCGCTCCCACCGACGACGGCAAGGGTGTGGCGATCACGTCGGTCAACCCGAACTCCGACGCGGCAGACAAGGGCGTGAAGGAAGGCCAGAAGATCACCTCGGTCAACAACCAGGAGATCAAGTCGCCCGCCGACATCAAGAAGATCGTCGAGGACGCCAAGAAGGACGGCCGCAAGAAGGCGCTGTTCCAGATCCAGGACCAGACCGGCAACCGCTTCGTGGCGCTGCCGATCGGCTAACCTTCCGATCTGAACCGCGAAAGCCCCCGACGGGGCTTTCGCTCTATGCGCTCTCGCCTTATTCTCCGGCCATGAAAATACTGATCATCGAAGACGATCTCGACGCGGCGAGCTATCTCGTCAAGGCGTTCCGCGAAGCAGGACATATGATCGACCACGCCAGCGACGGCGAAGCGGGTCTCTTCATGGCCGCCGAGAACGGCTATGACGTGTTGATTGTCGACCGCATGCTGCCGCGCCGCGACGGATTGTCGGTAATTTCGGAACTGCGCCGCCGCAATATCAACACGCCGGCGTTGATCCTTTCGGCGCTCGGCCAGGTCGATGACCGGGTGACCGGACTGCGCGCCGGCGGCGACGATTATCTGCCCAAACCCTATTCCTTCACCGAGCTTCTGGCGCGTGTCGAAGTGCTTGGCCGCCGCAGGGCGTTGCCCGAACAGGACATGATCTACCGGGTCGGCGATCTCGAACTCGACCGGCTCTCGCATGAGGTCCGCCGGGCCGGCAAGGAGATCGTGCTGCAGCCGCGCGAATATCGCCTGCTCGAATATCTGATGAAGAATGCCGGCCAGGTGGTGACGCGCACCATGCTGCTTGAAAACGTCTGGGACTATCATTTCGATCCGCAGACCAATGTGATCGATGTGCATGTGTCGCGCCTGCGCGGCAAGATCGAGAAGGATTTCGAAAAATCGCTGCTGAAGACCATTCGCGGCGCCGGCTATATGATCAAGGACGACATGTGATGGCTGCGCTTGCGCGGCTGAGACTGCTGTATCGCCACACCGCCGTCCGCCTCTCCGCCATCTATCTGCTGATGTTTTCCGCCTGCGCGGCGGTGCTCGTGCTCTATGTCACCTCAATCTCCGACGGTCAGTTGCAGTCGCGGATGAAGGAATCGATTACCGAAGAGGTCAACCAGCTCGAGGACATCTATACGGAAGGCGGCGTTGCCTCGCTTCTGCGCGTGCTGGAGCGCCGTTCGCACCAGCCGGGGGCCAATCTCTATGTCATCGCCGGACCGAGCGGCGAGATCCTTGCCGGCAATGTGGCGGGCTTGCAGGCCGGCGTGCTCAACGAAGAGGGGTGGACAGACAAGCCCTTTCTCTACAACCGCTTCGGCGAGACGGCCAGGAAGGACCGGCATCAGGCCATCGCCCATGTGATCCGTTTCGAGAACGGGTTGAGCGTGCTGGTGGGCCGCGATGTCGGTGAACCGGAGAATGCCCGTCTTCTGGTGCGCAAGGCGTTGATGCTGGCGCTCGGCGTGATGGGCGTCGGCGCGCTGGTGATCTGGTTCGCGATTGGCCGCAATGCGCTGAGGCGCATCGACCGGACTTCGCTCGCCGCCCAGAAGATCATGGCGGGCGATCTTTCCCAGCGCCTGCCGGAAACCGGCTCGGGCGACGAATTCGATCGGCTGGCCGGATCGCTGAATGTGATGCTGGCGCGCATGGAGCGGCTGAACGAGGGGCTCAGGCAGGTGTCAGACAACATCGCCCATGACCTCAAGACGCCATTGACGCGGCTGCGCAACAAGGCCGAAAGCGCTCTCGCCAAGGCCGGAGACGCTGAGGACTACCGTTTGGCGCTCGAAGAGGTGATTGGCGACACCGACCAGTTGATCCGCACCTTCAACGCGCTGCTGATGATTTCCCGGGTCGAGGCGGGATCGGCTGCCGCCGAGATGTCTGTGGTCAATCTGTCAGAGGTCGCGGAAGAGTTCGGCGAACTCTATGAGCCGGTTGCGGAAGATGCCGGCTTCATTCTCAGGCGTGACGTCGCGCCGGGCGTGGTTGTGCGGGGAAATCGCGAACTGATCGGCCAGGCGATATCCAATCTGATCGACAACGCCATGAAATATGGCGACAATCCCGAAACGCCCGAGATCACGCTGTCTGTCGCTTCAAGCGCCGACGGCGTGCGGGTGACGGTGGCCGATCGCGGCCAGGGGGTGCCTGAGGACAAATATGGCGATGTGGTCAAACGCTTCTTCCGCCTCGACGAAAGCCGCTCCAAGCCCGGGACGGGGCTCGGCCTGGCGCTGACGGTGGCGGTGATGGAACTGCATGGCGGCCGGGTGGAACTCTCGCCGACAGAGGCGGGTAAGGAGCATCCGGGGTTGTCGGTGACCATGGTGTTTCCGGTGGGTTGACGCAACCGAAGGCGCATGAGACTCTTCGATGATCGCTCGGAGGATATGTCTATGGCGAGTGTCGAACCGCTGATTTTAGCCACCGTGAACGCCTCCTATAGCCGCAAGCTCAGCGGGGAACAGGTTGCTTCTCTGATTCTCGATCTAGAGCGCATGAAGGCCATGCCGGGACACGCCGCCTCCTTTTTTTATGAGGTCGATCCCGACCTACAGCGGCAATTTGCCGGGGAGCACGGCATCTCCGATGAGCGCCTTGCTCGGGTTGCGGCAGACTTCGACAATTGGACGGGCAGGACATGGCTGGGCCGGGCGGCTTGAGCGGCGGTTGGCAAGACCTGTTTCTGAAGGCAAATGATATTCTCGGTCGCGCCGGCTTCCAAGATCGGTGGTCGTTCGGCGGCGGAACGGCCTTGATGTTGCAGATCGGCCATCGAGAAAGTCATGACATCGATGTTTTTCTCCCCGATCCCCAGCTTTTAGCCTATTTGGATCCCGGTAAGGGCAATATCGGCCTGGTCCAGGGCCTGGCCGCATATCACGGTGATGGTGTTCGATTTCTCAAACTATCGTTCGGCGCCGCGGGCGAGATTGATTTCATTGCTTGTCCCGATCTCACCTCGACACCCAATCGCAAGCTTGAAGTCCTCGGTCTATCCACGCGGGTGGAGACGATTGGAGAGATCCTGGCGAAGAAGGTTTACTTTCGAGGAGCCTCGCTTCTGCCGCGCGACATGTTCGATATAGCAGCGGCTTGGCGAGCCGACAGGCGCCAGGTGCTTTTGGCGCTCCGATCATTTCCAGACGAAGTTCGCCGCGCCGAACGCGCCGTGCTTGCCGCCAGCCCCGAATTTCTCCATGGCGTCATCGCCGATCTCGCCGTAAAACCTGCCTTTGAGGATATGCGTCCCGCAGCCGTCGACCTCTGCCTTGAGGCGTTGCGGGAGGCGGCGCAGTAGGGAATGCCTGGGAGGACGGATGACGGAGAAGAGTGGCGGCGCGGTCCGGCGACGTATTGTTGATCTCATGGCCAATCCCATCCTGCCGCTGACGCAGCAGGCGGTAAAATCGGCGCTGGCTGATCTCAAGGATTGGGCGAAGGAAGAGCCTGAGATCGCGGCGCTTTTGGCGGGGGACAGTCCGGCGCGGGATTTCGTGGTCGCCGCCATGACGCTGTCGCCCTTTCTGCGCGACACCGCCCGCATCAAGCCCAGCCTTCTGGCCGAAGCCTTGGTCACCGATCCGGCTCGGGAGATCGAGACGCTGATTGCCGGGACGCGTGAACTCTGGCGGGGGCGGACCGAAGCCGAGTTGATGACAGCGTTGCGCCAGGCGAAACGTCGGGCCGGCTTCCTGATCGCGCTCGCTGACCTTGCAGGGATCATGACGGCGGCGGAGACGACGCGGAGCCTGAGCCTTTTTGCCGGCGCGGCGACAGCGGCGGCGATCGACCATCTTCTGCTTTCGGGCATGGAGGCCGGCATACTCAGGCTTGCGGATCCTGACGAGCCCTCGCGCGGTTCGGGGCTGATCGTGCTCGGCATGGGCAAGCTGGGCGGCTTCGAGCTCAATTACTCCTCCGATATCGACATCGTGGTGTTCTATGAGCCGGAGGCAGGCATTCTCGTCGATCCCGAAGAGGGAACCGAGACATTCGCTCGGCTGCTGAGACGGCTGATCCGCATTCTGCAGGACCGCACCGGCGACGGTTATGTCTTCCGCACCGATCTTCGGTTGAGGCCCGATCCGGGCTCGACGCCGCTCGCCATACCGGTGGAGGCGGCGATCCTCTATTACGAGGGCAGGGGCCAGAACTGGGAGCGGGCGGCTTACATCAAAGCGCGGCCCATCGCCGGCGATTTGCAGGCGGGCGAGCGGTTTCTCAAGGAATTGACGCCGTTCGTGTTCCGTAAATATCTGGATTATGCGGCTATCGCTGACATTCATTCGATCAAGCGGCAGATCCATGTCCACAAGGGCCATGGTGAGATCGCGGTGAAAGGGCACAATGTCAAGCTGGGCCGCGGCGGCATTCGCGAGATCGAGTTCTTCGCCCAGACACAGCAATTGATCGCCGGCGGCCGCATTCCCGAATTGCGCGTCAAAAGCACCGAACAGGCGCTGAATGCGTTGGAAAGCAATCGCTGGATCGATGGGGAGACCTGCACTGAGCTGATCGAGGCCTATTGGTTCCTGCGCGGCGTCGAGCATCGCGTGCAGATGGTGCATGACGAACAGACCCATAGCCTTCCGACCTCCGAGGCCGAGCTGAAGCGCATCGCTTTTATGCTGGGATTTTCCGATACGGTCGCGTTCTCTTCTGCGCTGACCAAGCGGCTGAAGACGGTGGAGCGGCGTTACGCCCGTTTGTTCGAGCAGGAAAGCAAGCTGTCGGGAGAAACCGGCAACCTCGTCTTCACCGGCCAGAAGGACGATCCCGATACGCTGAAGACGCTGGCGCAACTCGGTTTCAAGCGGCCCGAAGACATCTCCCGCGCCATACGCGGCTGGCATTATGGCCGCTACAGGGCCACGCAATCGGTTGAGGCGCGTGAGCGGCTGACAGAATTGACGCCTGATATTCTCAGCGTCTTCGGCCAGACCCGACGGGCGGATGAGGCGCTGTTCGATTTCGACCGCTTCATCGCCGGTCTACCCTCCGGCATCCAGGTGTTTTCGCTGCTGTCTTCCAATCCTTCGCTGCTGTCGCTGATCGCCACCATCATGTCGGCGGCGCCGCGGCTGGCGCGGATCATTTCGGCCAAGCCGCATGTGTTCGACGGCATGCTCGATCCGACGCTGATTTCGGAATTGCCGACGCGGGAGTATCTCGAACGACGGCTGACGGCGTTTCTGTCGGGCGCGGTGCATTTCGAGGATGTGCTCGACCGGTTGCGCATCTTCGCCTTCGAACAGAAATTCCTGATCGGCGTCCGGCTTCTGACCGATGCGATCGGCGCGGACGCGGCGGCTTCGGCCTTCACCGACCTCGCCGATCTGGTGATCGGGGAGGCGCTGGCGGCTGTCAGGCGGGAACTCGAGGCGGCGCATGGCGTGTTGGCCGGCGGTGAAGTGGTGGTGCTCGGCATGGGCAAGCTCGGAAGCCGCGAGATGACCGCCGGCTCCGATGTCGATCTCATCCTGCTTTACGACCATGACGATGACGCGGTGTCGGATGGGCCCAAGCCGCTCGACGCCAACCGCTATTTCACCCGCATGACGCAGCGGCTGATCGCAGCCCTGTCGGCGCCGACCGCAGAGGGCGTGCTCTACGAGGTGGACATGCGTCTTCGGCCCTCCGGCAACAAAGGTCCTGTGGCCACGCGACTGCGGGCCTTCGAGAAATACCAGCTCGAAGAGGCCTGGACCTGGGAGCATATGGCGCTGACCCGGGCGCGGGTGGTGAGCGGCGATAGAGATCTGGCCGGCAAGGCCGAAGAGATCATTGCCCGTGTGCTGGCGCGGCCCGGCGACAGGAGCAAGATCGCCACTGACGTCGCCGAAATGCGGGCGATGATCGACAAGGAAAAGCCGCCGCGCGACGTCTGGGACGTCAAGCTGATCGCCGGCGGTCTGGTCGACATCGAATTCATCGCGCAATATTTTGCGCTGATCGCGCCGTTGAGCGGGCTCGGCGATGTCGCGCGGGAACCCGGCACGGAAGCGACGCTCACCCGGCTCGGGCCGTCCTTTCTAGAGCCCGCCGATCTCGATACGGTCATCGCCGCGCTCCGGCTCTATTCGGCCTTCGCGCAGATGGCGCGGCTCTGCGTCGAGGGGGATTTCATCATTGCTGATGCGCCCGACGGGCTCAAGGATCTGATCTGCCAGATCGCCGAGGCGCCGGATATCCGGGTGCTGGAAGCGGAGATTCGGCGCATATCGGCGCAGGTGCGCAAGATCTTCAAGGCGACGGTGAAGGCAGAGTGATCAGGTACGGTTAATGCGGGCGATGCGACGCGCTTCGGCCAGTCGGACGAGGTGATCACGGATCTGCTCGTAAAACTCTTTTGGAATCATGCCGTAATCGCATCGCTCTGGCTTATCAGGGCGGGGACGGAGAAGCTCGCTTGGCCAATCGAATGAATTGATCTCGTCCAACCGTATCCAATTGGTCTGCTGATCAAGGCCAATCGATGCGCAGACCTCCTCCGGAATTTCCAGGGATAGGTCTTCTTGGCCGAGATCGGGTGGCGAATGGGTTATGGGCACAACAGAGGCGCGCCCCGTCCGGGAGACGTAAATGACGATTGCGCAAGGACGATCCTTGACGCCTTCCGCCGCTTCGTGCTTCTTCCAGCCAAAGGTAATTGTATCGGATCACGAGGCCCTGGACTAGAGCCGGCGTCTTCACTCGGATACTTCGCCGTATTCGGCATTCTTTATGGCGTCGAGAAGTTCGTCATCAATATCTTCAACAGCCACGACCTCACGCTCTTTGAGCTTGAGACGCCGGTAGTGTTCGAGTTCCTTGGGACTGAGATAGCCGCCGACAACACGATCGTGCGACGTCACTTCGATCACGCCGACGGCGTGGACCTCTTCCCGATATCGCGCGAAGCTGCGAGAAAACTGGGTTGCTGAAACCTGCAGAGGACGAGACATCGAAACTTCTCCTATAGGAGAAAAATACGTAAATTGCGTATTTTGTCAATGCGAGGGCAGAGGTCAAGAGGTAGCAATCTCCGCCTTCTGTCTTAAATCCTCACAACAATGATCGTGCCCTTGCCCTCTTCGGAATGGATCTTCATTTCGCCGCCGTGGAGTTGGGTGAGGGAGCGGGAGATGGCGAGACCGAGGCCGGAGCCGCCCTGGCTCTTGGCGTATTGGCTCTGAACCTGCTCGAAGGGCTGGCCGATCTTGTGCATGGCGGATTTCGGGATGCCGATGCCGGTGTCCGCGATGGTCATGCAGATGCAATCGCTGAGCTTGCGGGCGCGGACGATGACCTTGCCGTCGGGATTGGTGAATTTCACCGCATTGGACAGCAGATTGAGCAGGATCTGCTTCATGGCGCGCTTGTCGGCCATCAGGCGCAGATCGCCGTCGATATGCTGCTCCACGGTGATGTGCTTCTGGGCTGCGGCGATGTTGATGAAACGCAGGCTTTCCTCGATCAGCACGCCGAGATCAGTGGGCTCGGGATTGATCTTGAGATGTCCCGCCTCGATCTTGGACATATCGAGAATGTCGCTGATGACCTGGAGCAGGTGCTTGCCGCTCTCATGGATGTCTCCGGCATATTCGAAGTACTTTTCCGAGCCGAGCGGGCCGAACATCTGGTTCTGCAGGATCTCGGAAAAGCCGAGAATGGCGTTGAGCGGCGTGCGCAGCTCGTGCGACATATTGGCGAGGAATTCGGACTTGGCGCGGTTTGCGGCCTCGGCGCGCTCCTTCTCCGCCTGATAGTTGGAGTTGGCGACCGACAGTTCGGATTTCTGCCGTTCGAGCTTGAGGCGGGAGGCGGAGAGATCGCCGATCGTCGCCATAAGCCGGCGCTCGCTGTCGCGCAAACGCTCCTGGTGGCGCTTCAGAAGCGTGATGTCGGTGCCCACCGAGACGAGGCCGCCGTCATGGGTGCGGCGCTCGTTGATCTGCAGCCAGCGGCCGTCGGCAAGCTGCACTTCCATAGTCTGGGACATGACCTGACCGGGATCAGGATCGGCGAGTCGTCGTTCGATCACCGGACGTGAGGCCGCCCCCAGCACCACATGCCGCTCGGCGCCGGGGACCAGCACGTAATCGGGAAGGCCGTAAGCCTGTTGGTAGTGCGAATTGCACATTACCAGCCGGTCGTGCTTGTCCCAGAGCACGAAGGCTTCGGAGGTGGATTCGATGGCGTCGGCCAAACGCTGGTCGGCCTCCGCATAGCGCTGGGCGAGCTTGTGCTGCTCGGTGACATCCATGGCGATGCCGATGAGATGAACCCGGCGCGAGGTGGAACGGATGATTTGGGCGCGGGCGCGCAGCCAGACATAATGGCCGGACGCATGACGAACCCGGAAAACCTGGTCGAGCTGGCGCAGTTCGCCGCGCGCGATGCTGCGGGCGAGCGAATAGATGGACTTGTCGTCCGGATGCATGAGCCGGGCGACCTCGCCGAAGGACATCACCGTGTCGCGCGAGGCGACGCCGAGCATTTCGAACATCGAGCGCGACCAGAACAGCCGCCCGTCCTCCATGTCCAGATCCCAGAGGCCGCAGCGACCGCGCGACAAGGCCGTTTCCACCCGCACATTGGATTCGACGAAGATCTCGTCGGCGTCGCGCGCGCGCTTCGCCTGATTGTAATAGGCGTAGAGAATGACGAGAATGATCGCCGCAATGCCGGTGAACAGCGTGACGTTGAGCGAAATTTCCTCGCGCCAGAGCGCGTCGACGCCATCTGTGGGCAGGAAGACCATCACCGAACCGAGATCAGCGCCGATGCGCGCGACGGAAGCATAGAAGCTCTTGCCATTCAGCAGGACGCGTTGATCCGCCGCGGGGATCTGGTCGGCATAGAAACTCGGCGCCAGCGTCTGGATATAGCGTCCGGGCCGGCCGGCTTCGGAACCGATGGCGGCGACGATATAGCCGCTTCTATCTGCGGCATAGACTTCCAGTCCCGAATTGATCAGAGCGGCCGGCAGATCGGCGCGAGCAAGGGCCTCGGCGCGCATGGCTTCGTTCTTCGTGACGACGTCCGGATTGCCGGCGAGCCGCGCCGCGATGGTATTCGCCGACAGTTGAGCCTGAAGGATATGGGCGTCCTCCAACCGCTGCACTTCGGCATAGATGCCGAAAGCGCGCGAGGCGGCGACGACCAGCAGAAAAGCAGTGATCAGGATAGGGATGGAACGCTTCAGATGCGGTTGCGCCCGGGACATGCTCCCCGCGCGCCGCCAGCCTTTCATGAATGTTCGCACCTGCCGCTCGACGCCCGAAAGAGCCGTAAAGCCGGGACGAACGGAGCCGTCGGTCACGCTTCCCCGTCGCGTATCCGCCATGTTTTCCGCCTTGATTCCTTTGATGATTCGACCGCCGCTCGCTCGAATCTGCCGTAATGAATCATCCCCGAATCGGCTTGTCCAGAGATCAGGATTAAACTTTTATTAACCCCTTTATTCGACTCGGCTTTTTTTCGGGGACATCGCCGGAGCCGGAACAAAATCAGCCGGATAGGCGGCTCTTTCGGGTGTCGGGGTTGAGTTCGGCGGCGCTGCGAAGAGGGGGAGGAAGAGCGGCGGGAACCACCCCGCCGCGCTCCGTCAGCCTTTCAGCATGCGATCGACGAGATCGCGGACATCAGGAGAGAGCGGCCCCGACCGATCAATCTCCATCAGCGCGGACTTCGCATGGCTGGCGCGAACGGGTTCGAGCGACCTCCAGGAGCGCATGGAGGTGAGGATACGGGCTGCGACCTGTGGGTTGCGCTTGTCGATCGCCACGATCTGCTCGGCGAGGAAAGCATAGCCCGCGCCGTCCTTGCGGTTGAAGCCGGTGGGGTTCTGCATGGCGAAAGAGCCGATCAGCGACCGCAGGCGATTGGGATTGTTCGGCGCAAAATGGCGGCTTTCCGTGAGGGCCTTGACGCGATCAAGCGTCGAAGCGCCGGGAATGGCGGCCTGGATGGTGAACCACTTATCCATGACCAGCGGATTGTCGCCGAACCGCGTTTCGAAGGCGGCGAGCGCGTCGGTCGCTTCGGCGCTGCCGGGGAAACGATGCGCGAGCGTGGTCAGAGCAGACGCCTGTTCGGTCATGTTGTCGGCTTCGGCGAAGGCCTTTGCGGCCCGCGCCGGCGTCCCGTCGGCATAGGCGAGCCAGCCGAGCGCGGCGTTGCGCAGGGCGCGCTTGCCGGCGCTGACGGCGTCGGGGCTGAACGGACCTTCGGGGGCTAGCGTCGCATGGATATCGGCGAGCGCCCCGGCTGCGGCCTTGGCGGCGGCGCCGATTACTCCCTCGCGGGCTTCGTGAATAGCGTCGGTGTCGATATTGGCGCCGATCTCGCGGGCGATGTCGGATTCCGACGGCAACGCCAGCGCCTGCGCGCGGAAAGCGGGCTCGAGCGCATCATTGACGAGCGTCGCGCCGAGAATGTCGATCAATTCGGCGCTGGCGGACGGCGCCTCGCCGGCCTGGACGGCGCGCACGGCCTTCAGGAGATCCTGCAGCGCCAGCGTGTTGATCGCCTGCCAGCGTGAGAAGAGATCGGCGTCGTGACGGGCGATATGAACGATGTCGGCGGCCGACTGGTCGAGATGCAGGTTGATCGGGGCCGAGAAGCTGCGATTGACCGACAGGACCGGACGAGAGGGTACGCCTTCGAACACGAAAGTCTGGGCGCGATCGGTGAGATGCAGGACGCCGCCGGAATATTCGCCGCCGGAGACGGCGCTGGGCTTGGCTTCCGAACCGTCTTCCAGGATCAGCCCGAGCGACAGCGGAATATGCATCGGCTGCTTACTGGGCTGGCCCGGCGTCGGCGGGATCATCTGTTCAAGCGACAGCGACAGCGTCTTGGCCGCCGCGTCATAGGCGGCGGAGGCCGACACCAGCGGCGTGCCGGACTGGCGGTACCAGAGTGAGAACTGGCCGAGATCACGGCCGCTCGCATCCTCGAAGCAGGTGACGAAATCCTCGATCGTCACCGCCTGGCCGTCATGGCGCTCGAAATAGAGATCCATGCCCTTGCGGAAATCCGCAGCGCCCAAGAGTGTCGCGATCATGCGGGTGACTTCAGAGCCCTTCTCATAGACCGTGGTCGTGTAGAAGTTGTTGATCTCGCGGTAGACCTCAGGGCGGACGGGGTGGGCGAGGGGGCCGGCGTCCTCGGCGAACTGCTCGGCCTTGAGATGGCGGACCTCGGCGATGCGCTTGACGGCGCGGGAGCGCTGGTCGGCGGAGAATTCGTGGTCGCGATAGACGGTCAGGCCTTCCTTGAGGCAGAGCTGGAACCAGTCGCGGCAGGTGATGCGGTTGCCGGTCCAGTTGTGGAAATATTCATGCGCGACGATCGCTTCGATATTGGCGTAGTCCTGGTCGGTGGCGGTTTCCGGATCGGCGAGAATGTATTTGTCGTTGAAGACGTTGAGGCCCTTGTTCTCCATGGCGCCCATGTTGAAGTCGGACACGGCGACGATCATGAAGATGTCGAGATCATATTCGCGGCCGAAGGCTTCCTCGTCCCACTTCATCGAGCGCTTGAGCGCGTCCATGGCGTAGGCCGCGCGCGGCTCCTTGCCATGCTCGACATAGATCTTCAACGCGACGTCGTTGCCGGACAGGGTGGTGAAGGTGTCTTCAACCACGCCGAGATCGCCGGCGACCAGCGCGAAGAGATAGCTGGGTTTGGGATGCGGATCGAACCAGGCGGCGAAACGGCGGCCGTCGCCATAGGGACCGGCGCCGAGAAAATTGCCGTTCGACAGCATGAGCGGATTGGCCTCGCCATCGCCGATGATGGTGATGGTGTAGACGCCGAGAACGTCGGGGCGATCCATGAAATAGGTGATCCGCCTGAAACCCTCCGCCTCGCACTGCGTGCAATAGGTGCCGTTGGTGCGGTAGAGCCCCATCAGCTTGGTGTTGGCTTCCGGATTGATGATGGTCTCGATGGTGACCTCGAACGTCACGCCCGTGGGCAGATCGCGGATGACCAACTGTTTATCGGAGACGTCGTATTGCGAAGCGGGAATTTCGTTGCCGTCTATGGCGACCGCTTTCAGCGACAGTTCATCGCCATCCAGCACAAGCGGCGCATCCTCGGCTGCGCCATCGCGGCGATGCATCAGCGAGCGCTGGATCACCAGCGTCGCCGTAGGGTCGAGTTCGAAGGTGAGATCGACGCGCTCGAGCACGAAATCTGTGGGGCGGTAGTCTGTCAGATGAATAATCTGGCCGGAGGAGGCGTCCATCGTGTCTTCCCGGTTTGCAAGCGCGAATCATCATGGTGATCGTCGGCGAAAGCGCTCATCCCGCTTGCAATTCATGCGATGCGCGCAAATCCGGCGGCAGTATTTCAGTGAAATGCTGATCTAACGTTAACATGTATCAAAAGGGAACAGCTTTGTCTTGCAGTCGATCGTATGCGATCATTCTTGGGGCGGGATGATCGCAGCCGCCGCTATTTTGCCCGTCGACGTCTTGTCTTGGCCGTCGAATGAGCGCAAGTGGGAAACTCAAGCCCTGCCGAGCCGAATCCCATGGACAAGACCGTCACCAATCCGCTGCGCGGCATCACGATGAAGCTGCTGTCGATCGTGCTGTTTCTCTGCATGCAGATCCTGATCAAGGAAGGCGGCAAGGGGTTGGCGACCGGGGAGATCACCTTCTTTCGATCCCTCTTCGCCATGCCCGCAATCCTAGCCTGGCTGGCGATGCGCGGCGAATTTCTCTCGGCCTTCCGCACCGACAACCCCTTCGGCCATTTCAAGCGCGGCTTTATTGGCGTTATATCGATGTCATTCGGCTTTTACGCGTTGGTGCATCTGCCGCTGCCGGAGGCGATCGTCATCGGCTATGCGTTGCCGCTGTTCACCGTCATCGCAGGCGCCGTGCTTCTGGGGGAGACAGTCCGGGCCTATCGCTGGAGCGCGGTGGCTGTGGGGTTCTTGGGGGTGATGATCATTCTCTGGCCGAAACTCGATCTGTTCACATCGGGGCGGATGAGCGCCGGAGAATTTGCGGGCGCGATCGCAGCCTTGACGAGCGCGGCGCTGGCGGCGCTCGCCATGGTGCAGGTCAGGCAGTTGGTGCGCACCGAGAATACGCCGACGATCGTGTTGTATTTCTCGCTGTCGGCGACCTTGCTGTCGCTTCTGACCATCCCCTTTGGCTGGCCGGCGATGAGTTGGGAGCAGGCGCTGATGCTGATGGGGGCCGGTTTCTTCGGCGGGGTGGCGCAGATCCTTCTGACCGAGAGTTACCGTTACGCCGACGTCTCGACCATCGCGCCTTTCGAGTATACGTCAATCATCGGCGGGGCGGCGGTGGGCTATTTGCTGTTCGGGGAAACGCTCAGCGGCTCCCTGTATCTGGGAGCCGCCGTGATCATCGGCTCCGGCGTGTTCATCATCTGGCGGGAAAGCCGCCGCGGCGTCAAACGTCCGACGGCGGGATGACGGCGGGACGCTGCCGCAAGCGAAGCCCCGCATAAGCGCCGTAGAGCGCGAAACACAGAGCCAGCAGCATCGGCAGGCCCGGCGCGCCGCCGAAGGCGATGGCCTGGCCGGCGGCCAGTGGGCCGACGACGACGCCCAATCCGTAGAGCACAGTGATGCCGCTGGAGATCCGCACATATTCGCCGGGCTCGGCGAGATCGTTGGCATGCGCGACATTCAGCGAATAGATCGGGAAGATCACCATGCCGGCGAGGAAGCCCGAGAGATAGACGAAATAGGGCGAGGCTGACGACGCCGCCATGGCGAGCGCCGCGACGATGCCGAAAGCGCCACAGCCGACCATGACCAGCCGGCGGTCCATGCGGTCGGAAATGCGGCCGAGCGGGAACTGCGCCACCACCGAGCCCAAAATGACGGCGGCGATGAGATTGGCCCCACCCGTTTCGCTGAGCCCGCTCATTTTGGCGTAGACGGCGGAGAAATTCACCCAGGCCGCCGAGATGACGCCGGCGATGAAGGTGCCGACAAAGGCGACCGGCGAGCGCGTCCACAGGCCCTTGAGATCGAAACCCGCTTCGGTGGGGATAGAGGGCGAGGTGCTGGAGGACAGCGCGATCGGGAAGATCGCCACGGAAAACAGGATCGCGGCGACGATGAACAGCACCGTTGTCATGGGATCGGCGAGCGCCGCGATATAGGGGCCGGCGATCGAGCCGCCCATGGCCACGACCATATAGACCGAAAACATCAGGCCGCGATTTTCATTGGTGGCCTTCTCGTTGATCCAGCTCTCCATGATCATGTAGCCGCCGGCGATGGCGAAGCCGAACAGGCCGCGAAACAGCATCCACCAGAGGGGCGTTTGTTCGAGCGAGCAGAGCAGGATCGAGATCGACATCAGCGCGATATAGGCCGAGAACACCCGCACATGGCCGGTGCGGCGGATGAAGCGCGGCGTGACGAAGGACGACAGCGTATAGCCGAGCGAATAGACCGCCCCGATCAGCGAAATGTCATAGGCCGTCCAGCCCTCTCCGAGCGCGCGCAACTGCACGATATAGCCGCCCAGCCCGAAACCGGTCATGACGATGAAGATCGTGAGAAGCAGGCTGGAAATCGATTTGAGGCTGTTGGTCACGTCAAGGCTCCGTAGCAGCCGCCGATTGTAGCGCGCCGGCGGCTGCTTAGGCTATTCCGTCCGCGCCGTCCATCGGCGAAGCCGACGCGTAGCGGGTGGACTCTAGGATTTGTTCCGCGCGGAGATAGGCGCGGGAGATGACGACGGAGAGATAGGTGACGAGGAGGGCGTTGAACCAGAATACCACCACAACAAGGATCCATGTGGTCATGGACCACGGCCCACCGATCAGGCGTGTTGCCGGAACGTGTTTGTCGATCTGCGAACCCAACACGGCGGCGCCCAACGTCGCTCCGATGAAAGCAAGATTGCCGAGGGCCGCGCGTGCGAATATGGCCCAGAATGTAAAGCGAGTGCGGTCCAAGGCATCGCCGAAACCGCTGCGCTCGCCCTTGATCGAAGCGGGAAGCCAGGTGGCTGCTGCGCTGAACAATAACAATGTCAGGATGCCGGATACGACGAGGACAAACACCACGAGCAGATCTCTGTTCGCGGGTGTTACATCGAAAATCGTGAAACCAAGGCCCAATGTTATGATCATCGGAGTTCCGAGAAGCACGACGGCCTTCAGGAGAAAGCCGGCATAAAAGCCCTTGAAAGGCGTTTTGGCGGAGCGGGTCAGAGGCGGCAAAACGCCATTTTCTGAAAACACAATCGCCCAGACGACCACTTCGGCAAGGATGACCCAAAGCATTGTGGTCCCGAAATTGATGGACTGGTCTACCAGTCCGAGATCGCGGGCATAGCTGGCGCCGACCATGAAGGCCATGAAAGTCCAGTAAATCGCACCGTATTTTCGAATAACCGAAAAGGCTTCTTTCAACATTTTTCGCCCCGCAAGTTTCTAAATTTCGGCACGGCTATAGCTCGCTCTACAACCTGCAGCAAGGGCGGTCACAGCTCCGCCCTAGCCTTCAGAGTTCCACCCATTTTGCCTGTGCAGCGCTGATATTCAACCAAAGGCGGCCGGCGGTTCCCTATATCAGTCCGTGTTCCAGGCAGTTCGGCAAGATTTGCCGACGGATGTGATCTAGGTCATCCTGAAACATGTCATCTGAAGGAAATGGTAGATCATTCTTGAAAAAATCGATCAATTCCTGATCACTCACCCCCGGAAAGGGTGACGGATGCAATATAGCATCCCGTGAATATATGCAAAATTCAAGCCGTGCATCGAAATACAAAGCCAGTTTTGCGCTGGGTTTTATTGCAATGACATGCTGAGAATAATTCGCGAACTGCAGAAATCTGGTTAGCATTCCAGATTTAAAGCTAACGCATTTGACCGCAAATGTAATCTGTCGATAGGGCTCGAAAAAATATACTGGCCCCTCCATTTCCCCGAATTTTTTCTCGATCAAATTGTAGATGAGGATAGCTTGACCATCATTTTGTCCTCCTCCGGAAACAAAATCCCAAAGAAAGTGATTTTTCCATGTCGGATGGAGGGGAATAGAAATGGTTCCCATAAAGCGGATCATATGGTTTTGTATTCGCCACGGCGCCGGGAACCGCCAATAAAAGCTCGGTCTCGGAAATCATCTCACAACATGGGGCAACAAACGTTGGATCCCTGGATGTCGCCGCGCTCGGGTTCATATTAATAATACACCTCATTTTTGTGGCGATTTTGTCCTGAGATTCTGAGTTTGAAAAGTTATTCCTCCTCGAAATCGCGCAACGGATTACATCACACCTCGACAAAAATGTTCAGAGCTTCACTGGCATAATCGCTCTATCGTGGATGCCGTAAGAGTTCTTTTTAGGGCTAAACCCAAGAGCGCTTTTGTGCGACCATCTCCTGACCTGTTGATTTGGATACCTACGGAAGAAGAATAGGAATGCGGGAGATTCCGCCATTTAAGTTATCGCTTGTCCCCCTAAATGATGAGGCGGCAAAACTAGAAAAATTTCAATGGGCAGGAGGCGGTGTCGGAGACCGAAATAGGCTGGGCGGCAAGCCAGATTTCCTTCAGGGTGAGGAGTATCCTGCGTGCATGGAATGTGGGAGAAAAATGAGATTCTATGCCCAGTTGGATTCATTGAATGATGAATTTATAATTGCTGATTGCGGGATGATCTATGTCTTTATGTGTTTTGAATGCGTAGAGACACAATCCATTATTCAATCATACTGAAAGCCAATGCTTGCAACCCACTGCATTTATTTGCGAGCGGCAAGCGCCCCGCTTAAAGCGCCGCCCAATCCGCCGCGTCCTCACGCTCGCCGATCAGGGCGAGGCCATGGGCGATGGAGAGGAGTTCGCCGCCGCTTTCGATGCGCTCGGCGCCGAAGCGGTTTTCGAACAGGCGGCGCACCGCCGGCACGAAGGAGGTGCCGCCGGTGAGGAAGACCTTGTCGATCGCCTCGGGCGCCATGCCGGTCTTGGTCAGCACGTCGTCGAGCGCGGTTTCCATCGCCTTGAGGTCGTCGGCGATCCAGCCTTCGAAATCCGTGCGCTTGACCATGCGGCGGCTCTTTTCGCCGAGCGGCGCAAAGAAGAATTCGGTCTCTTCCTCCTCCGACAGGCGCATCTTGGTCCGCGACACCGCCTGATAGAGCGGATAGCCTTCGTCCTGTTCGATCAGGTCTATGAAGGCTTCGAGCTTTTCCGGCTCAAGCGAGGCGCGAACCAGCCCCTTCAAATCCTGGAAATCCTTGAGCGTCTTGAAGATCGACAACTGGTTCCAGCGACCGAAATTGGCGTAATAATTGGTCGGAACATCGAGGATCTTGTCGAAGCTCTTGAATTTCGAACCTTTGCCGATCACCGGGGAGACGAGATTGTCGATGATGCGGTAATCGAACTGGTCGCCGGCCACGCCGACGCCGGAATGGCCGAGCGGCGTCGCGGTCAGCCGGCCCGCAGACGTCTCGAAACGGATGACGGAGTAGTCGGTGGTGCCGCCGCCGAAATCGGCCACCAGCACGGTGGCGTCGCGCTTCAGCTTTTCGGCGAAGAAGAAGGCGGCGGCGACGGGCTCGTAGACGAAATGCACCTCCGGAAAACCGAGACGGCCCAGCGCTTCGTTGTAGCGCGTGACGGCCAGGCCTTCATCGGGATTGGCGCCGGCATATTTGACCGGCCGTCCGACGACAATGCGGCTGATGCCGCTGTCGAGCGCCGCGCCGGCATAATCGCGCAAACGGTTGAGGAAGGTCTCCATCAGGTCTTCGAAGCTGAAGCGCTTGGCGTAGACCATCGTGCCCTGAAACAAGGGCGAGGCGGCAAATGTCTTGATCGACTGCAGGAAACGCACGTCGCCGGGATTGTCGACAAAGACGCGGATCGCCGCGGCGCCCGCTTCGACATCCAGCTTGGACGCGCCGAGACGACCATCCTTCATGAAGGACAGACAGGTGCGCATGCTGTCGGTGTGGCCGGCGAGGCTGTCGAAGGACAGCGAGCGCGAGCCGTCGCCTTCCTTGACCGCGAGCACGGTGTTGGTGGTGCCGAAATCCAGGCCGAGCGCGGTCGCCATCTGAAAACTCCATCGAGAATGGGAAATGCTGCGCCGCAGCGGAAGGCGCGCCTCATGCCACAGGGGCAGGGGGATGGCAATGGGAATTTGACGCTGAGCCTGAACGCGACTACCTTCGCGCGAAGGACACGGAGGATCTTCCGCATGGCCAGTACGACTGCAAGCCGAGACGGCGCCGATAAGATAAACGCGACAGAAAATGACGGTTCAGCGGAGTGGAGGTCTGCGCTTCAGGCCGTTTTCGGCGTCTGGCGGGATCATGATGACCTGGACCGACAAACCATCGAGGAGCGGCGAAAACTCGTCGAGCGAATGTCAAGAGCCGACGGCGCATGATTGTCGACAGTTGCATTCTGATTGATGTTTCCCGGGGCAACCAAGCCGTTCTCAATTTTCTCCTACACCAGAATGAGCGTCCCGCCATCTCTATGCTGACTGTCGTGGAAGTGATGCGTGGCGTCCGCAAGACGTCGGAGGAAACGCTGTTCCGCGCGCTGTTTGAGAAAATGGTCTGCGTGCCCGTGGATCTCGATATTTCCTTGCGCGCGGGTGAATATCTTCGCCGCTATGGACCGAGCCACGGCGTAGATCTTGTAGATGCTGTTATCGCGTCGACTGCCATCTCGATGCAAAAGCCGTTGGCGACGTTGAACCTCAAACATTTCCCCATGTTCCCAGATTTGGCGCGACCCTATTGATATACAGGTTCATGGCAGCAATTCTTCTAACATTTTTTTGTCCGATAATTTACGTTTACGTCAAAGTAAGGTATGAGCAAATGAGATAGGCTTATGTCGTTTGCTGGCTCGACAAGGTTTTGCGGATTTGACACAAGTCTTCGACCAATTTGCGCGCCCGGCCGGAGTTTTTGAAATGAGCGATATGGAATTGCCCGAACGCGAGAGCATGGAATTCGACGTGGTGATCGTGGGCGCGGGGCCTGCGGGTCTGTCGGCGGCCATCAGGCTGAAGCAGGTCAATCCCGATCTCTCGGTCGTGGTGCTGGAGAAGGGCGCGGAAGTCGGCGCCCATATCCTCTCGGGCGCGGTGGTCGATCCTATCGGCGTCGACCGGCTGCTGCCGGGCTGGCGCGAAGAGGCGGATCATCCGTTCAAGACGCCTGTCACCGACGACCATTTCCTGTTTCTGGGGCCGGCGGGCTCGATCCGCCTGCCCAACATCTTCATGCCGCCTTTGATGAACAATCATGGCAATTACATCGTCTCGCTCGGCAATGTCTGTCGCTGGCTGGCGACCAAGGCGGAAGAACTCGGCGTCGAGATCTATCCGGGCTTCGCCGCCACCGAAGTGCTTTATGACGAGAACGGCGCGGTGCGCGGCGTCGCCTCCGGCGACATGGGCATCGGCCGCGACGGCGAGCCGACAGGAAACTATGCCCGCGGCATGGAGCTTCTCGGCAAATATACGCTGATCGGCGAGGGCGTGCGCGGCTCGCTCGCCAAGCAGATGATCGCCAAATACGACCTCTCGAAGGATCGCGAGCCGCAAAAGTTCGGCATCGGCATCAAGGAACTCTGGCAGGTCAAGCCGGAAAACCACAGACCGGGCCTGGTGCAGCACTCCTTCGGCTGGCCGCTCGACATGAAAACCGGCGGCGGATCGTTCCTCTATCATCTCGAAGACAATCAGGTCGCCGTCGGCTTCGTCGTGCATCTGAACTATAAGAATCCCTACCTCTTCCCGTTCGAAGAGATGCAGCGGTTCAAGACGCATCCGGCGATCCGCGGCGTGTTTGAGGGCGCAAAGCGCATCTCCTACGGCGCTCGCGCCATCACCGAAGGCGGCTACCAGTCTGTGCCGAAGACAAGCTTTCCCGGCGGCGCCTTGATCGGCTGCTCGGCCGGGTTCGTCAATGTCCCGCGCATCAAGGGCAGCCATAACGCCGTGCTCTCCGGCATGCTCGCCGCCGACAAGATCGCGGAGGCGATCGCCAATGGTCGCGCCAATGATGAAATCGTCGAGATCGAAAACGAATGGCGCGCGGGCGACATCGGCAAGGATCTCAAGCGCGTTCGCAACGTCAAGCCGCTCTGGTCGAAGTTCGGCACGGCGATCGGCGTGGGCCTCGGCGGTCTCGATATGTGGACCAATCAGCTGTTCGGCTTCTCCTTCTTCGGCACGCTGAAGCATGGCAAGAACGACGCCGCCTCGCTGGAGCCTGCCGCCAAGCACAAGAAGATCGACTATCCCAAGCCCGACGGCGTGCTGACCTTCGACCGTCTGTCTTCGGTGTTCCTGTCCAACACCAATCACGAGGAAGACCAGCCGATCCATCTGCGGCTGAAAGATCCGGCGCTGCAGAAGTCGTCCGAGCTTGACGTCTTTGCCGGTCCCTCCAGCCGCTACTGTCCGGCCGGCGTCTATGAATGGGTGGAGAAGGACGGAGACAAGGTTTTCGTGATCAACGCGCAGAACTGCGTGCACTGCAAGACCTGCGACATCAAGGACCCCAACCAGAACATCACCTGGGTGCCGCCGCAGGGCGGCGAGGGGCCGGTCTATCCGAATATGTGATGGCACCGGCGCCTAACCGAGCTCCCGGATGCGGTGCGCCAGAAACTGGCGCTCCGGCTCCAGCTTGGCGAGCGACAGCGCTTGCTGATAGGCTTGCCGCGCTTGAGCGATATCGCCGATCTGGCGGAGGAAATCGGCGCGGGCGGCATGCGCCAGATGATAGGCGCCGAGCTCTCCCGTCTCCAGCAAGCGATCGACCAGCGCCAGGCCGCCAGCCGGACCATCGACCATGGCGACGGCCACGGCGCGGTTGAGCGCCGCGATCGGCGAGGGCGCCGCCTGCAGCACGAGGTCATAGAGCCCGACGATGCGACGCCAATCCGTCTCTTCGCTGGATGTCGCCGTGGAATGCACGCCCGCGATGGCCGCCTGCAGCGTATAGGCCCCGACTTCGCCGCTCGCCCAGGCGCGTTCGAGAAGCGTGGTCGCTCCGGCGATGAGATCCTGTCGCCAGAGGCGTCGATCCTGGTCCGCCAGCAGGACGAGGTCTCCATCGGCGCCGCGCCTCGCCGGCGCGCGGGCGTGCTGGAACAGCATCAACGCCCCAAGCCCCAGAACCTCGGGCCCCGGCAAGAGTCCGATCAGCAGCCTGTTGAGACGAATGGCCTCCTCGGCGAGATCCTGCCGCATCAAGTCCGCGCCGCTCGACGCCGCATAGCCTTCGTTGAACAGGAGGTAGATGACATGCAGGACGACTGACAGCCGCGCCGGCAGCGCGGCGGCGTCCGGCACGTCATAGGGGAGAGCCAACTCGCGAATGCGCTTCTTCGCGCGCACGATGCGCTGGGCGATGGTCGGCGCGGAGACGAGGAAGGCGCGGGCGATTTCTTCCGTCTTCAGCCCGCAGACTTCGCGCAGCGCCAGAGCCAGTTGCGCATCCGGCTGAAGGGCGGGATGGCAGCAGATGAAAATCAGGCGCAGTTCGTCATCGGCGAGCAATTCCGGCTCATCCTGCATCTCGACTGTTCCGCTTCCGTAGAGTGTGTCCGTCACATCAGCCGTCAATTCGCCGAACCGTTTGTGACGACGCAGTCTGTCGATCACCTGAAACCGTCCCGTCGACACCAGCCAGGCGAGGGGATTGTCGGGCGGCCCCTTCTCCGGCCACTGCCTCGCCGCCTGCAGGAAGGCGTCCTGCAGCGCTTCTTCCGCCAGGTCGAAACTGCCCAGCAACCGGATCAGGCTTGCCAGCGCTTTTCGCGAATGCTGACGAAAGATGGCGTCGATGCCGTCGTCCATCGTCATCCGGCTGCCCGAGTTTGCGCAGCCACCAGCGCTTCGAGATCGAAGATCGGGCGCACCTCCATGCCGCCATATCGTCCGACCGGCACGGCGCTCGCCAATCGGATCGCCTCGTTGAGATCGCGTGCCTCGACGACGAGGAAACCGCCGAGATGCTCGCGGGTCTCGCAGAACGGACCGTCGGTGATGGAAATCTCGCCATTTCCGTGTCGGATCGAAACGGCTGTCTCAGGCCCGAGCAGGGGCTCTGCGGCGATGAAATGTCCTTGTTCCTTGAGCATGACGTCGTGGGCAAGCGAGTCCCGGTCGAGCTTGTCCTTCTCGTCTTGCGGCATGTGATCGAAGACGCCGTCAGGCAGCCAGACTTGCAGCAGATATTTCATCGTTCGGTTCCTCGGTTGGTTGATGGCGGACTGGTCGAATGGCGCGAGGGCATTTCGACAGCAAAAGGCGGGAAAGAGAAACTATTTTTGCGACGTCGTGCGGCCAAGCTGTCGAAACTCGCCTCTCGCATTCGACCAGCGTCATCGAAAAAATGCGAGGGCGAAGACATGGATCCGCGTATGGCCTTCTGGGCGAACCTGACGATGGCGGCGAATTGGAAGGGTGAGGATGACTTCTATGCCGCCTGCGGTGGTGGCGACGAGCGCGTCAACGCGTTGCGGGTATTGCTCTCGACGCTTCTTTTCCTGAGCGTCGGCATGTCGGCATTCCTGATGGGATCCGAACCGTCCGACGACCGCAGGAGCGGTCAACGGCTGGCGGCCGACGCCGAATTGTATCATGGAACGGACCGCCCTGGTTTGCGGCAAAATCCTGACGATCGTTAACTTTTGCGACGCTGCTTTACGCTCCATTAACCATAATCTTCCTAATGTCTGCGGCATCAACGGGGCATTAAGGACTCAATTCGATGGCGGTTTCTCGGCGGGCGTTCCTTCTCGGCGCATCGGCGCTTCTGGCGGGTTGCCAGACCAATCACTCCAACGACAAGGCCAATTACGGCGCGCAGACGACGGAGCCTTATCCGCTGCCCGCCATGTCGCTGGACAAGATCAAGCCGGAACTGCGTCGCACGGAGGTCGATTACGCCACCAGCCAGCCTGCCGGCACCGTCGTGGTCGATACGCCCGCCCGTCGTCTCTATTATGTGCTCGGCAATGGCAGGGCGATTCGTTACGCCGTCAGCGTCGGCCGCGAAGGGTTGGAGCTGCGCGGCAACGCTTATGTCGGCCGCAAGGCCGAATGGCCGACCTGGACGCCGACCGCAAACATGATCCGCCGCGAACCGGCGAAATACGGCCCGCTGGCCGGCGGCATGAAGGGCGGCCCGAACAATCCGCTCGGCGCCCGCGCCATGTATCTCTATCGCGGCGGCAACGACATTCACTTCCGCATTCACGGCACCAACCAGCCGCAATCGATCGGCTACGCCATGTCGTCGGGCTGCATCCGCATGCTGAACCACGACGTCATCGATCTCTACAGCCGTGTCTCCACCGGCGACAAGGTCGTGGTCATTCAGGCCTGACGTCGAGACAGAAGCCCGGTCGAGAGCACCACGCCGAGACCGGTGATGACGGCTGCGGCGATCGTCGCCGCGCCGATCTGCTCGCCCAGCAACAAGCCGCCGCCGACAGCCGCGGCCGCTGGCGTCGCCGCGGTAAAGGCGGCGGCAAGCGTGCCGCCCAAGGCCCGGATCGCGTAGCCATAGAGCAGGGTGGCGCAGAGGCCAGACAAGACGCCCTGCGTCAACACCTGCAATCCGATTTCGCCGAGCGGGGCTGAAAACAGGCGAACGCCGAGAAACGGGATCAGCGCCAGCGTGATCAGCGTCGACCAGACGCAGACGAGCGCGCCGCCTTCGAGCGGCGTCAGGCCGGAGCGCCGGAAAGCATGGGTGAAGATTGCCCAGAGCGTCGCGCAGAACGGCAGGATCAGATAGCTTCTCCAGCCGAGTTCGACTTCGCCGACGCCCAACGTCAGCATCACCAGCCCGCCGAGCGCGATGGCGCCCATGCCGAACCAGCGCATCAGGTCGGGGCGTTCGCGATAAATCGCCACGCCGATCAGCGCTGTCGCCAATGGCATCACGCCCGGCAGCAGGACGCCGGCGGCAGAGGCAGGCGTCGCCCGCATGCCCACGGCCACGATCTGGAAGAAGGGCGCGCCGGAGCCCAGGATCATCAACACGAGCGGCCATTTCGGCGTGGCCTTCGGCCAGAGACCTGTCCTGAGCCAGACCGGCGCGAGGATCAACGCCGGAATGCCGTAGCGTAGCAAGCTGAGATCGACGGCCTTGAGCGACGAGACGGTTCCATGTCGCGTCGACACCAGCCACGCCGCCCAGATGGCCACCACCGCCAGCGCTGCGAGGCGGCCCGTAAAGGGCGAGATTTCACTCGTTTTCGCCGTATCCGCCGCCATCGTCATCCGCTCGCTCCTAGCCCCGACCGTCAAGGCTCGGACACTAAACCAGCGCGGTCGCGCATGTCCTTGCGACTTGTGACTTGAAATTAAGGCTATGGCGCAGGATATTGCGTCCGCTGGTGGATAATTGGTGGACTATGCCAAAACTGGATGACTTCGATCTCTCGATCCTCGACGCCCTGCAGGAGGATGCGCGCATGACCAATGTCGACATCGCATCGCGGGTCAATCTCTCGCCATCTCCCTGTCTCAGGAGGGTCCGGGCGCTGGAAAAGGCCGGCGTGATCCGTGGCTACAGGGCGGATATCGACCGCCGTGCCGTGGGCCTGGAATTGACGGTGTTCGTGTTCTTCAAGGTGATCCGCCACAGCCGGGAGAATGCCGGCAATCTGCAGGATGCGCTTTTGGCGCTGCCTGAGGTCGTTGCCTGCCACATGATCTCGGGAGAGGCGGATTTTCTGGCGGAAGTGGTGGTGGAGGATCTCGCCGCCTATGAGCGGCTGTTGACCGAGCAACTGCTGACGCTGCCGGAGGTCACCGATATCCGATCCAATTTCGCGATCCGCACCGTAAAGGCGAACGGACCGCTGAAATTGCCGGAGGTATAAAACGGCGCCTCAGCGCGCCGCCCGTTTTTCGAGAAGCCAGGAGGCGCCGAAGACGAACAGGCCGAAGAAGGACAGAATGGCGCCGACATAGCCAGTGGCGGCATAGCCATAGCCATAGGCGATCACCAGGCCGCCGAGCCAAGCGCCCAGCGCATTGGCGACATTGAAGGCCGAATGCATCGACGCTGCGGCCAGCGTCTGGCCGTCGGCGGCGACGTCCATCAGCCGTGTCTGCACAGCCGGCCCGGCGGCGAAGGTGCAGCCGATCAGAAACACCGACAGGCAGAGCAGATAGGGATTGGCGGCGGTCAGGCCGAACACGGTCATCACCACCACATTGAACACCAACATGCCGCCGATCGTGCCCATCAGCGACATGTCAGCGAGTTTTGAGCCGACGACATTGCCGACATTCATGCCGACGCCGAACAGAACCATGATCACCGGGATCATCGTGGCGGGCATCAGCGCCACTTCCGTGGCGGTGCCGGCGATATAGCTGAAGATCGAGAACATGCCGCCGAAACCCGTGGCGGCCAGCGTCAGGGTGAGCAGCACCTGCGGATGGGTGAAGGCGATGAGTTCGCGGGAGACGCTCGCGCCTGCCGCCGGCCGGTCGCGCGGCAGATAGAGCCAGATGAGGGTGACGGTCAGCGCGCCGATGCCGCCGACAGCGAAAAACAGCACCCGCCAGGAGAGATACTGGCCGAACAGCGCCATCACCGGCGTGCCGGCCAGCGTCGCCACCGTCAATCCGAGCATCACGTAGCCGACGGCGCGTGCGCGCATGTAAACAGGCACCAGCGACGCCGCGACCAGGGCGGAGACGCCGAAATAGGCGCCGTGCGGAAGGCCGGAGAGGAAACGCAGCGCGGTGAAGCTCCAGAAATCAGGCGCGACCGCGCTGGCGAGATTACCGGCGGCGAAGACGCTCATCAGCACCAGGAGCAGGGAGCGGCGCGAAGACTTGGCGCCGAGAATCGCGATCAGCGGCGCGCCGATCACCACGCCGAGCGCATAGGCGCTGATCACGTAACCCGCTTCCGGCGTTGTAACTGCGAAGGTTCTGGCGACATCCGGAAGCAGGCCCATGATGGCGAATTCGCCGGTGCCGATGCCGAAGCCGCCGCAGGCGAGCGCCAGGATCACCAAGGCGATCTGGAAGCGCGTCAGCGCACGCGCCTCTTCGGGTATTGCTATCGTATCGGTGCAAACAGCGTCGCTCACGGTAAAGATCCGTCTGAAGGGGTTTGGGGACCCGGATGTCGAGAATGGAAGCGGCGCAGACGATTCAGGCCGTCCGATGATGAGTTATAGTAATATAATAGAGGTTTTGCATTGCGGTAAAGGCGATTTTGCGGCGCAAATGAAAATGAGAATGATCAAAAGTCGGTTCTGCGCGTTACTGAGCCGGCCGCTCCTAAAAAACGCGGAAAACAAGCCTATATCCTGCTGACCACACGGGAGATGACGCGTGAAGATCAAAGCCATTCTCAACCGCGACGGCGGAACGTTCCGGACCACGGATATGAAGGCCTATGAAGCGAAAATGGCGGAGATCTTCGCCGAGCGCGGCCATGTTCTTGAAACGGTGGTCGTCGAAGGGTCGGATGTCGGCGCCGCGCTGGAGAAGGCGGCCGGCCGTGACGATGTCGATGCGATCATCGCCGGCGGCGGCGACGGCACGATCTCCTCGGCCGCGGGCATCGCCTGGAAAGCGGGCAAGCCGCTCGGCGTCATTCCGGCAGGCACGATGAACCTGTTCGCCCGTACGCTGCGCTTGCCGCTCGATATCTGGCAGGTCCTGCCCGTTCTCGCCGACGGCGTCGTCGACGACGCCGATATCGGCAGCGTCAACGGCCGCGCTTTCGTGCATCAATTCTCGGCCGGCATGCATGCGCGCATGGTGCGCTATCGCAACCAGATGAGCTATGGCTCGCGCGCCGGCAAGATTGCCGCCAATGTCCGCGCGGCGGTCGGCGCGGTGCTCAACCCGCCGCGTTTCGAGATCGAGTTCGATGCCGACGGCCATCGTGAAAACCGCATGGTTTCGGCGATTTCGGTGTCCAACAACCCCTTCGGCGAGAATGGACTGTTGGTTGCCGAGGACGTCAAGACCGGTCATCTCGGTTTCTATATCGCCGATCCGCTCGATCCCGCCGGCGCTGTGGGACTGGCGGTCGATGTGCTGCGCGGACGGTTGAAGGCCAATCCCGCCATCACCGAAATGAAAGCGCAGTCTGTCGACCTGCATTTCCCCAAACTCTATCGAGCCGCCAATTTCGTACTCGACGGGGAGTTGATGAAACTGCCGCGCGATGTCGAAATTCGTCTTCATCCAGGAGAATTGAAGGTGATCGCCCCGGCGGACGCCAGCCTCAAGCCAATCGACCCAACGGTATGATTTCCTTGCAGCCGGGCTCAAACGGCGCGCCTATCCAGTCGCCCAGCCAGACGTCGATCACGAGTCCGGCGCGGGCGATCAGGCCCGCGAGATGCGCCTGATCGATGAAACGGATCGACGAGCGGGACGAGAGTGTCTCGCCCGATGCCAGACGATAGGCGGTCTCATAGCAGACGATCCCGGTCTCTTCATCGACGGTGACGTCGTTCCAGCTTTCGACTTTGCCGAAATCAGGATGCGCCACGGTCCGACGTGACGCCTCTGGCGTCCAGCCCTCCCATTCGCGGCGGGCGGGGTTGCGGCTGTCGAAAATGAATTGCCCCGATGGCGTGAGATGCGCCGCGATGGTGGCGAGCGCCGCCTTTACGTCGGCATCGGTCAGCAAGCATTGAAAGGCATGTCCGGTCATGGTCACGAGATCGAAGCGCTCGCCCAGCCGGATGCTGCGAATGTCGCCTTCGACCCAGCGAACCTGCTCGCCATTCGTCCGATGCCGCGCCACTTCCAGCATGGCTGACGCGGGATCGACGCCGACCATGGGCCTGCCGTCGGCGATGCCGGCGAGAAACAATCCGGTCCCGCATCCGAAATCGAGCACGGAGCCGGCGGCGCGGGCCAGTTCCGCGCAGTAGCGCGTATCTTGTCCCCAACCGTTTTCGAGATCGTAGAAGTCGACGAGCCGCGGATCGCTGTACAGCCGGTCGTCTTCTTGCTTTGTCATTGGAAGGCCGTTTCGAAGAAGCTGCGCAATTTGCGTGAATGCAGCTTTTCGGGCGACATGGCCGACAGTTTCTCAAGCGCCAGAAGCCCGATCTTGAGATGCTGGCTGACCTGGCTCTTGTAGAAGGCGGTCGCCATGCCCGGCAGTTTCAATTCTCCATGCAGCGGTTTATCCGATACGCAGAGCAATGTTCCGTACGGTACGCGGAAGCGGAAGCCGTTGGCGGCGATGGTGGCCGATTCCATGTCGAGCGCGATGGCGCGGGCTTGCGACAGGCGTTTGACGGGTCCGGATTGGTCGCGGAGCTCCCAGTTGCGGTTGTCGATCGTCGCCACCGTGCCGGTGCGCATGATGCGCTTGAGCTCGTAGCCGTCATAGCCGGTGACCTCGGCCACCGCATCCTGCAGCGCCTGCTGGATTTCCGCCAATGCCGGGATCGGCACCCAGACCGGCAGGTCGTCGTCCAGCACATGATCTTCGCGCATATAGGCATGCGCCAGCACGTAGTCGCCGAGGCGTTGCGAATTGCGCAGTCCAGCGCAATGGCCGAGCATCAGCCAGGCATGCGGCCTGAGAACGGCGATATGGTCGGTGATGGTCTTGGCGTTGGAGGGACCGACGCCGATATTGACCATGGTGATGCCGGCATGGCCCTTGCGCTTGATGTGATAGGTCGGCATCTGCGGCAGGCGCTGGGCGGGCGAGCCTTCGCTCGGCGCGTCCTCGCCGGGATAGGTGACGAGATTGCCGGGTTCGACGAAGGCTGTGTAGCCGTTGCCGCCTTCGGCCATCTGCCGGCGCGCCCAGGCGCAGAATTCGTCGATGTAGAACTGGTAATTGGTGAACAGCACGAAATTCTGGAAATGCTCCGCCTTGGTCGCCGTGTAATGGCTGAGCCGCGCCAGCGAGTAATCGATGCGCTGGGCGGTGAAAGGCGCGAGCGGCTTCGGCGTGCCAGGCGGTGGCTCATATTCGCCATTGGCGATTTCGTCGTCGGTGGTTGAAAGATCGGGCGTGTCGAACAGGTCGCGCAACGGCGCCTCGATGGTGCTGCCGACCGACGCTTCGATATGGGCGCCTTCGCCGAAGGCGAAATGCAGCGGAATAGGGGTCGACGATTCCGCGACGATCACCGGCAGCCCATGATTTTTCAGAAGCTGCCCGATCTGCGTCTTGAGGTAGTGCTTGAACAGGAGAGGGCGGGTGATGGTGGTGGAATATTCGCCTGGCTCGCTCAGGAAACCATAGGGCAGGCGCGAGTCGACATGATCGTAGCGAACCGTTCCCAGTCTTATCTCGGGGTAGAAGGCGCGGTATCTGCCTTCTGCGGCGCCGCCCTGAATGATCTTTTCGAAGGCGGTTCGAAGAAACGACGTGTTGCGTTCGTACAGCGACGCAATCGCGTCGACGGCTTCATCGGCCGTGGTGAAGGAAGCCGGCTCAAAGGGCTCCGGAGAGATGACGTTCAGGATGGAGGAAGAAAGGATTCGCTTGGCCATAGGCCATAATAGAAGGCGGTTTATGACAGTTGAACAGTCCCGGATCGGTCATTCCCGCGAATTTTTCACGCTGCGCCGCGGCATGAGGGCAATTGCGCAGGATGATTCAGCGAATTCCGCAGCTGGCGTTCATCGGGTTCGAGCAGCTTTCGACATTGAACTGGGCGAAATGCGGAGCGCGAGAATGATTTTCCACCGCGATCTGCAAACCAATCGCGAAAAGCGCGGCGCCGAGGCAGATGATCGCAAAGCGGCGTATCATGATCGCATTCATCTCAGGCTTCATCCCATTCGTGTCTTCGATGGAGAAAACTCTAACCAGATGTGACTGAACCCGCGCTGACCTTCATGTTCATTTTCGGTTCAGAGTGGTTGCCGGCCATTAACCGGCTCACTAACTATCGTCAGACAGAGGAAGGAGACGCCCATGTCCGCACCGATCGATCTCTACTACTGGCCGACGCCGAACGGCTGGAAAATCACCGTCATGCTGGAGGAGCTCGAAGCCCCTTACCAGATCAAATACATCAATATTTCGAAGGGCGAGCAGTTCGAGCCGTCCTTCCTGGCGATCGCGCCCAACAATCGCATGCCGGCGATCGTTGATCATGACGGTCCTGGCGGCGCCCCGATCTCGGTGTTCGAATCCGGCGCCATCCTTCAATATCTCGGCCGGAAGTTCGGCAAGTTCTATCCGGCCGATGAACGCGCCCGTGTCGAGGTCGACCAATGGTTGTTCTGGCAAATGGGCGGGCTCGGTCCCATGGCCGGGCAGGCGCATCATTTCCGCAATTATGCGCCGGAAAAGATCCAATATGGCATCGACCGCTACACCAACGAGGTCAACCGTCTGTATGGCGTGATGAACAAGCGGCTCGCCGATCGCGATTACCTCGCCGGCGACTATTCGATCGCCGACATGGCCTGCATCGGCTGGGTGATCCCGTACAAGAACCAAGGTCAGGATCTCGACGACTTCCCGCATCTCAAAGCCTGGTTCGAGCGCCTGCATCAGCGCCCCGCGCTATTGAGAGGCATTGCCGTGGGCAAGGAAGAGCGGGAACGCCAGGCCAATCTCGCCGAAGACAAGGAAGCGCAGAAAGTCCTCTTCGGCCAACGCGCTCGATAACGACAAAAGAGGCGGCTCCCTCTGGGGGGCCGCCTCCTCGCATGAGGAACTCGATCAGAGCTTGGTCCAGGTCTGCGATTTGCAGAGCACGCCCATCACACAGCCCTTGAGTTTCATGGAAGCGCCCGACACGGTCGCGTAGCCGGAATATGTCTTGTCGTTCTCGGGATCTGTGATCTCGCCTTTGTAGTCGGCGCCGGCTCCGGACATCGTGCCGATACGTTTGCCCGAAAACTTTCCTGATTTCAGCGTCACACAATAAGCGCCGCCGCATTTGGCGATCGCGGCGGTTTCGCCGCTCTTGGTTTTCCAGTTGCCCTCGATCGGTTCCGCCGCAATTGCCGCGCCCGCGGACGCCATGATCAGAAGTGCCGTCAAAAATCTGCGCATCCATGCCTCCCAGTCTGCAAGGCCGTCCCAGAGGCCTCGTCACGGAATTGGTAGCGTCGATTTGCCTGGAAGAAAACAGGAAACTGAACAGCAGTCGCGTCTTGCAAAAACGCGCGATCGATTTCCATGGTTACGGGCCGATTAAAACCGCAGGCTGAAATTTTCGTAAAGTTTTCCGTATTCGCCGAGAAGCGCAGGCGGTTGGATACTTAAGGAAAACATAAGTTTACCAGCTGTTCGGATTTCGTTTGCTGCAAATTAAGGATGCATTTTAGGCGAATTTTCAAAGCCCTCCGGCATAGTAGAGCCATAACAAGGACGGCAGTAAACGCCGCCGAAAAACGGAAAGCGCCGAGCGATCGAAAAGAATAGGCAAGCGCAGTCCGGCCTTCATGCAAGGCAAAACAGGGTGAAAAGAAAACAACGTCTTAAACAGGGACAACGACAATGGCGCGTTACGACATGAACATTTCGAATTCGGCTATGGGCGGCGAAAGCCAGGCCGACATCTTCTGCGACATGGGCCTGATGTACGCCACGGGCCAGGGCTGCGACATCGATCTGGTCGCTGCGCACAAATGGCTCAACATCGCCGCGATCAAAGGCTCCGAACGCGCCGCCATGCTGCGCGCCGAACTGACCCCGTCGATGACCAAGATGGAATTGGCCCGCGCCCTGCGCGCCGCCCGCGAATGGATGACGATGCACTGATCGTCATTCGCATGCCGCTCATCACAAAAGACGTGAAGACCAAGACTGCGGTTTACGCAGCAGGATATTGAAGCCGCGACCGCTCACCCAGCGCCCGCGGCTTTTTCTTTGGCCGGCGTTCAGCCGATTTTCGCGAGAACCTTGGGAAGCGCCTTCTCGAAAAGATCGAGATCGCTCACCAGCCCGACGCTGACGCGGATGCAGCGGTTGAGCGGGGCCACGCCCGGCATCCGGATGAACACGCCTTCCTCCATCAAGCCATCGACGATGGCGCGCGCATAAGTTCCGTCGCGATGGCAATCGATCGCCACGAAATTCGTCGCGGAGGGCAGGGGAGAAAGACCATTGGCGCGGGCGATCATGCCGATGCGGTCCCGGGCGGCGGCGATCTTCGCCAATGTGTCGGCGAGATAATCCTGATCCGCAAGCGCTGCGATCGCGCCAGCGACGCCGACACGGTTCATGCCGAAGTGATTGCGGATCTTGTCGAAGGCCTGGGCCGTGCCGCGGGCGGCGATGACATAGCCGATGCGCGCGCCGGCCAGCCCATAGGCCTTGGAGAAGGTGCGGGTGCGGATCACGTTCGGCCGGTCGAGCAGCGCTTCATTGGCGGGCAGCGTGCCTTGCGGGGCGGTTTCCCCATAGGCCTCGTCCAGGATCAGCAAGGTCTCGTCGGGAATGCCGCGGGCGAAAGCGAGAACCGCCCCGGCGTCGTGCCAACTGCCCATGGGATTGTCGGGATTGGCGAAATAGACGAGCGGCGCTTTTTCGCGCTTCACTGCATCGAGAAGACCGTCGAGATCTTCCTTGTCGTCTTTGTAGGGGACGGTCACCAACCGCCCGCCATAACCGTTCACATGATAGTTGAACGTCGGATAGCCGCCGAGCGAGGTGACCACCGGCATGCCTTTTTCGATCGTCATCCGCACGATCTCTCCGAGCAGACCATCGATGCCTTCGCCGACATTGACCTCATGCCGATCGAGGCCGAGATGGTTCGCCAGCGCCTCGCGCAACGCGAAATTCTCGGGATCGGAATATTTCCAGCTCTCGTCGATCGCCGCCGCCATCGCCGCTTTCACCCGCGGCGATGGGCCGAAGCCGTTTTCATTGGCGCCGATCCGCGCCGCGACGAGGAGATTGCGGTTCCGTTCGATGGCTTCCGGCCCCACGAAAGGGATGGTGGCCGGAAGATCTCGGACGAGCGGCGTGAAATATTCGAAGGTCGACATATGCGTGGGAGCCCCGATTCATGATCGGGATCACCCTATTGAAAACGAACGCGTCCGGGAAGATTGTCGCCGGCGATGAAATCGCCGCGCACGATTTTCGACAACAGGCCCTCGGGCAGCGGCTTGATGAACCGCACGCCGACGCGTCCGTCGAGCCGATGGACCTCGGCGCAGCCGATGCGGATCGCCAGACCCGAGAAGGAAAGATAATAGTGATCGGGAAGGCCGATGGTCGTAAACATCTGCAAGCAGGCGCCGCCGCGAGAGATGTCCACCACCTGACAGGATCGCGGGGAAAGGCCCGCCAGCCCGGGGAGGACGGAATAGACCACGCCGGGTCTATTGACGATGAATCGTTCGAATTTCTTTGCTTCCAGGCCCTGCTCTACATGAACAGTGCTGATCGTCGCTTCTGCGCCTACAGCCATGGACACACTCCTTGTTTCCATGACCCGACAATCCACCCCAAACATTTAATCCGCCTCAAGGGCGGTCTTAGAATTTTAACGAATCCAGATTTAAGCGACAGGGCTGTGCGAATTCGGGAGTTTTGGACGAAATCCACCCGTTTCAACGAATAAGGGCCGCGCGAGGCGGCCCGGGCATATCGTCGCTTTGCAGTTGGCTCAGATGGCCTCGAGTTCCTCAATCGACACGCCGCCGACGATCGTCTGCAGATAGCCCGCGTCGAGGAACATGTTGAATTTGATCATCATGCGATCTTTTTCACGGCGCACCATCGTCGAACCGATTTCCTCCGAAGAGCCCATGATCACCAGGAAGAAATTGCGCGGCAGGTCGATATAGGGACTGAAATTCAAAAGCGCGCCGCCGCAGGAGATGCTCTCGATCAAGGTGTTGTATTTCTTCTTGATCTGCAGATGCGGCGCGACGGGGATGATGGTGCCCGGACGGTCTATCTTATGCATCTTGAAGCTGCGCTTCGGATTCTGGATCATCAGAACGTCGTTGAAATTCTTGAACTCCCGGATCTGCATGGTCATCCTCCTTTCTGGTTGAAGACGACAATAGCATCGGCGGGTTGAGGCAGGTTCAAGCGGATTGCTACAATTTTATCGAAGCGCGTGATTTTGAGGTCGACTGGGCCATTGCGGCACAGGTTTCAAGTCCATGATGGTTGATTAAGCGTTACCACACGCGCCCAGGCCAGGACGGCCGAGCCGACAACTCGTCAAACGCGGTGTCTGCGGACAAAATGGGCAGTCTCATCTCCAGCGCGGTGGCGGCGAGCATGCGATCGAACGGGTCGCGATGGTTCCAATCGCAGGCCGGCGCGCAGGCTTATGGCGATGTCAGATCTAGGATCTTGCCATTCTGCCGCTTGAGCGCGCTGGGACCCTCTGCAACGACCGGCGCCATCGACGACCATTTGCCGAGCCTTGCCTCCTGGGCGATTTCATAAAAGGAGATGACGCTGACAAACACATCGTCGGCATCATCTATTAGCGCCACAATTCGGGCGGGAGGTTGCCGGTCGATCTTCAGATCCCATGCCCACACATGGGTATCCGGCAGGTAAGACGCCATCAACCGCCTTCCCAGAGCCTCAACTCTTCTTCGCTCATTGGCTCAAGAAAGTCAGGCGCGTCGCCTTTGAGCTGATCTTTGAGAATGCCCAGATGGAACTTCCGCTTCTTCGGCCAAGCCACAATGGTCGCGACCGGCCTGTCGCCGTCCGCAATGGTCACGTCCTGCACAGTCTCGGCCGACTGCTCGATAAGGCGGGCGAGATCGGATTGCGCCTCTTCGATCGTCACCTTCATATCCGATCTCCTGCCCATCGAGATGAGCCAGGGAGACGGGATGTCAAGTCAGGTGGAAAGCAGCCATTCATGCTCCTTGGCGTTGTGGAACTTCCACACCCGCTTCGGGCCCGCCATGACGTTGAGATAATAGAGGTCATAGCCGTGGATGGTGGCGCAGGGGTGATATCCCTTAGGCACCAGGGTCACATCGCCATTCTCCACCGCCATGGCTTCGTCGAGCGAGCGATCGTCGGTATAGACGCGCTGGAAGGCGAAGCCCTGCGGCGGGTTGAGGCGGTGGTAATAGGTCTCTTCCAGGAAGCTCTCGTTTGGCAGGTCGTCCTGGTCGTGCTTGTGCGACGGATAGGACGAGGTGTTGCCCGAGGGCGTGATGACCTCGACCACCAGCAGAGAGGCCGCCGCGCCGTCGTCCTCCGGCATGATATTCGTCACGTGCCTGACATTGGAGCCCTTGCCGCGACTGAATTGCGGATGCACGCCTGGGGCAATCAGCCTGGTCTTGAAGCCTTCGCCGCCCGGCGCCGTGCAGACGGCCAATTCAAGATCGGTCGTCGCCGTCACCGACCAGGAGGAGTCGGCCTGCACGTAAAGCGCATGCGGCGCGCCGTCGAACACGCTCATGCGTTCGCCGACTTCGCCGAACTCTTCGCCCGAGGCAGTCGCCTTGCCCCTGCCGGTCAGCCAGACCAGGCAGGCTTCGCGGTCGCCGGTCTGTTCGGTGGCCGTTTCGCCCGCCTTCAGCCGGTAGACCGAAAAGCCGACATAGGTCCAGCCCGCGCTTTCGGGCGTCACATCATGGATGAGGCCGTGGCTTGCCTTCGGTTTCACCAGCAGTTTCGGCATGGTCATAACTCCTGTCTGTCAGATCGGGGCGAGGGCTCAGCCTTTCGGAAAGCCTTCGGTTTCCACCGTATAACCCGCAGCCGTCATCACGCGCATCAGTTCGGCATGACCGATCTCCGCCATCTTCTGCGGCGGCGCAGTCTTCGGGTCCTGCTCGGCTTCGACCACGAACCAGCCTTCATAGCCGCAATCGGCAAAACGCTGGACGATCGCGCCAAAATCGAGCGAACCGTCGCCCGGAACGGTGAAGGCGCCGAGCGCCACCGCGTCGAGGAAAGACTGCTTGGAACGATCAAGACCATCGACCACCGAACGGCGGATGTCCTTCACATGCACATGGTTGATGCGGGCATGGTGATTATCGATGGCGCGCAGCACGTCGCCGCCGGCGAAGGCCAGATGGCCGGCGTCGAGCAGCAGTGGAATGCCTTCGCCGGAATTCTTCATGAAGGCGTCGAGTTCCGGCTCGGTCTCCACGACGGCGGCCATATGGTGATGGTAGGACAGCGGCATGCCCTGATCCGCGCACCATTCGCCGAATTCGGTCACCTTGCGCGCATAGACCTTCATCTCGTCGTCGGAAAGACGCGGCTTGGTGGCGAGCGGCTTGGAGCGGTCGCCCTGAATGGAGAGGCCGACTTCGCCATAGACGATGCAGGGCGCGTTGACCGCCTTGAACAGCTCGATCATCGGCGCAATGCGGTCCTTGTTGGCGGACAGGTCCTCGATGGTCAGCGTGCCGGAAAACCAGCCGCCGCACAGCGTCACGTCGGCGGCGCGCAGGATCGGCAGCATCACGTCGGGGTCATCGGGGAAACGGCGTCCCTTTTC
This sequence comes from Rhizobium sp. TRM95796, assembly GCF_025779995.1. Lineage (NCBI taxonomy): Bacteria > Pseudomonadati > Pseudomonadota > Alphaproteobacteria > Hyphomicrobiales > Rhizobiaceae > Rhizobium > Rhizobium sp. TRM95796. Next base: position 422,356 of record NZ_JAOXHE010000002.1, on the reverse strand, counting down.
CATGCCGGTGAAGCCGGCGGTGCGCGACTGGCGCAGGCATTCCTCGAGCGACACGTCGTCGCTCAGATCCGGAAGGTCGTCATTCCACCAGGCGATGGGCGACATGCCGAGTTTGGCTTTCATCTTGGTCTCCTCATAGTCTCGATCCGGCGCTGCAGCGTCCGGGAAGATATTGAAACGTAGCGAGGCGCTGTTTGCGCCTCTAAATGTTTGGTCAGCCCATGCGCTGGGCGGCCAGCGCCTTGAGATAGGCGGCGCGGGCGTCGTTGACCTGAGGACGCGGGCTAACTTCGGGCACAGCAACATCCCACCAGTGACCGCCTTCCTGGGTGGTGATCAACGGGTCGGTGTCGATCACGATCAGCGTGGTGCGGTCATTGGCCTTTGTGTCTTCTAGCGCCTGCTCGAGCTCCGCAATCGAGGCGACCTTAAGCGCGATCGCGCCCATGGCTTCGGCGTGCTTGGCGAAATCGATCTCCGGCATCACCTCGTGATAGGCGTCCTTCAAGAGATTGTTGAAGTTGGCGCCGCCGGTGCCCATCTGCAGCCGGTTGATGCAACCATAGCCACGGTTGTCGAGCAGCACGACGGTGATCTTTTTGCCGATCATCACCGAGGTGGCGAGTTCCTGGTTGAGCATCATATAGGAGCCGTCGCCGACCATGACCACGACATCGGCGTCGGGCCGCGCCATCTTGACGCCCAGACCCCCGGCGATCTCATAGCCCATGCAGGAGAAGCCATATTCCATGTGATAGCTGCCGGGGCTGGTGGCCGGCCACAGCTTGTGCAATTCGCCCGGCAGGCCGCCAGCGGCGCAGAGCAGCACCGAGTTTTCGCCTGCGCGGTTACGGGCGACGGCGCCGATCACCTGGGCATCCGAGGGCAGGGCGTTGGTGGGAGCCATGGCCTTGTCCGCAGCCTTCATCCATTCGGCCTTCAGCGCGGCAGCCTTATCCTTGAGCGTTGCGGGCGCAGACCAGCCTGAGAGCGCGGCAGTCAGATCCGTCAGCGCGACCTTGGCGTCGGCGACTAGCGGCAGCGCATTGTGCTTGGCGGCGTCGAAGCTGGCTGTGTTGATGCCGAGGAAACGCACACCGTCGCCCTTGAACAGCGCCCAGGAACCGGTGGTGAAATCCTGCATGCGGGTGCCGACAGCAATCACCAGATCGGCGGCTTCGGCGAGCGCGTTGGAGGCCGAGGTGCCGGTGACGCCAATGGAGCCCATCGACAGCGCATGGCGCTCGTCGATCGCCGACTTGCCGGCCTGGGTGACGGCGACCGGAATGCCGGTCTTTTCGGCGAACGCCTTCAGCTCTTCGGTCGCGCGCGAATACAGCACGCCGCCTCCGGCGATGATCACCGGCGACTTGGCGGATTTGATCGCGGCGATGGCGGCGGCCAGTTCGTCCTCGTCGGGACGGGGGCGGCGGAAACTCCAGATCTTCTCGGCAAAGAAGCTTTCGGGATAATCAAAGGCTTCGGCCTGCACATCCTGGCAGAGCGACAGCGTCACCGGGCCGCAATCGACCGGATCGGTCAGCACCTGCATCGCGCGCTTCAGCGCCGGCATGATCTGCTCGGGCCTGACAATGCGGTCGAAATAGCGTGAAAGGGGACGGAAGGCGTCGTTGGCGGTCAGTGTGCCATCGCCGAAATTCTCGATCTGCTGCAGCACTGGATCCGGCGCGCGGTTGGCGAAGACGTCGCCGGGCAGGAACAGCACCGGCAGGCGGTTGACATGCGCCACGCCCGCAGCGGTGACCATGTTGAGCGCGCCGGGACCGATCGAGGTCGTGCAGGCCATGAAACGCTGGCGGAAGCTCGCTTTGGCGTAGGCGACGGCGGCATGCGCCATGCCCTGCTCATTGTGGGCGCGATAGGTCTGAAGCTCGTCGCGCACCTGATAGAGGGCTTCGCCCATGCCCGCGACATTGCCATGGCCGAAAATCGCCCAGACGCCGCCAAAGATCGGCAGCGTCTCGCCGTCGATCACCGTCTTCTGCGCCTTCATGAAGTGCACGATAGCCTGCGCCATCGTCAGCCGGATCGTCTTCGCCATCCTATCCTCCCGCATTCCTCTCGCAGGTCTGCGCCCGCGCCTCGCTGTCTTAATCCCTCTTCCCGATTTCGGGGAGAGGCGAGATCAAATAGAACTGCGGCCTCCGCGTGGCGTTTCGGCTCAGCCCCTGCTTTTCTTCTCAGAGCCCGCGCGTGCGCAGCCAGGCCTTTGTCAGCTCTTCGAAGCGGCCAGCCATATCGGTAATCGCTTCTTCGTCCGTCATGCGGCCGCCGAGCCATTGATTGGCGGCATGCGCGAAGATGGTGCGGCCGACGGCGAAACCCTTGACCATCGGCGCGACACGGGTTGCGGCAAAAGCCTTCTCGAGTTCGGCGGCGGGCGCTTCTAGGCCCAGCAGCACGATGCCGCGGCAATAGGCGTCGTTCTCGGCAATCACCGTTTCGATGTTCTTCCAGGCGGTGGCCGAATGCTGTGGCTCAAGCTTCCACCAGTCGGGGCGGATGCCGAGCGCATAAAGTTCGGTCATGGCGCGCGAGATCGTGTCGTCGTCGAGCGGACCATGCTTGCCGGCGATGATTTCCACCAGAAGCTCACGGCCCACCTTGCGGGCGGCGTCATAGAGGGCGCGCAGCTTCTGCTGCTGCTCTTTCTTGAGCGCCTTCGGATCGTCGGGATGGTAGAAGCACAGGCATTTGATGCAATGGTCTACAGGCCATTCCACCAGCTGCGAGCCGATGTCCTGCGAGAATTCAAAGCGCAGCGGGCGCGAGCCCGGCAATTCGACCGGCCGGCCGATCCAGGAGAAATCCTTCTTGGCGGCGTCGAAAAAGGCTTCGCGGCCGAAACGCTCGTCGATCAGCATGCCGTAGCCTTCGCGGCCCTGGCTGACGCGGGCAGCCGCGGCGACGGCGAGACGCTTGAAGGCGTTGATCTTGGCATGCGGCGCCTTGTGCTGGTCGGCAATGTCGGTCAACTGCGAGCGATGGTCGATGGCGAGCGCCATCAAAAGCGGGATCTCCTTGCGCCGCGTGGTGGCCCAATGGATATGGCTGATGTCCTCGTCTTTGCGCAGCGCCTTGAATTTCGAGCCGTGCTTGAGGAAATAGCTGAGCTCTTCCCAAGTGGGATATTCGGGCGCGCAGAGCAGACGCGAGACGGCGAAGGCGCCGCAGGCATTGGCCCAGGTGGCCGAGGTCTTGTGGCTTTCGCCTTTCAGCCAGCCGCGCAGGAAGCCCGACATGAAGGCGTCGCCGGCGCCGAGCACATTATAGACCTCGATCGGGAAACCTTGTCCGACAATGCCGTCTTCGAGATCATCGCTGATCGGGCCGTCATAGACTACGCAGCCCATGGCGCCGCGCTTGAGCACGATGGTCGCGGGGCTGAGCGCGCGGATCGCTTTGAGCGAGGCCAGCACGCTGTCGGCGCCCGAGGCGATCATGATTTCCTCTTCCGTGCCGACGATCAGGTCGCAATCCGGCAGCACCGATTTCATCAGCGCCGAGACGCGGTCAGATTTCACATATCGCTCAAAACCTTCGGCATGGCCAGCAAGGCCCCAGAGGTTGGGGCGGTAGTCGATGTCGAAGATCACCTTGCCGCCATTGGCCTTGGCGATGCGGATCGCCTTGCGCTGCGCAGCCTCGGTGTTGGGCTTGGAGAAGTGCGTGCCGGACACCAGCACGGCGCGCGAGGAGGCGACGAAGGCCTCGTCGATGTCGTCTTCGCAGAGCGCCATGTCGGCGCAATCGGTGCGCACGAAGATCATCGGCGACACGCCTTCGGATTCCACCGATAGAAGCACCAGCGCCGTCAGCCGGTCCTTGTCGGCCACGATGCCGTCGGTCGCCACGCCTTCGCGCTCGAGTTGTTCGCGGATGAAGCGGCCCATCTGCTCGTCGCCGACGCGGGTGATCAGCGCCGATTTCAGCCCGAGACGGGCGGAGCCCACGGAAATATTGGTCGGGCAGCCGCCAACGGATTTGGCGAAGGAGGCGATGTCCTCGAGCCGCGAGCCGGATTGCTGGCCGTAGAGATCGACGGAAGACCGCCCGATGGTGATCACGTCCAACGTCTTGGCATCCGCTTGCGCCATGTCTCTCTCCCGCTTGCATGGTCCAAATTCGCTGCATTTGAAACAACGATTTCAAATGAAAGTCAAATGGAATTTCTATTCCGTTTTGGAATATCCATCCCTTTCGCGTTCCATCCGCCGCCTCTTTTCCGCCACCGCCACCGGCAGGGCCATGGCCAGCGCCATGGAGGCCGACAGCGAGCGGAAGCCGGCGAAATCCGATTCCACCACCTCGAACCAGCAGGCGGAGAATGCGGCCAAGGGAGAAAACACCGAGTCGGTGACGGAAACGATCGGGGTCCCGCGCTCCGCAAAGGATTGCGCCTGCGCGATCGTGTCGGCGGCATAGGGCGAAAAGCTGACCGCGAAGGCCGCGTCGCGCGGACCTGCAAACCGCGCCATCTCCGCCTCGACGCCGTTGGGCGTGGCGACCATGACATAGCGGATGCCGAGTTTGCCGAAGGCATAGGTCATATGCGCCGTGAGCGGATAGGAGCGGCGCTTGGCGATGAGATAAATCGTCTCCGCCCGCGCCAGGATTTCGGTGGCCCGCGCCAATTTTTCGATTTCGAGACTAGCCGCGAAACGATTGATCGATTGGCTGGCTGCCGTCAGAAAGCCGCCGAGCAGCTCGGTTTCCGCAGCCTGGGCGTTGCTCTGCTCAAGCATGTTGAGCCGCTCTTCATAGGAAAGCGTCTTCTCCTTGAGCCGCTCGCGGAAAATCCGCTGTAGATCGGAAAAACCCTCATAACCGAGATGGTGGGCGAGCCGCACCAGCGTCGAAGGCTGCACCGCCGCGGCGCCGGCGATGCTGGCCGCCGTCCCAAAGGCGATCTCGTCGGGATTGGCGAGGCAATAGGCGGCGATCTGGGCGAGACGCTTGGGCATACCCGCCTTCCGCTCGATCATCGCGGCGCGCAGCGCGCCGAAATCCCGGGGTGGCGGCACCTTTGTCATATCGTCCATGCGTCATCCTGCCGTTGACGTTTCACAAAATGCGAAGAATGGAATGAATATTCTGTCCGGTGATCTGCGTCGATCCCGAATGCAGTCGTTTGAAGAGAAAAAACCAAAATGGGTGCATTGAAAGCGGGCCGCTCATTCGTATTATCCGCGACTGCTGTTGCAAGGGGATGGAAATGGCGGGGTTTCGGGCGAGGGGCTGGTGGTTTTTCGGGCTGTGTTTGGCCGTCTTTCTCCTCGCGACCGAAGGGTCGGCCGAGGCCGCCCGGCGCGTGGCCCTGCTGATCGGCAATCAGAATTACGAGCGGACCACACCGCTGCGCAATCCCGCCAATGACGTCGAACTGATGCGCAACACGCTCACCGAAGCTGGTTTCGACGATGTCATGGTCGCCAAGGACGTCGATCTCGCCGGCATGCGCAAGGCGCTCAGGACTTTCGAAAACAAGGCCGAGGGCGCCGAAGTCGCCGTGCTTTATTATTCCGGTCACGGCATGGAAATGAACGGCGAGAATTATCTCATCCCCATCGACGCCGTGCTGGCCTCCGACAAGGATGTCGAAGACGAGGCGCTGTCGCTGTCTCGCGCCGAGCGCTCGCTCAATGGCGCGACGCGGCTGAAGCTGATGATCCTCGACGCCTGCCGCAACAATCCCTTCCTCGACACGATGACGCGCTCGGCCGGCACGCGCGCTGTGTCGCGCGGCCTCGCGCGCGTCGAACCGCAAAGCGTCGACACGCTGGTCGCCTACGCCTCGCGCGCCGGCACCGTGGCGCTGGATGGCGAAGGCGGCAACAGTCCTTTCGCCGAAGCGCTGGCGCGCTACATCACCCAGCCCGGAGTCGATATCCGCATCGCGCTCGGCCAGGTGCGCGATGCGGTCATGAAAGCCACCAATCGCCAGCAGGAGCCCTTCGTCTACGGTTCGCTCGGCGGCGCGCAGATCTTTCTGTCGATCAAGCAGATCGACATCACCATCAATACAGGCCCGGCGCAGGACAAGCAGACGATCGAGACGGCGTCCGCCGCCGCCGACTGGCAGAATATCAAGGATCTTGCCGACAAGGATCTTCTCGAAGCCTTCATTTCCAAGCATGGCGGCGATCCCGTCTATCGCATGCTGGCTGAGAAGAAGATCAAGCAATTGCAGGCGACGCAGGCCAAGACCGAGGCGGCCGCCGACCAGATCGCCTGGGAGGCGTTGAAGGGATCGACCGATCCCGCAGCCCTCAAGCGCTTTATCGAACGCTACCCGCAAAGCCCGTTCCGCCGCGAGGCGGAGGCTTCGCTCGCCGCACTCTCGCCGCCTCCGGTCGCTTCGTCGACGGATACGTTGTCGGCCTCCGAGCGTGATTGCCAGCTGCTGGCCGGCGAATTGCAGGGCGCGCGCGGCTTCGCCGGCGTCTATCTCGATCGCATCGACGCCAAGCGGGCGTTGACCGCTTGCGCCCAGGCGGTCAACGAGAAGCCGTCTGCGGGGCTCTATGTCAATTTGCTCGGCCGCGCCTATGAGGCCGACAAGAATTATGTGGAAGCCGCGAAGCGTTATCGCGAGGCGGCCGATCTCGGCGATATGTTTGGGCTCGCCAATCTCGGCTGGCTGCAGGTCAACGGCTCCGTCGACGGCGCCGATCCCGCCAAGGGTGTGGAGGCCTTCGAGACCGCCGCCCGCGCCGGCAATCACTTCGCTCAGGCCTCTCTGGGACAGATCTATCGCGATGGGCTGGCCGGCCAGGCGCAGGATTACGCCAAATCCTTCGACTGGTATCGCCAGGCCGCCGACAAGGGCAACGCCAATGCGCTCGGCAATCTCGGCTGGTTCTATCGGGAAGGCGTGACGGTTTCCCAGGATTACGCCCGCTCGGTCGACTATTACCGGCGCGGCGCGGAAGCCGGCGATATGGCCTCGATCGCGGGCCTCGGTTACGCTGCCCAGAACGGTCTCGGCATGGCGCGCAACTATGAGGAGGCGCGCCAATGGTATGAGAAGGGCGCCAATGCCGGCGACGCTTATTCCATGGCGTCCCTCGGCTTTCTCTATGACACAGGCGCCGGCGTAAAGCAGGATTATGTCGAGGCGCGCTACTGGTATGAAAAGGCCGCCAATGAAGGCAGCGCCTACGCCATGGGCAATCTCGCCCGCCTCTACGATCAGGGGCTCGGCACGGCGGTGGATCCCGACGAGGCCGTGCGCTGGGCCATCGCCGCCGTCTCGCGCGGCGACAGCGCCAAGATCGGCGAACTCAAGACCTCGCCCGACAATTTCTCTCCGTTGTTTCGCAAAGGCTTCCAGGAGGCCCTGAAGGAACAGGGCGTATTTGCGGGCGAGGCGAACGGAGAGTTCGGTGTCGACACGTCGAAGGCGATCGACGATCTTGCCGCCGGCAAGACCGGTGCGGACATGCTGGACAGCTCCGCCGAGGAGACCGCGCCCGACGTCAACGAAGAGCAGGAACAAAGCGCGGTCGGCGCTTCCGGCAGGTTGGGCAATCTCATGCAGAGCGCCCGCACGGAGACGGAGGCGAACATGTCCGCCAAGGCTTCAACGGAGGATGGCGAGGCTGCGCAGACGCTGAGCGCCCAATGCTACGAACTGGCCGGCGAGCCGGGCTCGAAGCCGAATTTCGGCGGCGTCGACTTCTCCGACATCGATGTCCGGGCTGCGACCGAAGCCTGCAGCCGCGCCGCCGCCGAATCTCCCGACGATCCGATGCTGCTCAACATGCTCGGCCGCGCTCATGACGCGGGCGAAGATTACGCCGCCGCGCGCGAAGCCTATGACAAGGCCGCCGGCATGGGCAACGGCTTCGCTTCCGTCAACCGCGCCTGGCTTTCGATCTATGGCAAAGGTGAAGACGCGGATGTCGACAAGGGATTTGGGATGCTGAAGGCCGCCGCCGCCAAGGGCAACCCCGCCGCCCAGGCTTCGCTCGGCTGGCTGTATCGCGAAGGTTACGGCTCGGTGGCGCGAAACTACCGCACCGCCGTCGAATGGTATCGCAAGGCCGCCGCCCAGGACAATCCCAACGCGCTCGCCGCCATGGGCTGGCTCTATCGCGAGGGGCTGGGCGTCGCGCGTGACGACAAGGAATCTCTGCGCGCCTATCGGCGCGCCGCCGAACTGGGAGAAATCAATGCGATCGGCTCGCTCGGTTATGCGCTTCAGAACGGCGTGGGAACCGATGTGGATATCGTCGAAGCCAAGCTCTGGTACGAGGCCGGGGCCGAACGCGGCGACGCCTATTGCATGGGTTCGCTCGCTTGGCTCTATGAGGCGGGCGAGGGGGTCGAGCAGGATTATAAGCTCGCCGCGCAATGGTATGAGAAGGCCGGGGAGGCTGGCAGTTCCTACGCCCAGGGTAATCTCGCGCGTCTTTACGATCAGGGTCTCGGCGTCGAAGAGGATGCGGTCAAGGCCGTGGAGCTCGCGGTCGCCAGTATCGCGGCGGGCGAGACGGATTTTATTAGCGATGTGAAGGATGGAGCGAAAGACTTTTCAGCCGCGTTCCGCCGCGGTCTGCAGAAGGAACTGAAATCGCGCGGGTACTATTCCGGTCCTCTCGATGGCGTGTTCGGCGCGACGACGGCGCGGGCGATCGACAAATTGGCGGGCCGGGACTCCTGACGCGAAAACGCCCGCCGATGCGGCGGGCGTTTCCTGTGGCGAATGAGGCTTCGCCAATCGATTTCAAAGAATGAAATCGCCGGCGCGCAGCGAGGCCATGTTGTCGACTTCTATCGAGAAGTCTGCGCGGCCGTCGCCATTGACGTCGCCGCGGATGATGCCGCCGGAATAGCGCAATTCGCCGGCCGTGTCGGAGAAGGCCGCGCTGCCGATGAAGTCGAAAGCGTTGTCACGGCTGCTCGACTTGACGGCGTCGATGTCCATCAGATCGATCTGGTCGCCTTGCGAGCGGCTGAAATCAACGATCACGTCGCGATTGGAGTTGTTGGGGCTGTCCGACGTCGACTGGAAGATGAAGAAGTCGGCGCCACTGTTGCCGGTCAGCCTGTCGAGGCCCCTGCCGCCATAGAGGTCGTCGTCGCCCGAGCCGCCGTAGAGCTTGTCGTTGCCGTCGAGACCCTTGAGGATATCGTCGCCATTCTGACCCCAGAGACCGTTGGCGCCGGAATCACCGATCAAGGTGTCTTTGTAATTGGTGCCCTTGGCGTTCTCGATGGAGTACAGAACCTCTTCGGTGCCATCGCCAGATGTGGCGTATTCCTGGGAAAGATCGACCTTGATGCCGGCGCCGGCCAGATCCGGATCACTGTTCTGGCGGGAGTAATCTACCGTATCGGTCCCCGAACCACCGGAGATCAGGTTGTAGAAGCCGACCGAATAGAAGGTGTCGTTACCACCGTCGCCATAATAATCGGATGCCCAGGTGGAAATCTTGAAAGTGTCGGCGCCATTGCCGCCCCAGACGCGATCATAAAGATCGCTGTCGCCGGAAAAGCCGTTGCCGACATAGGTGTCATTGCCATCGCCGAGATAGACGTCGTTGCCCCATTCGATGGTGCTGTGGACATAGTCGTTGCCGGCGCCGGCTTCGACATAGGTGTTGTTGGCCTTCAGATGGATGGTGTCGTTGCCGCCGCGGGTGTATATCTCGTCATAGGGACGGTTTGCGCTCTGGCTGACGTCGTCGCGACCGTTGTCGCCGTAATAGATATAGGCCATGTTTCTGTCCTTCCTTGTATTCCCTCTCCGGCTCCCTGCTGGAATCGTGAGAGATTTTCATCTGGAGATCCGGATGTCTTCCTTAATCTCCGTATGATGGTCTTGTAATGGCGCCGGACTGAACCGCCTCTGAAAAGCGCGTTAATCCGGCGTTCATCTTGGCGAGGCCCTGCCGTCGCCTATAAGTCATGGTGGCGATGGTTGTTCCATCGGCTTGCCGATGATCCCCGCAAACACCAGGAGGCGACACCGAACGGTTTGATGGCTAATTTGGACCTGGGCGTGACGGAACGAAATCCGTTTTCGGGTTTTTTAAGGACCATGGACCAGATCGTCGCAGACATGTTTCCGCCCACCCAGATCGCCTATCCGGTGATTTTCGCCCGTTTCATCGGCGCGATCCTCTTCGGAGCCGTCATCGGGCTGGAACGCGAGCGCAAGGATAGGCCTGCTGGCCTCAAGACCCATATCATGGTGTCGCTCGCCGCGGCGCTCTTCGCCATCATCTCCATCGAAAGCGTGCATATGCCGGGCCTCGACCAGGATGCGGTGCGTATCGATCCATTACGCGTGGTCGAGGCGGTGACCGCCGGCGTCGCCTTTCTCGCCGCTGGCACGATCGTTTTGTCCAAGGGCGAGGTGAAAGGGCTGACGACCGGGGCCAGCCTCTGGCTGTCAGGCGCGATCGGGCTGGCGCTCGGCTTCGGCCATTGGATGATCGGCCTGTTCGTCACCTCTGCCGCCTTTTTCGTGCTCTATGTCCTCGGCCGGCTGGAGCATGGCCGCCGGCAGAGTGAGGTGGAGAAGGAGTGAGCCCTTCTTGAAGATCTTCAGATCAAACGCCTGGATTGTTCTGCCAAAGGATGCGTGGTATACAATGTATATCTCATCTTTTGGAGATTGATGATGGCCAACACAGCGGATCGAAGCGGGGCGACAAAGCCGGTTCAGTTGCGTATCCGCAAGGATATCAGCGATCTGATTGATCGCGCCGCGGGCGTCAACGGCAAGACCCGCTCCGAATTCATGATCGACGCATCGCGCCGGGCAGCGGAGGACGCTCTGCTCGACCAGACCTTCGTGCAGGTCGATGACGAAAGTTTTCGCCGCTATGTGGAAATTCTTGACAAGGCTCCTGAGGGCGAGGGGTTTGCACGCCTGATGAATGTCGCCAAGCCGTGGGGCTGAGATGATCTCGCCTCCGAGCCTCTTGGATGGAGGGCATCAGACTGAGCTTTTCGATTGCGGACAGGACTCACTGAATCATTGGCTTCGCCGGCGCGCCCGCGCCAATCAGGCAAGCGGCGCGTCGCGGACTTATGTGTGCTGTGTGCATGACCGCGTGATCGGCTATTATTGCATTTCTTCAGGCGGGCTTGCTCTTCGTGAAGCGCCAGGCGGCCTGCGTCGCAATATGCCCGATCCCGTTCCGATGGCCATCCTTGGACGCCTCGCGATTGATCGAACATGGCAAGGCAAAGGCCTGGGCGCAGCGCTTTTGCAGGATGGCGTTCTGCGCGTGAGGCAGGCGGCGCACATCCTCGGCATTCGCGGCGTTCTCGTTCACGCCATTTCGCCTGAGGCCAAAGTCTTTTATGAACATTATGGTTTCGCCGCGACGGCCACTCAACCGATGACTCTGGTCCTATCGTTGAAACAATCCGATCACACTCCCCAGGATTGAAAGTTATCCTGCCGGATTGGTTAATATTTCCTGAATTCTTCCTAGGAAAATAATCTCCCCTCGATTGAAACCTAGGACCGTTGACTCTCGTCCCATTTTCTGGATTCAATAGGAACATAACAAGAACAAAAACGAGGATGCAACGCCATGGCGGAGCCGGCTTTGGCGCGCGAGGACCTGTGCGCCCTGCGAAGCGAGATCGAACGACTGGAAAGCGCCGATGTCTCTAATCTGGGACGGATGGCGCGCGGCCAGGCCTGGGATCGGGCGGCGACTGCCGCCGTTCACGAAAGAGTGGAAACCGGCGCCGAACCCTTCGACGCAGCGCTCGGCGGCGGGCTGGCGCGGGCGGCGCTGCATGAGATCCGCACCGAGGCGACCGCCGACAATGGCGCGGCCAGCGGCTTTGCGCTGGCCTTGTCGCGGCTGGCGCTGGGGCGCGGGCCGGGCCTCATCCTGTGGATCGCCGATCCCATGGGCGCGCGCGAAAGCGGCAGGCTCTATGCGCCGGGGCTGATGGCGCATGGCCTGCCGTCCGCTGGCCTGCTGCATGCCGCGCCGCGCAAGCTCAAGGACGCGCTGATGGTGACGGAGGCCGCACTCACCGTCTCCTCCTTCGCCGCGGTGGTTTTCGAGGTCTATGGCAATCCCGCCCGCTTCGGCCTCACCGAAAGCCGCCGCATCAGCCTGCGCGCCAAGGCGCATAAGAAGCCGGTCTTCCTGCTGCGCGAGCGGGGCGGGGAAGAGGCCTCCAGCGCCGAAAGCCGACTGCTCGTCCGCCCCGCGCCGTCCTCCCCCGTGCGCATGCCCAGTGGCCGGACCTATGAGGCCGGGCTCGGCCGGCCCGTCTTCCATGTCACGCTCGAAAAGAGCCGCAATCCCCTGTCGCCCGACTTTTACCTGGAGTGGAACGCCGATGACTGTCTCTTTCGCGCAATCGAGCCTGGCCGGATCGCTGTTCGGCCCGCAGACCAGCCAGCGGATTCTGGCGCTCTGGTTTCCCTGTCTGGCGACCGATCGGCTCGCCCGGATCCGATGGGGCAGGTTGTGGCGTTCTCACGGGCGTCCTGAACATCCCCCTGTCGTCTGCGCCGCGCTGCAGCGCAACGCCATCAGGCTGACGGCGGTGGACGAGGAAGCGCGGCTGCTGGGCCTGAAGCCCGGACAGGGCGCGGCCGAGGCGCGCGCCATGATACCCGATCTCGACGTGGTCGAGGACGATCCCGCCGCCGACCGCGCGCTGATCGAGGCGGTGGCCGACTGGTGCGACCGCTACACGCCGCTGGTGGCGCTCGACGGCGCCGACGGCCTCTTCCTCGACATCACCGGCTCGTCGCATCTGTTCGGCGGCGAAAAAGCGCTGCTCGACGATCTCTTGGCGCGGCTCTTCCATATGGGCTTCGAGGCGCGGGCGGCGATTTCGTCGGCGCCCGGCCTGTCTTCGGCGCTGTGTCGTTACAGCCGCCGCGACATCGTCATGCCCGAGGCCATGGAGGAGGCGCTGGCGCCTCTGCCGGTCAGGGCGCTGCGCCTGCCGGAGGAGACGGTGGCGCTGCTCGTCAAGGCGGGGCTGAAACAGGCGGCGGATCTCATCGGCCAGCCGCGCGCGCCGCTCGCCCGTCGTTTCGGCCCACGGCTGCTGCTCCGGCTCGATCAGGCGCTCGGGCTCGAGGAGGAGCCGATTTCGCCGCGCCGGCCGGTGGCGGCGCTCTCCGCCGAACGTCGCCTTGCGGAGCCGATCGGCGACGAGGACGCGATTCTCGCCATGCTCCGCCATCTCGGCGACAGTCTCAAAATCCTGTTCGAAGCGCGCGGCGAGGGCGGCAAGCTGTTCGAACTGCTGTTGTTTCGCGTCGATGGCCGGGTGTTTCCGATCCGCGCCGGCGCGGCGCTGCCCATTCGCGATCCTGCCCGCATCGCCGCCTTGTTTCGCGCCCGGCTGGCTGCCGCCCAGGACGATCTCGACGCCGGCTATGGTTTCGAGACGCTCCGGCTCAACGTGCTGACATCCGCGCCATTTGATCAGGCCCAGCCGGATTTCGACGGCCGCGGTCGCACGGATGACAGTCTCACGGAGTTCATCGACCAGATGGCCGCCCGCTTCGGCCCCGATCTCATCACGCGGCCCGCGCTGTTTGAAAGCCATGTTCCCGAGCGCGCCGGCCGTTTCATGCCGGCGCTGGCGATTGAGGAGAGGCCGGCCCCCGCTTGGCCCGCCGACCGGCCCGTGCGTCCCCTGCGCATGCTGACCTATCCCGAGCCGGTGGAGACGACGGCGGAAGTGCCGGATGGTCCGCCGAAAACCTTCCGTTGGCGCAAGAGCTTCTTCCGCGTCGCCCGCGCCGAGGGGCCCGAACGCATCGCGCCGGAATGGTGGATCGACGGCGAATCCGCGCCGTCGCGCGATTATTTCCGCATCGAGGACGAGGCGGGCCGCCGCTACTGGCTCTATCGCGAGGGGCTCTATGAGCGCGACAATCATGATCCGCGCTGGTTCATCCAGGGGGTGTTTTCCTGATGATCCGCTTCTGCGAACTCGGCCTTCGCAGCAATTTCTCGTTTCTGGAAGGGGCCTCCCATCCGGAGGAAATCACTGTAGCCGCCTCCCGGCTGGGATTGTCGGGCATCGGTTTGGCCGACCGCAACACGGTGGCCGGCGTGGTGCGGCTGCATCTCGCCGCCAAGGAGGCAAGCCTGCCCTATCGGCCGGGCGCGCGCCTGTGCTTCGCTGACGCCACCCCCGATATTCTCGCTTATCCGCGCGATCGCCGCGCCTGGGGCAGGCTTTGCCGGCTGCTGAGCCTCGGCAACCAGCGCGGCGGCAAGGCCAATTGCCTGCTGCACGAGACCGATCTCCTGGAGTGGGGCGAGGGGATGATGCTGGCGGTCATGCCGGGCCTGGCCGATTTCGAGCGCTTGCCGGATCTGCTCGCCCGCCTGCGCGAGGCCTTCGCCGATCATGTCCATCTCGGACTGACGCCGCGTTACGACGGCTTCGACCGCCGCCATCACCATGCGCTCGCCGACATCGCCCGCCAGACCGGCGCCAGGCTTATGGCCACCAATGACGCGCTGATGCATGAAGCGGACCGGCGGCCGCTCGCCGATGTCGTCACCGCCATTCGCGAGCATGTTACGGTGCAGGCCGCGGGCTTCCGGCTCGCCGCCCATGCCGAGCGCCATCTGAAATCGCCGGCTGAAATCGCCCGGCTGCTGCGCCGCCATCCCGAAGCCATCGCCAACGCCAACGCCTTCTTCGACGCGCTCAATTTTTCGCTGGAAGAGCTGAAATACCAGTATCCTGACGAGGCCGTGCCCGGCGAAACGCCCGAGCAGACGCTGCGCCGGCTCGCCTATGAGGGCGCGGCGGCGCGTTATCCGGATGGAATTTCCGATAAGGTGCGCGGCCAGATCGAGTATGAGCTGAAACTGATCCGCGAGCTGGAATACGAGCCCTATTTCCTCACCGTCTGGGACATCGTCCGCTTTGCCCGCTCGCAAGGCATTCTCTGCCAGGGGCGGGGGTCGGCGGCCAATTCCACCGTCTGTTTCTGCATCGGCATCACCGAGGTCGATCCGGCGCTGACCGATCTCCTGTTCGAGCGCTTCATCTCGCCCGAGCGCCGCGAGCCCCCTGATATCGACGTCGATTTCGAGCATGAGCGGCGCGAGGAGGTGATCCAGTATATCTACGGCAAATATGGCCGCGACCATGCCGGCATCGCCGCCACCGTCATCAGCTATCGCGCCCGCTCGGCCGGTCGCGAAACGGCCAAGGCCTTCGGGCTCTCGGAAGACCAGCAATCGGCGCTGTCGGGCGCGGTCTGGGGCTGGTCATCATCAGCGCTCGACGAGCGCGAGGCGCGCGCCGCCGGCCTCGACACGTCAGATCCCACCACCCGCCGCGTGCTGGATTACGCCTCGGTGCTGATGGGCTTTCCCCGCCATCTCTCCCAGCATGTCGGAGGCTTCGTCATCACCCGCGACCGGCTGGACGAGGTGGTCCCCGTCACCCCCACCGCCATGGAGGGCCGCTCGCAGGTGGAGTGGGACAAGGACGATCTCGATGCGCTCGGCATTCTCAAGATCGACATTCTCGCGCTCGGCATGCTCACCTGCATCGCCAAGGCGTTCGGCCTGATCAAGCGCCATTACAAGGGAGAGCTGACGCTCGCCACCATCCCCAAGGAGCGCTATGAGGTCTATGAGATGATCTGCCGCGCCGATACGCTCGGCGTATTCCAGATCGAGAGCCGGGCGCAGATGAGCATGCTGCCCAGGCTGAGGCCGCAGACCTTCTACGACCTCGTCATCGAAGTGGCGATCGTCCGGCCCGGGCCGATCCAGGGCGATATGGTTCATCCCTATCTCCGCCGCCGCCAGGGCAAGGAGCCGGTCGCCTATCCCAGCAAGGAGCTGGAAGAGGTGCTCGGCCGCACGCTCGGCGTGCCGCTGTTTCAGGAACAGGCGATGAAGATCGCCATTGTCGCCGCTGGTTTCACCCCGTCCGAAGCCGACAAGCTCCGCCGCGCCATGGCCACCTTCCGCCGCGTCGGCACCATCCACACCTTCCAGAAGAAGATGGTCGAGGGAATGGTCGCACGCGGCTACGAGGCCGATTTCGCCGAGCGCTGCTTCAAGCAGATCGAGGGATTCGGCGAATATGGCTTTCCCGAAAGCCACGCCGCCTCCTTCGCGCTTCTGGTCTACGCCTCCTGCTGGCTGAAGGCGCGGCACCCGGATGTGTTCTGCGCCGCCATCCTCAATTCCCAGCCGATGGGTTTTTACGCTCCGGCGCAGCTGGTGCGCGACGCCCGCGAGCATGGGGTGGAGGTGCGCGAGCCTGATGTGAATTTTTCAGGCTGGGCGAGCGATCTCGAACCGCAGGCCTTCGATCCCGCCCGCATCCATCCGCGCCACCGCTCCATGGCGGGCGTCATCCGCACCCGTTTCGCCGTCCGGCTCGGCTTTCACCAGGTCAAGGGACTGTCGGAAGTCGATATGGTCAGGCTCGTCGAGCGGCGGGGGGAGGGCTATGCGTCGGTGCGCGATCTCTGGCTGCGCTCGGGCCTCACCCGCGCCGTGATCGAAAGACTGGCGGACGCCGATTGCTTCCGCTCGATCGGGCTCGATCGCCGCGCAGCGCTGTGGGCCGTGCGGGCGCTGGATGAGAAGAGCGCGGCCGAACGGCTGCCGCTGTTTGAAAACAAGGGCGCCGATCTGCTCGCCCATGAAGAGGATGTGCGCCTGCCCAAAATGCCCGAGGGCGAGCATGTCATTCATGATTACCGCACCCAGTCGCTGTCGCTGAAGGCGCATCCGATCTCGTTCCTGCGGCCTGATTTCGAACGGTTGGGCATTATCAGGGCCATGGATCTCGACCACATCCGCAATGGCGCCCGCGTCATGGTGGCGGGGCTCGTGCTGGTGCGGCAGCGGCCGGGCTCGGCCAAGGGCGTGATCTTCATGACCATCGAGGACGAGACGGGTGTCGCCAACGCCATCGTCTGGCCGAAGGTGTTCGAGGCCTACAGGCCCGTGGTTATGGGCGCGCGGCTGGCGGGCGTGCGCGGCCGCGTCCAGAAGGCCGATGGCGTCATCCATGTCGTGGCCGAAAGCGTGGAAAACCTCACCGACCATCTCGCCAAGCTCTCGGACGACGGCCGCCTGATCGAAAGCCTCGCCAATGCCGACGAAGTCCGCCGCCCTGTGCCCGAAAGCCGCACGCGCGCCAAGCCCGGCGCCGCCGTGACCGCGCTGTTCAAGGAAATGCCGGAGCTGAAGGAGGATCTGCGACGACAGGCCGAGATGGCGCGGAAGGTGATGCCGTCGGGGCGGAATTTTCACTGAATGAATATCGGCAGGCGCTTGCGCGCCTGCCGATTTGGCGACGGCATCGGGCAGGGAGAAACCGCCGCCGCGGGGTCTCAGAACATGAAATCGGACGCGTCGAGTTCCGATTTGGTGAGATCGGCCACGAACAGCGTGTCGTCATTGTTGGAAATCAGCGCGCCGCCCTTCTCGAATGTCAGATGGCCGGATTTCAACGCTTTGAAGCTGGCGAAATCCGAGCAGCCCGACAGATCGATCTTGTCGACGCCATTCTTGAAATCGGTGATAGTGTCATCGCCGAAAGTGTCGGAGAACACGAATATGTCCGCGCCGCCTTTGCCGGTCAGCCTATCGTCGCCCTGAAGGCCGGACAGGCGGTTTCGCCCGCTGTTGCCGACAAGGACGTTGTCGCTGTTGTCGCCCGCGCCGTTGATGCTCTTGCTGCCCAGCAAAAACAGCTTTTCCACGCCATAAGAGGTGTTGAGCGCGTAGCTGACGGTGGCGTAGACCGTGTCGACGTCGCCCTCTGGAGCGTTCGTGTATTCCACGACGGTGATTTTCTGGCTGTTGACGTAGAACCTGTCGTCGCCGTCCCCGCCCGACACGACGCCGGCAAAGACGCCGCCGCGCGTATCGAACACATCGTCGCCCTCGTAGAGCCGGATCTCTCCCGACATCTTGCCGCGATTGATCAGCGTCTCATTGCCTGCGTCGCCGCTGAAGGACAATGTCGCGCCGGCCAGCGAGCCGTTGTTGATGGTTTTCGAGTCCAGCCCGGCGTCGTTCTGTCGGCTGAAACCGTATTTGCCAGAGATGACGCTGTCGTCGCCGAGCGAAATCGTGGTGGAGACATTGGTCAGTAGGACAGCTGTCGCCGCTGCTTTGATGACGCCGTCATTGTGGAAGTCGACATTGTCGCCGCTCCAGATCACGCCAGCATAACTGGATTTGATCGTGCCGGTATTGTTGATCTCGTAATGACCAGCGCCCAGCGAGATCTGGCCGTTCAGCAGGCCGTCATTATTGATGGTCTGGTCGTCGCCCTGGAGCGAAATGCTGACCGAGCCCTTGACGACGCCGGTGCTGGCCACCGTCACCACATCGCCCACGCCGCCCAGATAGAGGCCGCCGCCGGTCTGCTGTGCGCTCGTCACCACGCCCTTGATGATGAAGGCGTTGTCGGTATAGCCGCTGGATTCATAGATGCCGTAAAAGCCGCTGCCGGCCGACACCGTCACGCCCTTGGCGACGGTCCATTGCGCATTGGATTCGGCGATGTTCAGCTGATTGGCGATATTGCTGTTGAGCGCGTATTTCTTCATGACGATTCCACGGCCTCGAGGCGCAGGCAGACAGCGGCGCGCGACAATGATCGCTGTCGCCACTTTCCTGTCGGCCTGCTGTTATGTTGCTGAAAAGCTTAGGGCTAAGCGGCCCTGACAGGAAGCGGCCCGCGCTCGCGCGCAGGTAGTTTGGCGAGATCGTTGCGAAGATTGGCAGGATCGCGCGCCAACGGCCTTGTGACTTTCGCCGGACGGTCAAATCGTGTCTAACCGGACGCAACACCGGTCAGGAGACGTCATGAAGCAGCATCCCAAGCACTCCGTCGCCATGCTGCTCTATCCCGGCGTGTCGGCCAGCGATGTCGCGGGGCCGATGGAATGCTTCGGGCTGGCCAATTACATCTCGGGCAACGGCATCTATACGCTGGGCACATTTTCATCCGATGGCGCGCCGGTGGCGGCCGCAGGTTCGTGGTTGACGCTGCAGCCGACCCACAGTTTCGACAGTTTGCCCGAGACTGTCGACACGCTGCTGATCCCCGGCGGCCCGGCCGCTTTCACTCTGTCGAAAGACAGCGAGATCACCGCCTGGCTGCGCCGCCGCGCGGAAAAGGTAGCGAGGGTGGGCTCGATCTGCAACGGCGCCTTCGTGCTGGCGGCGCTCGGGGCCGCAGATCAGGGTAAGCTCGCCACCCACTGGCTGTTTGCCGATCAGCTGGCGCGGCTGCATCCCGATGTCGATGTCGACCACGACGCCATCTATGTGCGCAGCGGCAAGGTCTGGTCCTCCGGCGGCATGACCTCGGGCATGGATCTGGCGCTGGCGCTGATCGAGGAGGATTGCGGACGCACGCTCGCCATGGAAGTGGCCCGCCACATGGTGCTCTATCTCCGGCGCTCCGGCGGCCAGTCGCAATTCAGCATGCATCTCAAGGCGCAGTTTTCCGACCTGCCGGCCATCGGCCGGCTGCAGCAATGGATCATCGACAATCCGCAATCCGACCTGCGCGTCGAAACGCTGGCGGCGCGCGCCGCGATGAGTTCCCGCAGCCTGTTGCGCGTCTTCAAGGAGCAGACCGGCCTGACGCTCGGCAAATTCGTCGCCGAGACCCGCCTTCGCCATGCCTGCAGCCTGCTCGAAGACACCGATCGCGAGCAGAAGGAAGTCGCAAGCCTGTCGGGGCTGGGCAGCGAAACCAATCTCCGCAAAGTGTTCATGACCCGGCTCGGCATCACCCCCAGCCAATACCGCCAGCGCTTCCGCGCTGCCGACACTGCGCCCGCAGGCCCCGAAACCTCTGGCCCTATCGGCTATGACGACGCCTGGCTCTACCGCACCGAAGTGAAGGATTTCCACCGGTCGCTGAAGAGGCGGTAGGTGTGAGGGAGTGGCGGGTTCGGAGAGGCGCGCGGGCTCGGCCAAGGGCGTGATCTTCATGACCATCGAGGACGAGACGGGTGTCGCCAACGCCATCGTCTGGCCAAAAGTTTTCGAGGCCTACCGGCCGATCGTCATGGGCGCGCGGCTGGCGGGCGTGCGCGGCCGCGTCCAGAAGGCCGATGGCGTCATCCATGTCGTGGCCGAAAGCGTCGAAAACCTCACCGACCATCTCGCCAAGCTCTCGGACGACCGACGCCTGATCGAAAGCCTCGCCAACGCCGTCGGGGCAGAATTTTCATTGATGTGGCTAGATTTTATAGTGCAATTACTATGTAGTCGGCATAATTTAAGTAAGAGATTACAACACTATGGCCACACATATATATGAATAAAAATAAACTTTACTAAAAATTCAATTTTTAATTATTTCCCACCAGGGCAGCAAATGGTTCATCTTTAATGGAAATTTCTTCTCTGTAAGTTGAATACCGCATTCGCGGGCTATTTGAGGGAGACTGTAGCCTTCAAAGCGCGGGTGACACGCATGGCTCAGAACCTGCAGGAATTCGTCTGTTTCGGTAACAATGCAAGTGTCAGCCAACTCCTGAACAGAGACGAAGATAATGGTTTTCATATCAGCCGCTGTAATATCAATATCTTGGGCTGCAAGTTCCCGGGCGCGGTCAGCAGCAATGCGACGTAGCTTGTCAGCCATCTGCATCCAGTTATCCATGGTCAGGACAATTCCGTAAGCCGTCGGAGAAACGGAATGTTCTGCATAGATCCCTCGGCGGGCATGAGAGAAAAATCGCCAAACCTGGTAGATGCCCTTCACCAATTGATCAAATTTTGCTCGCTCGGCCTCAATAGGGTTTTCGGAAAATTGGGCTGCAAAAGTCAATTTTGTTGCTTTGCATTCAATAATTGCCACGATCGCATCACCGTCTTTAACTAAGCAATCAGGCGGATCAATTCTATTAGCCTTCGTTCCATAAGCTGCTCCTTGCAGAGTTTCAAGCCGCGGATTGAACCCCTTCGTGAGCACACGGACGTAGTCTTCAAACCTTGAATTTGCCTCAGACAACAGCCTCTTGGGGCCCTTTGCTATGTCATAATATAGTCCTGCCGTAGCGCGATGCATAATGAGTGGTGTTAACGGAGATATGTAAAGCGGTTTTCGGTGGGGCCGATCAATCCGCACTATAGGCTTTTGCCTTAAAACGCTCGGCATGTAAGCCGTCTTCAGCGGGCCCTTCAGCGCTTTCATCGCGTCGAGGTTGAGCTTCTTGGCTCGCTTTCGTATATCCGTGATGTCCGAACTCAGAATATTTAAAGTTTTTTCCATATCTTCTTGAGCTACATCAAGGCTAGAGACATCAATTTCTTCTTTAAATGGAGCTTGAGCTTGGACACCAAAAAGCACTAAGCTCATGAAAATAAAAGATGATACGGATAATCCGTTCTGTTCTTGAAAAAAATGTCCACACTCTCCTTGTCCGTAAACGAAAGCATATCGGAAAAGTTGCTCGCTGTTATAACCTCTCTGCCAAGAGAATTGGCGTTGTCCAACCTTATACATTTCTTCTAGAACTTTATCCGCCGAAGCAGTGAGGTTATACTCGCCTTCTTCGATTGACCTCAAAATATTTACTAAAAAGGAGAATGAATTAAAATCTTGAAGATTAGTAAAGTGGTATCTGCCTGCTTGTGGTTTGTCCTTAGGTGTTGTGAGTAGGGACGTTATAATTGTCTCCAGCTCCCATTTATATATTGCAAATTTATCTGACATATCCGAAGTGACAGCTTCCTTTGGATACTTGAGAAACGGTTTGGCGGCTTCGTCGTTGCCTGATTGTATCGAGTCTACTGCCCAAATCATGCGCAGGCAGTCTAAGTCGTTGGCTCGCTCAAGCCATTTCACATATCGCGACTTGTTCAGTTTCAGCTTAAATCGACTCTTTTCCATTTCTCAACAATATGTAATTAGCAGTCATGATGCGACAGTGATAAAACCTTCATCCTGATAAAAATAAAATTAGTAATATTTGGATGACAATAAAAAGGTGTCGCAGTGCATTTTTTAAGTCACGCCCAAAGCAGTTGAGGAACAATCCCCACTTCCTCCGGTTCCGCCTGCGGCGACACACCGCGTGGCGTCTTGTCCGATTGAGAAACGTCAGTTGCAGCTACACATTTCATGACGCCAGCGTAATATAGCAAGCGCCCGTCCTGAGGGCGCGACGATAAAAAGGAGTTGGCGCCATGTTTGACCAATTCGACGCGGTTCTTCTCGCGCGCATCCAATTCGCCTTCACCGTGTCCTTCCACATCATCTTCCCGGCCTTTTCGATCGGGCTGGCGAGCTACCTCGCCGTGCTCGAAGGCCTGTGGCTGTGGACGAAGGACCGAGTCTATCTCGAACTCTTCGATTTCTGGAAGACCATCTTCGCCATCGCTTTCGCCATGGGCGTGGTCTCGGGCATCGTCATGTCCTATCAGTTCGGCACCAACTGGTCGGTGTTCTCGGACAAGGCCGGCCCGGTCATCGGCCCGTTGATGGGCTATGAGGTGCTGACCGCCTTCTTCCTCGAGGCGGGCTTTCTCGGCGTCATGCTGTTCGGCCGCAACAAGGTCGGGCCGGGGCTGCATTTCTTCGCCACGCTGATGGTGGCGGTGGGCACGCTGATCTCGGCCACCTGGATTCTGGCGGTGAATTCCTGGATGCAGACGCCGCAGGGTTTCGCCATCAACGACAAGGGTCAGTTCATCCCGACCGACTGGTGGGCCATCGTCTTTAACCCGTCCTTCCCCTATAGGCTCACCCATATGGTGCTCGCCGCCTATCTCACCACGGCGCTGGTGGTTGGCGCGGTCGGCGCCTGGCATCTGCTCCGGCGGCATGCGCCGATCCGCTCGCGCAAGATGCTGTCGATGGCCATGGGCATGATCACCGTGGTCGCGCCTTTGCAGATCGTCGCCGGCGACGCCCATGGGCTGAACACGCTGGAGCATCAGCCCGCCAAGGTCATGGCCATGGAAGGCCATTTCGACAGCCATCCCGAGGGCGCGCCGCTCATCCTGTTCGGCCTGCCCAATCAGGATGAGCAACGGGTCGATTACGCCGTCCAGATCCCCAAACTGTCGAGCCTGATCCTCAAGCATGATCTCAACGCTCCGCTCGCCGGCTTGGACACCATCCCGCGCGATCGCCAGCCGCCGGTGGCGGTGGTGTTCTGGTCGTTCCGGGTGATGGTGACGCTCGGTTTCGCCATGCTGGGGCTGGCTTTGTTCAGCCTGTGGCGGCGCTGGAAGGGCGATTTCGCCACCCACACATGGTTCCTGCGCTCTGCGCTCGTCATGGGTCCGATGGGTTTCGTCGCCGTGCTCGCCGGCTGGATCACCACCGAAGTCGGCCGCCAGCCCTATACGGTCTATGGCCATCTGTTGACCGCAGAGTCGCATTCGCCGATCGCCGCGCCGGCGGTGGCGGCTTCGCTGATCGCCTTCATCGTCGTCTATTTCTTCGTCTTCGGCGCGGGCGTCTTCTATATCCTCCGGCTGATGGGCCGTCTGCCGCGCGACCCCATGCCGGATCTCGGCGGCGGGCCGATCCGCTCCGCCGGCATCCATCCCGGCCCGGCGCAGATGAAGGAGCCCGCCCATGCCCATTGATTATCCGTTCATCTGGGCGGCCATTATCGCCTTCGCCGTGTTGGCCTATGTCATCCTCGACGGCTTCGATCTCGGCATCGGCATCCTCTATCCGCTGTTTCCGGAGAAACACGACAAGGATGTGATGATGAACTCGGTGGCGCCCGTCTGGGATGGCAACGAGACCTGGCTGGTGCTGGGGGGAGGCGGCCTGCTCGCCGTCTTCCCGCTCGCTTACGCCACCATCCTGCCGGCGCTCTACATGCCGATCATCCTGATGCTGCTCGGGCTGATCTTCCGGGGCGTCGCTTTCGAGTTCCGCTGGCGCACCCATCGCTGGCAGGGTTTCTGGAACAAGGCTTTCTTCGCCGGCTCCTTCACGGCGGCGCTGTGCCAGGGCATCGCGCTGGGCGCCTTGGTGCAGGGCATCCGTATTGAAAACCGCGCCTATGCCGGCGGCTGGTGGGATTGGCTGACGCCGTTCTCCATCGCCACCGGCGTCGCCGTGGTGATCGGCTATGCGCTGCTCGGCTCCACCTGGCTGGTGATGAAGACGCATGGCGAACTCGGCGCCAAGGCGCGGCGGCTGGCTTATCTTTCGGCGGTCGCCACGCTCGTCGCCATGGGCGCGGTCAGCCTGTGGACGCCGTTCCTCAGCGACGTCTATCTCAGCCGCTGGTTCGCCTGGCCGACCGCCGCCTTCAGCGTCATCGTGCCGCTGCTGGTCGCGGGCTGCTTCGCGCTCATGCTCTACGGTTTGAAGGCGCACCGCGACACGCTGCCGTTTCTGGCGGCGCTCGGCCTGTTCATCCTCGGCTATGCCGGCATCGGCATTTCCTTCTACCCCTATATCGTGCCGCCCTCGCTGACCATCTGGGATGCGGCGGCGCCGGATTCGAGCCTCGCTTTCCTGCTGGTCGGCGCGCTGGTGCTGGTGCCGATGATCCTCTGCTACACCGCCTATTCCTACTGGGTGTTCCGCGGCAAGGTGGATCCGGAAGAAGGATATCACTGATGGATGAAAGGCTGGAAAGCAACGAAAAAGGCGCTTCCGCGGGGAAGCGCCTCCTCTGGTTCTTCGGCCTCTGGATCGCGGGCGTCGCCGCAGTCAGTCTGGTCGGACTGGCGATCCGGACGGTGCTGATCTGATCAGGCGGCGTTGGATTTCGGCCCGCTGCCCGATACGGTGCTGCTCGTGATCGACACCGGGTCGCTGGCGGGGAAGGAGTCTTCCAGCCCCTCCTGCAACTGATCTTCGAGTTCTTCCTTCTGCCCGGTCTGGCGGGCCGACAGCCGCTCGGAGGCGGGCTTGTCGGTCACATCGCGCAATTGGCCGGCATCCATGCCGGCAATTTCGGCCATCACGTGGCGAGCGCGAGTCTCGGCGTTCAAACGGTTCAGATCGCTTTCATCGCCATTCGGCATGAAGACGGAAACGATGTCGCCGGCTGGGCTGACGAATTCGACCGTATAACCCTGTTTGCCGCCGCGTTCGGGAATGACCTGCGATTCGACATTTTCCATGTGAAAACCTCCTGTTCGGTTCGTTCTAACAACGCCGGGCGGGGCAAGGAGGTTCCCGTCGGTCAGGTGCCGCAGAAGGTGCGCAGCACCCGCTCCTCGGGCCGGGCCGGGAGTTCATAGCGCGCGGCAACATCGGCCCTCCGCTCGTAGGGATGCGCCAGCACGGCGTGCAGCTGCTCGAAGGGGCCAAAATCCTCCCGCTCCGTCGCCGCCACGATCGCCTCCTCGATCAGGTGGTTGCGCGGAATATAGATGGGATTGACCGCCCGCATCGCCGCAGCGCGCTCGGCAGCCGAGATCTCCTCGCCCGCATGACGCTGCCGCCACTCGGTCAGCCAAGCTGTGACAGGATCCGGATCGACGAAGAGGGAGAGCAGAGGGGCGTCATCTCCAAGCGCCGCATCCGAAAGCAGGCGGAAGGCGCGGGTGAAATCGACCTCGCCCGCCTGCAGCAGGTCTAGGAACCCCTGGATCAGCGGCTCATCACCCTCGCGCTCGGTCGTCAAACCCAGCTTGCGCCTGAGCCCCGCCACCCAATGGCCGGTGAACTGCGGGCCGAAGCGCTGCACCTCGGAATTGGCGATTTCCACGGCGGCGTCGAGCTCGTCGGCAAGCAGCGGCAGCAGCGTTTCGGCCAGCCTTGCGAGGTTCCACTGCGCGATGCCGGCCTGGTTATGATAGGCGTAGCGGCCGTTCCGGTCGATGGAGCTGAACACGGTGGCGGGATCATAGGCTTCCATGAAGGCGCAGGGGCCGAAATCGATCGTCTCGCCGGAAATCGAGGAATTGTCGGTGTTCATCACGCCATGGATGAAGCCGATCTGCATCCAGCGCGCCACGAGCGCGCTTTGCCGCTCGGCCACGCGCCGGAGCAGCCCGAGATAGGGATTGGCCTCGTCGGCGAGATCTGGATAGAGCCGCTCGATGACGTAATCCGCCAGCGCCTTGACGCCGTCGGTGTCGCCGCGCGCGGCGAAAAACTGGAAGGTGCCGACCCGCACATGGCTTTTCGCCACCCTCGTCAGCACGGCGCCGGGCAGCGACGTCTCGCGATAGACCTGATCGCCGGTGGCGACGGCCGCCAGCGCCCGCGTCGTCGGCAGTCCCAGCGCATGCATGGCTTCGCTGACGATATATTCGCGGATGACGGGGCCGAGCGCGGCGCGGCCATCGCCGCCGCGCGAATAGGGCGTGCGGCCCGCGCCCTTGAGCTGGATGTCGCGCCTGACGCCCTCGCGGTCGACAGTCTCGCCGAGCAGTATAGCGCGGCCGTCGCCGAGTTGCGGCGAGAAGCCGCCGAACTGGTGGCCGGCATAGGCCATGGCGATCGGCATCGATCCATCCGGCACCTGATTGCCGGAAAACACCGCACCCGCCGTCGCCTCGTCCATGGCTTCCCAGGACGGCCCGAGTTCGCGGGCGAGATCGCGGTTATAGGCGATCAACCGTGGGCTCGGCGCGCCGGACGGATGAACCCGGGCGTAAAACCGGTCGGGCAGGGCGGCATAGGTGTTGACGAAATCGAGCATGGGGCGGCTTTCGAGGCTCAGGAACTGACAGAACACAGATGGGCGCGCGATGTTTCCGCTGCAAGCGCTCATCCGTCTTCTACAGCCCCAGCATGGTCAGCATCACGAAAGCGCCGAACAGCACGAAATGCGTCATGCCCTCGATGGCGTTGGTCTCGCCGTCATTGAGATTGATGGCGGCGGCGATCAGCGTGATCGCCACCATCACCGTCTGCACCGGCGTCATCGCCATGGTCAGCGGCTGGCCGTTGATGAGCGCGATCGCTTCCATGACCGGGACGGTGAGAATGACGGTGGAGAGCGAGGCGCCCATGGCGATGTTCACCACCGCCTGCATCCGGTTGCGCAGCGCCGCCCGCAGCGCGGTGAGGATTTCCGGCGCCGCCGAGATCGCCGCAACCAGCACCGCCATCAGCGCCGGCGGCGCGCCTGTGCCTTCGAGACCATGATCTAGGAAGGCCGACATGATCTCGGCCAGTCCGCCGATCAGCACCACGCCGAGAATGATGACGCCGATGGAAAACGCCATCGGCACGCCGTCGCCATCGTGCTCTTCTTCGTGGGGCTGCGCCTGCTTGCGGTCCGACGAGGTATAAGCGTAGCTGAAGAAATAGGAATGCTGGCCGACCTGCATGCGCAGGAACAGTGCATAGAGCGTCACCATCGCGAAGATGGTGAAGGCGGAATAATAATGCCATTTCGCCGCCGGGATGAATTCGGGCACGATCATGGAAATGCCCATGGCGGTCAGGATCATCACGCCATAGGTGCGGCCGGAATCATTGTTGTAGGGTTGTTCGCCGTAGCGCAACCCGCCGAGCAGCGCCGCCAGCCCGAGAATGCCGTTGATATCGAGCATGACCGCCGAATAAATCGTGTCGCGCACCAGCGTCTTGGAGCCGGAATCGAGCATGAGAATCGCAAGGATGATGACTTCGACCGCCACGGCGGACAAAGTCAGGATCATCGTGCCATAGGGATCACCGACGCGGACGGCGAGGTGTTCGGCATGTTTGGCGACGCGCACCGAGGCCATGACGATCGCCGCCACCAGCAGCGCCGCCGTGACGAGGTTTGCCGCCTGGCCGAGCCCGAGAAACCAGCTCTCTCCGGCGAACGCGACGACCGCGGCGAGCGCCGGCACGATGAGGATGAATTCTTCGCGGGCGTAGGCTTTCATGATGCTCCTCGGATCTCGCTCGATCGGCGCGTTGCAGACGGTTATGAGCGCCGCCGACTCGCTTGCGATGGGTAACCCGCAGGATGAGGAATTGTCGCGAAATTTTTTACGCGCTGCGCTGTAGCAGCGACAGATCGAAGGCGCGTCGACGGATCATCTCCGTGACGATCGCGAAAGGCGCGGCGCGGGCATAGAGATATCCTTGACCGTAACGGCAGCCGATCTCGACGCATTGCTCCGCCTGTTCGACCGTTTCCACGCCCTCGGCGACCACTCTCAGCCCCAAACGCTGCGCGATCTGCACCAGCCCTTCGGTGATGACGCGGCTCGGCCCGGGTTCGGTGACGCCGCGGGTGAAGGACTTGTCGATTTTGATCGTGTCGATGGGGATCGACATCAGATGCGTCAGCGAGGCGAAACCTGTTCCGAAATCATCGAGGGCGACTTTGACGCCATCGCTCCGCAACCGGCCGATTTCGTCGGCGATGGCGCGATCGCGTTGGTCGAGATAGACGGATTCGGTGATTTCGATCACCAGCCGCTCGCGAGAGGCTCCGGGCCGGGCGAAAGCCTCGTTCAATCCGTTGCGCAGATTGCCGTTGTGAAAGTCGGCGCTGGATATGTTGACCCCGACATTGAAGCCGTTCAATCCCATGCCGCTCCAGTTCGCCATGTCCGCGGCGACCTTGTCGAGCATGACGCGGGTGAGTTTAGCCGCCACCCGCGCATCCTTGGTCGCCTCGTGAAAGGCTGCGGCCGGGGTGATCGAGCCGTCGGGGTTGCGCATGCGGCACAGCGCTTCGAGCCCGGCCACCAAGCCGGTCTTCATGTCGACGACCGGCTGGTAGAATGCTTCGATGCGTTGTTCCGCCAGGGCTGCCGTCACCTCGCGCACGGCGCGGTAACGCTCGCTGATCGCGGTGCCCATCCCGTCCTGGAAGGTGATGAAGCCGCCCCGCGCTCTCTCCTTGGCGTGATAGAGCGCGAGATCGGCATTCTGCCGGATAGTCTCCGGGGATTGGCCTGGCGCGATCAGTGCGCCGCCCATCGTGGCCGAGGGATGGACGACATGGCCGGCGCAATCGCAGGGCGCCTCCATGGCGTTGATGATGGCATGGGCCGAGGTATGCAGGCCGCCCTCGTCGTCGAGCGACGCGATCACCGCGAATTCGTCGCCGCCGAGCCGGAAGAGCTTGCCGTCGCCCACGATCGGGGTGGTGCGCGAGGCCACTGCGCGGATCAACGCATCGCCGGCCGAATGGCCGAACGTATCGTTGACGAGCTTGAGATTGTCGAGATCGACGAGGATGAGGCCCCAATCGCGATCGCATTGCGCCAGCATGTCGTCGAAGCGCGCATTGAAACAGGCTCGGTTGGGCAGGCCCGTCAGCGCGTCGGTGAAGGCCAGACGCTGACGCTCGCGCACTCGCGCTTCGCGCTCCAGCGCGATGGCCGTGAGATGCGTGCAGGCGGTGACGATCTTGATTTCGAAATCGGTCGGCCCTCTCGTGTCTCGAAAGTAGAAGCCGAATGAGCCGACCACCTCGCCTTGACTGAAGATCGGCGAAGACCAGCACGCTTTCAGGCCGAGCGGCAGGGGCAGAGCCCTGTAATCCTCCCACAGCGGGTCGGTGGCGATGTCTGTGACGATGACCGGCTTCTTGCGATAGACGGCGGTGCCGCAGGAGCCCACTTTGGGGCCGGACTGAATGCCTTCGAGGGCTTGCGAATAGTGATCGGGCAGCGACGGCGCCGACAGCGGATGGAGGCGTCCCTGCGCATCCGCCTCCACGACCGAACACACCACCTCGGGAACCATGTCCTCGACCATCACGCACAGCCGATCGATCGTCGGCTTCAGCGGCGCTCCGGTCGCGATGAGTTCCAGGATCGTGTTTTGCAGCGTCTGTAGCATGCAGGCTCCCGACGAAAGGTAACTGGATAATGCATCAGGGGGACTAAAAGGGCATTAAGAAAAACGGCGAAAGTCTGTATTTCCACCGCTTGCCGCGCCGCGAACGGCCGAGCGGCGCTGGCTATGACGGTGGATAGGCGCAAATCCATCCCTCCAGGCAATCCGTCCCGGCGGGCATGCCGAAGGCGTTGTCGCGCTCGAGCCAACTCCAGGAGGCCTGCGACGCAGCGATCAAGGCATTTAACGGGGTCCACGCCATAAACATCCATGCCCGCCGTCTCCGTGTTTCGCGACGTCTTTTACAGAAGAGGGGACGAAAGAGATTACGCGCGCTCAATCAGCGCCGCGCGTCGCGGACCGGCGCGTGACGCGCCAAGGCGGCGGGCCGGTCGTCTTCCCCCCGTTTTGGCGCGGGCTCTCGCTCTAGGTACCGCTTTATATAGAGCTCCTGTGTGAGCGTCTTGACGAGTGCGGCGAAAGGCGTGGCGATAGCGAGGCCCATCAGTCCGAACAGTGATCCGAACAGGATCTGCGTGGAAATCACGAAGGCCGGCTGCAACTTGACGCGCCGTCGCTGAATGAGCGGGGTGACGACATAGCTTTCCAGCGCCTGCACTCCGGCATAGATGCCGATCGCCAAAAACGCCTTGTTCATGCCGTCTGGCAGCGCGATCAATATGCCCGGGATAGCCGCGAGCACGGGCCCGATATTGGGCACGAAGGCGAAAAAGGCGGCGATCAGCCCGAGCAACAGAGCAAGGGGCATGTCGATCAGCCACAAGCCGAGCCCGGTCAGGAGGCCGATCAGCGCCATGGCGATCAATTGACCGACGAGCCAGTTGCGCAGGGCGTCCACCGACCGGTCGAGCACCTCTTCGGCGTCGGGCCGAATAGATGGCGCAAACATCAGGATCAGTCCGGCTCGATAGCGCTGCGGATCGAAGGCCCCGTAGAGCCCGATGAACAGAATGATCACGAGGTCGCCCAAGGCTCCGAACGTCGTGGACAGCACGCCGGTGGTGACATTGGTGGCTGCGGGCCAGCGAATCGCTTCGGTAAAGTCGCGATCGAGCAGCCTTTCGCCCCAGCCGAAGCCGTCGATCCGCTCCTTGAGCTTGGCCAGACCCTTCGGCAGGGCTTCGGTGATGGCGGCAGTCTGTTCGGAAATCGCCGGCGCGGCGGATATGACGGCAAGCGCCAGCGCAGCGAGCAGCAGCACGAAGAAGACGACGAGGCCGAAGATCGGCGCGATCCGCGCCGCGCCGGCCAACGCATCGCCGCAGGCGCGAAACAGAATGGCGAGCAGGACGCCCGCGAAAACCACGAACAACGCTCCAGGCGCCAGAATTGTCAAGATCGCGATGCCCAGACCGAACACCAGAAGTGAAACCCGCTTTTCCATCCGACCTCGCGCTCTCGCCTCTCCGAAGAACGGCAATGACGGCTAAACGCCATCGCGCGAGGCGTGTTCCTGACGGATGCGATAAGACTGATCGCGCGAAGGCGATAAACGACCTGGGCTTTGATCTGGTGGAATTGGGTGAGGTCATATGGCGGAGAAGATGGGATTCGAACCCACGATACCCTTCCGGGTATACTCCCTTAGCAGGGGAGCGCCTTCGACCACTCGGCCACCTCTCCGTTGAGGGCGTGGATACTCACAATGATGGGGCTGATCAAGCCGTATTCCGCCTTGCCGCACATTTTTTTCAGATTTCGAATTTTTGAGATTTCGACGCGCAGCGCGAAGGGCGATGACTAAGCGCGTGACGAACGACCCAAGCCGAGCTCTCGAATCGTTTGATCGATTCTGCTCCAAAATGCTCTCGAACCGACCGGGAAGGCGCGGCTGTCGTGTAGCCGGAGGCAAGTCCGCTCCTCCATATAAGGCCCGCAGGCCGCCATTTTCACGCCGGAAACGGGGAAAGCACACCGGCTTCAGCTTCGTTAAAGACTATTGCACAGCTTCTATGTGCCTGACTTTGTTAAGGTTTGGGTAAGGTTTGTTAAAATTCTATGGAATTATGACGGGCTCGCTGTCGATTGTGTGTCTTTTCTGTAACAACGGAATTTGAACGCGACCGATTAAACCTGTCGGGGGGCGTTTCCCGATTGCGTCGGCTGCGCCTGTCACTATGATCACCTTCGAAGCGGCGGGGATGCCCGATGTCTTCTGAATGGGAGTGGGGCAGGGAACGCCTCAGGCGATAGAACCCACACCCGAATGAAACATTTTGACTGGAGGTCAGAAATGAACATTAAGAGCCTTCTTCTCGGCTCCGCAGCTGCTCTGGCAGTTGTTTCCGGCGCTCAGGCTGCCGACGCTGTCGTCGCCGCCGAACCGGAACCCATGGAATACGTGAAGGTCTGCGATGCTTACGGCACCGGCTACTTCTACATCCCCGGCACCGAAACCTGCCTCAAGATCGGCGGCCGCGTCCGCTTCGACCTTCAGGCTGCCAACTCCTACGCTCTGAACAGCGACAAGGGCTGGCGCACCCGTTCGCGCGGCGAAATCTACATGGATTCCGCTTCGGACACCGAATACGGCCCGCTCAAGACCCAGTTCGTTGGTCGCCTCGACTTCGACGGCACCTACAATGACGGCGTCGGCACCAACACCAGCCTCGTTGCCGCCAACATCTCGATCGCCGGCTTCACCGTCGGTCTGGCTGACTCGCTCTTCACGACGATGACCGGCTACGCTGGCGACATCATCAACGACGACGTGGTCTCCTACGGCCAGTTCGAAGTCAACCAGATCAACTACGTCTACGACAACGGCGCTGGCCTCAAGGTCGGCCTCGGTCTCGAAGCCGACGACATCCTGGTTGGCGCTCGCGTTCGCAACGGCGAAGACTACATCCCGAACGTCACCGGCGGCGTCGGCTACTCGGCTGGCTCCTTCGGCGTCACCGTGGTCGGCGGTTACGACGAGCGTCGTGACGAAGGTGCGATCAAGGGTCGTGTCGACGGCAACTTCGGCGCCTTCTCTGCCTTCGTGATGGCCGCCTGGTCGTCTTCGGGCAAGAACGTCAACAACTACGCTCCTGGCGACGCTTCCGGCGCTTCTTGGGGTGACTGGGCTGCCTGGGCCGGCGTCGGCTACAAGGTTTCCGACGACCTCGGCTTCAACGCCCAGGTTGCTGGCACCGACAAGGACACCCTGGCGATCGCCGCCAACGTCAAGTGGAACCCGGTTGCTGGTCTCCTGATCCAGCCGGAAGTCACCTACACGTCCTTCGACAACCGTCTCGCCGACGGCGACCAGTGGAACGGCATGATCCGCTTCCAGCGCACGTTCTAATCCTTCTGGGATTGGACTTTCAGGCCGGCCGCAAGGTCGGTCTCGAAACCCTCGGCTCACGCCGGGGGTTTTTGTTTTTTTGAATGGGCGGAGCGGTGAGGCCGCGGTCGTGCGCGTCATGCATCCGGAACCGAATTCGAGATAGGTCCGAGGCGCTGTGGATGCCGATATGCTGCAAGAGGATGGCAGCCTCCGCAAAGAGGCGATCAGCCGGCCTCCACCTGACCTGCTTTGATACGAGTCTGAAGCGTGTTTCGTATGAAGACCATCGCCGAGGACGATGGCCCGTTGTTCATGCAGGCCAGAAGCTGTTGGTCGAGAGAGAAACGCGAGAGTTTAGCCGGGCGCCACGGTTGGCGATGGCCCTATTTTCGACCCGCCGTGAGGTCGCTTCCGATATCCCCCGGCTGGTTAAGCAGCGCCTTGTAAACCTGATAGTTCTCCATCACCTTCTGCACGTAATCGCGCGTCTCCTGAAATGGAATCGCTTCGATCCAGTCGACGACCTCGTCCAGCTTCATCTTCCGCGGGTCGCCGTAACGCTTGATCCATTGCGGAATTCGCCCCGGGCCGGCGTTGTATGCGGCAAAAGTGAGAATGTAGGATCCCCTGAACTTGTCGATCTGCTCGCCGAGATAATGCGAGCCGAGCGTCGCGTTATAGCCTGCGTCTTCGGTCAGTTTCTCCTCCGCCCAGGCGAGTTGGTGCCGGGCGGCGAGCGTCTTGGCGGTGGACGGAAGGATTTGCAACAGTCCGCGCGCGTCGGCAGGCGAGACGGCCTTGGGGTTGAAGGCGCTTTCCTGGCGGGCGATCGCATAGGCAAGCGCCTTTCCGGCCCCGGAAATATCGGCGCTGTCGGGAATGGCGCCGAGCGGGAAGGCGGCCATTCCCGGATCGTGCCCCTGATTGAGCGCCGCCTTGCCGATCGCCAGCGCCAAGACCGGCCCCTGCGCGCTCAATGCCGAGTCGGCCAACGCCTGCAATTCGGTCGGGCTTTCGAGCGTCCGGGCCAAGGCGAGATAGAGCCGGCGCGCCCTCCCGTCCTGCCCGCATTGCAGCATGAGGTCGATCGCCTGCATTTCGGGCCGACTTTTCATCAGGGACACGATGTCCGCCAGCGGACGATACCGCTGCTGGGGATGTATGGCGACGCCGATGCGTGAGGCGGCCAACTGACCGTAAAAAGTTGCCGGATAGTCGGACGCCTTTGCGAACAGGGTTTTGGCGTCGCTGTCGCCGGCGGTTTCCGCGGCGCGTCCGAGCCAGTAATAGGCCCGCGCCTGATCATGCGCTCTCGGGCTGGCGGCGAGAATGGCGTTGAAGTGCGGCTTTGCCTTCCGGGCGTCCTTCAGTCCCCGTAGGGCGTACCAGCCTGCATGAAATTCCGCCTCGACGATATCGGTTGGCTGTACGGACGGATGCGTCGCGGCGAGTTCATAGGCGTCCGCCGGCCGGCCCTGTTCGAACAGCATGCGGCTGACGATGCGCCTCTCCACCCACCATGCGCCGGGATCGACCAGGCGAGCCTGATCCTTCGGCGCGGTGGACAAAAGGCGGGCCGCCTCGCGGAAGCGGCGTTCGAACCGAGCCTGCTTGGCGGCCACGAACAGAAACGCTGGCTCTTTGTCGAAGCCGCCGCGCGCCTGTTCGAGCAGGTCGCCCGCTTTCTTGTCGCGCCGGATCACGGCGATAAACGCCTTGGCGAGCGGCTCCGCTTTTCCCAAGGTGGCGAAGCGGGCGGACTGGCCGAATTTTTCCGCATAGAGCAGCCTGACCAGCCTGGCCTTGTGATCCCCGACGTTCAAACGGTCGCCGAATTCGCTGAGAAGTCGATCCTCCGTCTCGACATCGAAAACACGGCCGCTCCATAAGGCCTGCAGCCGTGTCCGTGCTCCTGCCTCGTCGTCGGCCTCGATCCGGGCTCGGATCACCAGAATGTCGCCCTCGATACTCTTTGGACCTTCCGCGCCGATCATCTCGGCCGCCCGTCGAGGCGGAGCATTCTCGCGAAACAACGCCTTTTCGAGGTTTTCTTCGATGTCGTCCAGCGCCGGCCATCCCTTCAGCGCAGACTTCGCCATGACCAGTTCCGAACTCGGCGTCGCCGTCTGGCCGGACACCGCAATGGCCCATGTCAGCGTCTTCCACTCGACGCCGCCGGTGGCCAGGCGGTCGCGAAAAGCGATGGCCGAAAGCGTGTCGCGCGTTTGCAGGGCGCGAAAGCCCGCGCGCAACGTGTCGCTGGCCGACCCCACGAACAGGTCCGGAGCCGTCGCGCTTGCTGGTTCATCGATCTGCTGGAGAGGGTTTGCCGGTGCGATGCGTTCGGATTTCACCGCCGGCGGAGTTGTCTTGGGATGGGGGATCGAAAGCGTCGTCGAAATCTCGTCGGGCGGCGCGGCCCCTGGTTTCACCCGCCCGCCGATGAGGCCGGCCACGGCGCCGGCGCCGGCCGTGCAAACGAGAATGGCGATGAAGGCGCGCTTCATGTCACTGGCTCCGCCGCGTCCGACGTCCGTATCGGACTTGCTGAGATCTATCAGCCGTCAGTCTGGTAAATCCTTGGTTAATGCCGATGAAATCAACTTTCTGCGACATCAAAAGCCGGTTATGGCGCGCCTATTCGTCTTGCTGCGATGTGCCGGCTTCTATATGGTCCGACAACCCGTAAAAAGCGATTGCGGCTAAAGAATGGGCCGGTCGGCCGATGAGGAGTTCAGTAGATGTTCAAGGGTTCCATTCCCGCACTTTTGACGCCGTTCGCTGAGGATGGCGGCGTCGATGAAGCCAGTTTCGCAGCGCATGTCGAATGGCAGATCGCCGAGGGCAGCGCCGGCCTCGTGCCGGTAGGCACGACGGGCGAATCGCCGACGCTCAGCCATGCGGAACACAAGCGCGTGGTCGAACTCTGCGTGGAACTCGCCAGAGGCCGCGTTCCGGTGATCGCAGGCGCGGGATCGAACAACACCACCGAGGCGATCGAACTCGCGCGTCATGCCGAAAAGGCCGGCGCCGACGCGCTTCTCGTCGTCACGCCCTATTACAACAAGCCCACCCAGAAAGGCTTGATCGCGCATTATTCCGCGATCGCCGAAGCGGTGAGCCTGCCGATCTTTATCTACAATATTCCCGGCCGCTCGGTGATCGACATGACGCCCGAGACCATGGGCCATCTCGCTGGCGCCTATGACAACATCGTCGGCGTCAAGGACGCGACCGGCAAGATCGAACGCGTGTCCGAGCAGCGCATCTCCTGCGGCAAGGAATTCATCCAACTGTCCGGAGAAGACGCGACCGCGCTCGGCTTCAACGCCCATGGCGGCGTCGGCTGTATTTCCGTCACCGCCAATGTCGCGCCGAAGCTCTGCGCCGAATTCCAGGCGGCGACGCTGGCCGGTGATTATGCCCGCGCGCTCGAGCTTCAGGACAGGCTGATGCCGCTGCACAAGGCCATCTTCATGGAGCCCGGTGTCTGCGGCGCAAAATATGCGCTGTCCAAGATGGGCCGCATGAGCCGCGCCGTGCGCTCGCCATTGGTGCCGATGCTCGAGCCCGCTACCGAAGCCGCCCTTGACAATGCGCTTCGCCATGCCGATCTGATGGCGTGAGATGACACACAAAGGCAGACCCACGCCGATCAAGAAGATCGTGGCGGAGAACCGTAAGGCCCGCTTCAATTTCGAGATCGTCAATACCTATGAAGCGGGCTTGATGCTGACCGGCACCGAGGTCAAGTCTTTGCGCGAGGGCAAGGCGAATATCGCCGAATCCTACGCCAGCGACGAGAATGGCGAGATCTGGCTGATCAATTCCTACGTTCCAGAATATCTGCAGGCCAATCGCTTCAATCACGCGCCGCGCCGGCCGCGCAAACTCCTGCTGTCTGGCAAGGAGATCAACCGGCTCCGCATCGCCATTACCCGCGAGGGCATGACGCTTGTTCCGTTGAAGGTCTATTTCAACGACAAGGGCAGGGCGAAGCTGGAACTGGCGCTGGCCAAGGGTAAGAAACTTCACGACAAGCGCGAAACCGAAAAGCAGCGGGATTGGGACCGTCAGAAGGGCCGTCTGCTGCGCGATCACGGCTGATCGGGTGAGCTTCCCGTCGCCGTATCGTCGCGCCTGGGATAGGAATGGAAAAGGGCGCCTCGGCGCCCTTTCGTCATGACACGGTGTGTCCGAGGTTTAGAGGTCGACATCCTCGTTGACCGGCTCCGGAGCCGGACGCGGCGCGCGTTCGGAGGGGTCGCGGCCCACTTCGGCCTTCAGCGTCACAAGATCGATGAAATGATCGGCCTGGCGGCGAAGATCGTCGGCGATCATCGGCGGTTGGGTGGACATGGTCGAAACGACCGAAACTTTGCGGCCCTTGCGCTGAAGGGCTTCGACCAGCGTGGTGAAATCGCCGTCGCCGGAAAAAATCACCAGGTGATCGACGACTTCGGATTGCTCCATGGCGTCGATCGCCAGTTCGATATCCATGTTTCCCTTGATCTTGCGTCGGCCGAGCGAGTCGGTGAATTCCTTGGCCGGCTTCGTGATCACTTTATAGCCATTGTAATCGAGCCAGTCGATCAGTGGGCGAATAGAGGAATATTCCTGATCCTCGATCAGAGCTGTATAATAATAGGCCCGTAAGAGGTAACCGCGTTTCTGAAAAGCCTTGAGGAGTTTCCGATAATCGATATCAAATCCGAGACTTTTGGAGGCGGCGTAAAGGTTGGCTCCATCGATAAATAACGCAATTTTTTCGCGCGGATCAAACATGTTTATTCCTGTTCGGTTGCAGCATCGCAACGATCTACCTGATAGACCGCAGCCCTATAGCTTCCTCTGAATAATTCAAGTATTTTATGAATCATTCATATAAGAGTCTTTTTAATTTATTAACAGTCGCTTTCCAAGGATTATTTGGCGTTGGGGAACTGGGTTCGATAAACTTTTGGCCTACGCCGGGCCGAGAGCATCCTTTCTTTTGCTCTTGGCGCGCGAAATCCGGAAGACGCAGTTTTGTGAACTGCGCGAGCTGAGAAAAACGGCAGACCCACAAGTCGTGTCTCTTTCACAATACTCCATCGCAAATCAGATAGGAACTAAAATATAGAGGCCTCCGGGTTATGAAATCATCATTGTTTCGAGAGTAAGGGTGGTGGTTCATTCTCCGTTATATTGGTATTTTTTTCCGGTGGAGACGACGGCGTCGGCGTATCGGGCGAAAAGAGATTTCTCGTCGGGGCGCTGAAGATCTCCTGCAGGTCTAAAAACACGAGATCTACCTGACCTGAACCTAGATTGCGCTGGAATCGAGCTTTTTTAGGATTTCACAAAATATGCGGCGTCCTCAACCGGCCATCTTGAAATCGCCGCGTAAAAACTGTAACGCCACGGGCTTGACATCTGTGGAAAACGAATAAGGACAGGCAATGGCCCGCGTCACGGTAGAAGATTGCATCGACAAGGTCGACAATCGTTTCGAGTTGGTTTTGTTGGCGAGCCATCGCGCCCGCCTCATTTCTCAGGGCGCGCCGATCACCATCGATCGCGACAACGACAAGAATCCTGTGGTGGCTCTGCGTGAAATCGCCGACGAGATGCTTTCTCCGGGCGATCTGAAGGAAGATCTCATCCATTCGCTTCAGAAGCATGTGGAAGTCGACGAGCCGGAACCCGATGCGTCGTCGCTGCTGTCGACCGAGAGCGCCGCCGATGTCGGTGATGAGGACGAGGATCAGCCCGATACGCTGAATTTCGACCAGATGTCGGAAGAAGAGCTGCTCGCCGGCATCGAAGGTCTCGTCCCGCCGGAGAAGAACGACGACTATTAATCCTTCGCTAGCCATCGGCCTGCAATAAAGGCCCGTGCGACATGCGTTGTGTTTATAGAATCAGGCGCCGGTCTCGAGATCGGCGCTATCTTTGTTTTTGCGGGAGCCGCCCCTTCATGATGCGCCAATACGAGCTCGTCGAGCGCGTCCAGAAATACAAGCCGGATGTGAACGAAGCGCTTCTGAACAAGGCTTATGTCTACGCCATGCAGAAGCATGGCCTGCAGAAGCGCGCCAGCGGCGATCCCTATATCTCGCATCCGCTTGAAGTGGCCGCCATCCTGACCGACATGCATCTGGACGAATCGACCATCGCGGTCGCGCTTCTGCATGACACGATCGAAGACACTTCGGCGACCCGTGACGAAATCGATCGCATGTTCGGCGAGGACATCGGTCGTCTGGTCGAGGGACTAACCAAGATCAAGAAACTCGATCTCGTGTCCCGCAAGGCCAAGCAGGCGGAAAATCTGCGCAAGCTGTTGCTCGCGATTTCCGACGACGTGCGCGTTCTGCTGGTCAAACTGGCCGACCGCCTGCACAATATGCGCACGCTCGACCATATGACCCAGGAAAAGCGAGCCCGCATTTCCGAGGAGACGATGGACATCTATGCGCCGCTGGCCGGCCGCATGGGTATGCAGGACATGCGCGAAGAGCTCGAAGAGCTGTCCTTCCGCCATATCAATCCGGAAGCGCATGCGACGATCTCGCGGCGACTGGAGGAACTGTCGGAACGCAATGCCGATCTCGTCCAGCGCATCGAACAGGAGCTGACGGAACTTCTCAACGTCAACGGCCTCGGCAAGGCCTACGTCAAGGGTCGTCAGAAGAAGGCCTATTCGGTCTTTCGCAAGATGCAGTCGAAGTCCCTGTCTTTCGAGCAGCTTTCTGATGTCTACGGCTTCAGGGTCATCGTCGATCAGGTGCCGGACTGCTACAAGGCGCTGGGCATCGTCCATACGCGCTGGCGCGTCGTGCCGGGCCGGTTCAAGGATTATATTTCGACGCCCAAACAGAACGACTATCAGTCGATCCATACGACCATCGTCGGCCCCGCCCGCCAGCGTATCGAACTGCAGATCCGCACGATGCGGATGCATGAGATCGCCGAATACGGCATCGCCGCGCACACGCTCTACAAGGACGGAGCCAACGGCCAGGGCGGGGAGGGCGCCAATCGCCAGTCCAACGCCTATTCCTGGCTGCGCCTGACGATCGAATCGCTGGCGGAAGGCGACAATCCCGAAGAGTTCCTCGAGCACACCAAGCTCGAACTGTTCCAGGATCAGGTATTCTGCTTTACGCCGAAGGGCAAGCTCATCGCCCTGCCGCGCGGCGCGACGCCCATCGATTTCGCCTATGCCGTCCACACCAATATCGGCGACACCTGCGTGGGCGCCAAGATCAACGGCCGCATCATGCCGCTGGTGACGAGGCTCGCCAATGGCGACGAGGTCGAGATCATCCGCTCGGGCGTACAGGTTCCTCCCGCCGCCTGGGAGGAGATCGTCGTCACCGGCAAGGCGCGCTCGGCCATCCGCCGCGCGACGCGTCTTGCCATTCGCAAGCAATATGCGGGTCTCGGCCAGCGCATCCTGGAGCGCACGTTCGAGCGCGCCGGCAAGGTCTTCTCGCGCGACGTGATGAAGCCGTCGCTGCATCGCCTCGGCCATAAGGAGGTCGAGGACGCCATCGCCGCCGTCGGCCGCGGCGAGATGTCGTCGCTCGACGTGCTCAAGGCCTGTTTCCCGGATTATCAGGACGAACGCGTCACCGTCAAAAGCAACGAAGAAGGCTGGTTCAACGTTCGCAGCGCCCAGGGCATGATCTTCAAGATCCCGGAGGGCCAGAAGAAGCGCGTAGACGCCGCATCCGACGGCAACGAGCCGGGTCCGGAACTGTTTCGGGGTCTGTCGCGTGACATCGAAGTGCATTTTGCGCCATCCGGCGCGGTGCCCGGCGACAGAATCGTCGGCATTCACGACGGCGATCACGCCATCACCGTCTATCCCATCCAGTCGCCTGCGCTTCAGAAGTTCGACGAACTGCCCGAGCGCTGGATCGACATCCGCTGGGATCTCGACGAAGCCAACAAGGCGCGCTTCGTCGCCCGCATCCTGATCAACGCCATCAACGAGCCCGGCACGCTGGCGACCATCGCCCAAGCGATCGGCACGGCGGATGTCAATATCCGCACCATGTCCATGGTCCGCGTCGCCTCCGACTTCACCGAAATGGCGATCGACGTCGAGGTCTGGGATCTGCGACAGCTCAGCCATCTCCTGGCGCAGCTCAAGGATCTTCAATGCGTCTCGACCGTCAAACGGGTCTTCGACTGAGATACGGGACGGAGCGCCGGAAAAACCGGCATTCTGCCCCGTTGTCGAGCGGCTATCGCGCGTATTTTAATCAGTTTTAACCAGGCATGCTTTTGTTGCATGGCAGCGTCAATGAAAGGAAACTTGTGCGCTGCAGCAGATGAACTATCTTAGTCTTCGATAGGGAGGAACAACGGAAAGCAAAGGAGTTTCCAATGTTCGGCTATATGTCTAAGATTGCCAATCGTCTGCGTGGTCCCTCGGTGGAAGATCGCGAAATGGCTTACCTGAATGCTGCGGCGGACCGCATCGATCTCGAATATCGCCAGCGCCAGGTGGATCGCGGCATGTTCCGCAACCGCGCCGTCAACTTCCTCTGAGTGAAGTTCGAGGCTGGGAGCAAGTCTCCCGACGACATCAGGCTGGCGCCCGCGCCGGCCTTATTTTTTGTCCGATCGGCTGTCGCGTGAGGAATTTCGCCGTCCGAAATTGCCGGCGCGTTGCATGCGCCCCGTTCCGCGCCTATGTCCTGTCGCGAGGAAACACCGCGCGAACGGCAAGAAGGACGGACAATGATCATCGGCATCGGCAGCGACCTGATCGACATCAGGCGGGTGGAGAAGACGCTCGAACGATTTGGAGAGCGGTTCGTCAAACGGTGTTTCACCGATATCGAGCGGGCGAAATCGGATGGCCGCAAGAATCGCGCCGCGTCCTACGCCAAGCGTTTCGCCGCCAAGGAGGCCTGCTCGAAAGCGCTCGGCACCGGCCTCGCCCAGGGTGTTCTCTGGAAAGACATGGGGGT
Source organism: Rhizobium sp. TRM95796 (assembly GCF_025779995.1). Taxonomy (NCBI): domain Bacteria; kingdom Pseudomonadati; phylum Pseudomonadota; class Alphaproteobacteria; order Hyphomicrobiales; family Rhizobiaceae; genus Rhizobium; species Rhizobium sp. TRM95796. The sequence continues at coordinate 380,374 of NZ_JAOXHE010000002.1, read as the reverse complement.
CATCAACCTTCCGGGCGGCAAGCCGACCATGAAGCTGACCGGCGGAGCGGCCGAACGACTTGCGACGCTTGTGCCGAATGGACACACACCGGTCATCCACATCACCATCACCGACGATTTTCCCCTGGCTCAAGCCTTCGTGATCATCGAAGCCGTGCCGGAAGCAGCCTGAACGCGCCGCCATCGGGTGCAAAGCTTGCCGCCGCCGGGGGAAAGAGCTAGACAGAGCAAAAACCGACGCCAGGTTTGGGCGGGCGGATGTCAAGAGGAATGAATGAGCGTGACCGAACATCGCAAGCCGGAAGAGAAAAACGCCTTCTGGGAAACCATTGTCGTCCTGTTCCAGGCGTTTCTGCTGGCCGGCGTCATCCGTACGGTTCTGCTCCAGCCTTTCACCATCCCCTCCGGCTCGATGATGCCGACCCTGCTGATCGGCGACTACCTGCTGGTGAACAAATTTTCCTATGGTTATTCGCGCTACTCCTTGCCGCTCTATAACCCGGATTGGTTCGAGGGGCGACTGTTCGGCAGCGAGCCGGCGCGCGGCGACGTCGTCGTCTTCCGCCTGCCGAGCGATCCGTCGATCGACTATATCAAGCGCGTCGTCGGCCTGCCCGGCGACCGTATCCAGGTCAAGGGCGATGTGCTCTTCATCAACGACAAGCCGGTGGAGCGCAAGGAAGACGGCACCTTCACCACCGACGAGGAAGACACCGAAGGCGTGGGCGTGCAGTATAGTCGCGATTATCAGGGCGTGCCGGTGTTCCGTGAAACATTCGACAACGGCGTGAGCTTCGATACGCTCGACTTGACGCCGACCGGCGAGGGCGACAACACCCAGGTCTTCACCGTTCCCGCCAAGCATTATTTCATGATGGGCGACAACCGCGACAACTCCGCCGACAGCCGTTTCGGCGTCGGCTACGTGCCGGAAGAAAATCTGGTCGGTCGCGCGAGCTTCATCATCTTCTCCATCGCCAACCGCACGCCGTTCCTGCATGTCTGGAAATGGCCGGCCAATCTCCGTTACGAACGTTTCTTCAAGGCGATCAAATGAGCCGGAAGTCGGTCATCTCGCCTGACGAACGCGACAGGCTGGAAGCCCTCATCGGCTATAGCTTCAACGACAAGAACCGGCTGGAGCGGGCGATGACCCACTCCAGCGCCCGCGTCGCCAAGGGCGGCAATTACGAGCGGCTGGAATTTCTCGGCGATCGCGTGCTCGGCCTGTGCATCGCCGAATTGCTGTTCACCACCTACAAGACTGCCGCCGAGGGTGAATTGTCGGTCAGGCTGAACAAACTCGTCTCCGCCGAAGCCTGCGCCGAAATCGCCGATCTCATGGAGTTGCACCGCTATATCCGCACCGGCGCCGACCTCAAGAAGATCACCGGGGAGCGGATGAAGAACGTCCGCGCCGACGTGGTGGAGAGCCTGATCGCCGCCATCTATCTCGATGGAGGACTGGAGGCCGCGCGCGGCTTCGTCCTGCGGCAATGGAGCGACCGGGCGACGCGCGCCGAGCCGATGCGCCGCGATCCCAAGACCGAATTGCAGGAATGGGCGCATCAGAAATTCGGCTTCGCCCCTACCTATCGGATCGAGGACCGCAGCGGTCCCGATCATGCCCCCGAATTCACAGTGCTCGTCGAAATCGGCGATCTCGCTCCCGAAAAAGGCGTGGATCGCTCCAAGCGCGCCGCCGAACAGGTCGCCGCGCGCAAAATGCTGGAGCGTGAAGGCGTCTGGGCTCCGGAGCCCGCTCTCAACGGATTGGAAAAATAATGGAAGACTCTGAACGCGCTGCGGAGACCGCCGCCCCGACCCGCTCCGGCTTCGTCGCCCTGATCGGCGCCACCAATGCCGGCAAGTCGACTCTCGTCAACCGCCTGGTGGGCGCCAAAGTGTCGATCGTGTCGCACAAGGTCCAAACCACCCGCGCCATCATCCGCGGGATCGCCATCCATGACAATGCCCAGATCGTCTTCATGGACACGCCCGGCATCTTCAAGCCGCGTCGTCGGCTGGACCGCGCCATGGTGACCACCGCCTGGGGCGGCGCAAAGGACGCCGATATCATCGTGCTCCTGATCGACGCCGAACGCGGCATCAAGGGCGACGCTGAGAAGATCCTGGAAGCGTTGAAGGACGTCAAACAGCCGAAAATCCTGCTGCTCAACAAGATCGACCAGGTCCGCCATGAGGCCCTTCTCGAGCTTACCCAGACCGCCAATGAAATGGTCGATTTCGAAGCCACCTTCATGATCTCGGCGCTCAAGGGCGCCGGCTGCGACGACCTGATGAACTATCTCTCCGCGGCGCTGCCGGAGGGCCCCTGGTACTATCCTGAAGACCAGATCTCCGACCTGCCGATGCGGCAGCTGGCGGCGGAAATCACCCGCGAAAAGCTCTTCCTGCGCCTGCATCAGGAGCTGCCCTACGCCTCGCATGTCGAGACGGAGAAGTGGGAAGAGCGCAAGGATGGCTCGGTGCGCATCGAGCAGGTCATCTATGTCGAGCGCGACAGCCAGAAGAAGATCGCGCTGGGCAAGGGCGGCGAGGCCATCAAGGCCATCTCGACGGCGGCGCGCAAGGAGATTTCCGAAATCCTCGAACAGCCCGTGCATCTCTTCCTGTTCGTCAAGGTGCGTGAGAACTGGGGCGACGACCCCGAACGCTTCCGCGAAATGGGCCTCGACTTCACCAAATAGGCGGGAATGTAAGCATGGCGTGAAGCGTGCTTGAGGTGCATGACGGCGAATGCCGACTGACAGGAAGCGCCAATGCGTGATCCCGATGGTTTCAACCAAGATCCGCACTCGCCTCTCGCCGTCGACGGAAACGACGAGGTCCGGGGCGAGGCTATCTGGGGGGCGAAGAAGGCGCTGACGGCCGAGGTACAGGCGGAGTATGACGCCTGGTTCCGGCGCAAGGTGCAGGAGAGGCTGGATGAGGCCCGTAACCCGGCTGCGGTCTTCTATACCCAGGAAGACGCCGAGGCGATGATGGAAGCTCGACTCGAAGAGCCCATTGCTTAGGCGCGCAGGCCTGCGGATTGAATGACCGACACGAGCGAAGAATCATGCGCTCGTCCTCCTAGACTATCTTGCCATCGACAATCCGGTTGCGGTTCGCTGTGCTCTGAAGCGGATAACCACTCGGCTCCGAATATCAGTCTCATATCCCTTTGCCGGACGATCAGGCCGGTTCATCGGTACACGCGAATTGGTCATAACGGTTTGACCCTTCATCGCCGTTTACACGGTGGAAAGTGGCGTTTGCAGGATCGAGAGCCTCCTCCACGCCGCCCAGCTCTACCCTCCCGATACCCCATAAGCCTCACTTTTCGCAACGAAGCGTCAACCGTCCGCCGGCTTGTCCGCCGGTGCATTTGCGTCCATTGCAGGCTGGTATCATCAACGGCGCCGTGCGCCGATGCGAGGATTGGAACATGCCGCAGCTGATCGACGGAAAATGGGTCAATGACGACGTCGCCGCCAACGAGATGAAAAACGGCGTCTTTCATCGCGAACCGACCAAATTTCGGGACTGGTTGACCGCGGATGGCGGACCGGGGCCGGAAGGGCAGCGTGGCGTAAAAGCCGAGCCGGGCCGGTTTCAGCTGTTCATCTCCCGGCTTTGCCCCTGGGCGTCGCGCACCTTCATGATGCGCAATCTCAAAGGTCTCGGGCAACTGATGCCGGTCTCGATCGCCGCAGGCGCGATGACCGACAATGGCTGGGAATATCCCGAACCGCAGGATACGGGCGAGGGCAGCCCCGCTATCTCCTATCAGCACCAGCTGTATACACTTTCCGATCCCCATTATTCCGGCAAGGTCTCGGTGCCGGCGCTCTGGGACCGCAAGGAAGGCCGGATCGTCAACAACGAATCCGCCGACATCATCCGCATGCTGAACACCGCATTCGACGGGCTGACCGGCAATCGCCTCGATTTCTATCCGGAACCGCTCAGGGCCGAGATCGACCGCTGGAACGCGCTCATCTACGACACCGTCAACAACGGCGTCTACAAGGCGGGATTCGCCAAGACGCAGAGCGCCTACGACGCCGCCGTCACGGCGCTGTTCGAGACGCTGGACAGTCTGGAAGCGCATCTCGGCGAACATCGTTACGTGGCCGGAGAGTTTATGACCGAGGCCGACATTCGGCTGTTCGTGACGCTGATCCGTTTTGATGTCGCCTATGTCGGCGCGTTCAAGTGCAATCTGCGCCGGATCGAGGACTATCCCAACCTCGCCGCCTATGCCCGCGAACTCTATCAATGGGACGGCATTGCCGAGACCGTGTCGATAACGGACATCAAGGCTGGCTATTATTCCATCGCCCACGTCAATCCGACGCGGATAGTGCCGAAGGGCCCGCTGATTGACTTTACCCGACTGCATGACCGCGTCAGGCTTTCCGGCAAAGGCGTCTGGCGGCGCTGATCTGCATATCTTCCATATAAAGAGAAAGGCCGCGACGAGCGCGGCCTCCCTCATCAGGACAGGTTTCTCAGCGAACCACGACCATGTCGTTTTCCAGCCGACGATTGGCGCCGGCGCCGATGAACCCGCCAAACCAGCTGGCGAGGGCGCCGAGGGCGAGCGCGATCACCGAGAGCACCGCTCCGGCCGAAATCGCCTTGGTCGCCGTCTGGGCTGCGTCCGCGGCCTGTTGCTTGGCGGCCGCCATGGCGTCCCGGTACTGGGTTTCATAGGTCTGCACCTGCTGGCGGGCCTGTTCGACCGGGATGTTCTGGGCGCGGGCCAAGGCATTCGCCGCCTGTTCGCGGGCTTCCGCGGCCTTGGCCTGATCACCCGTCAACAGCGCCTGCATGGAGGTCACCGCCATGTCGCGTAGCGCTGCGGGATCGTTGCCGCCGCTCGCCTCGCGGATGCGCTGCTCGATCGCGGCCATCGGATTGGCGATCGTATCGAGCGCTGCCGGAGCCGCGGCCCCTGCCGCCGCCGACACGGTGGAGCCGGCGCCCGACACGATCGAGCTCAGCCCGGTGAAGGCGCCGCCGATCAAGGCGCCGACCGAGGTCGTCAGCAGATAGACGATCACCAGCGTCGTCACGGCCCAGCTCGTCAAGGCATGCAGGCCTCCGATCGAGCGGAGCGAGCGTCCGGACATGCGGCTTGCGACATAACCGCCGAGGAAGGAGGCGATCAGGCCGCTGGCGACAAACCAGACGGCCGCGCCGGTCGAGAATGCGCCGGCGCCGGGATTGTCCGTCGTCGCGGGGTCGATGATCGCCGCCCCGACGCCGGCTCCCAGGAGATTGATCAGCAACTGCACGGTCAGGGCAATCGCCACGCCTGCGAAAACCGCGCCCCAGGAAACCTTGTTGATTGCGGGCTGAGCGGCGACAATGCCGTCTCCGTCCCTATATGTGTGCAGGGTCATCGTGTCCGCCATGGAAAAATCTCCTCTTAAGTGTCCGCTAATGGACGGCGAGGAAACGCACGACGTCGGCTGATCGTTCCGCAGCGAGGACGACGATTCGCCAATTATTCGGAACATTTACGGCCCCGTGTAGGTGCGCGCGGCCGGCAACTTTCCGGGGTGGGCGGCGCGGCCGCCGCCCGCTCCGGCATCATTTTCTCTTCATCGCTTCCATCAACGCAGCGCCGAAGGCGCCCTGGCTCGGCTGCGGCTGCTTCGGCGCAGCCTGCCGGTAATTGGCGCCGGCCGAACCGCCGCGATTACGGTCTTCGCGCGGTTCGCGCGGGCCGCTCGCCTCTTTCTTCATCGACAGTGCGATGCGTTTGCGTTTGGCGTCGACCTCCACCACCCGCACCTTGACAATGTCGCCGGCTTTTACGACCTCATGCGGATCCTTGATGAAACGGTCGGCGAGTTCGGACACATGCACCAGCCCGTCCTGGTGCACGCCGATATCGACGAAGGCGCCGAAGGCGGCGACATTGGTGACCGTGCCTTCCAGCATCATGCCCGGCCGGAGATCGCTGATTTCCTCGATACCGTCGGCGAATGTCGCGGTCTTGAATTCCGGGCGCGGGTCGCGACCCGGCTTTTCCAGTTCGGCGATGATGTCCTTGACGGTGGGAAGGCCGAATTTGTCGTCGATGAACTGGCGCGGATCGAGCTTTTTCAGCGTTGCGCTGTCGCCCATGATGCTGCGCAGATCACGGCCGCAGGCGGCGACGATCCTGCGGGCGACGTCATAGGCTTCCGGGTGCACGGAGGAGGCGTCGAGCGGCTCCTTGCCGTTGGCGATGCGGAGAAAGCCCGCGCATTGCTCGAACGTGCGGGCGCCGAGCCGCGGCACCTTCATCAACTCCTTACGGCTTTTGAACGCGCCGTTCTCGTCGCGATGGGCGACGATCAGCGTCGCAAGCGTCTGGTTCAGGCCGGATACACGCGAGAGCAGAGGGGCCGATGCGGTGTTGAGATCGACGCCCACGGCGTTCACCGCGTCTTCGACGACGCCGTCCAGCGATCGACCGAGCTTGCCCTGGTCGACGTCATGCTGGTACTGGCCGACGCCGATCGATTTCGGCTCGATCTTGACCAGCTCCGCGAGCGGATCCTGCAGGCGCCGCGCGATGGAGACCGCGCCGCGCAGCGACACGTCGAGCTGCGGAAATTCCTTTGCCGCCAGTTCCGACGCCGAATAGACCGACGCGCCGGCCTCCGAAACGATCACCTTGGTCGGCTTGGGCGCCGGCAATTTTCCCAGCAGGTCGGCCACCAGCTTTTCGGTCTCGCGACTTGCCGTTCCGTTGCCGATGGCGATGAGGTCGACCTTGTGCTTGCGGATTAGGCTGGCGATCTCGGTCTGCGCGCCCATCAGGTCGTTGCGTGGCTGGAACGGGTAGACGGTGGATGTGTCGAGCAGCTTGCCCGTCTCGTCGACCACCGCCACCTTCACGCCGGTGCGGATGCCCGGATCGAGCCCGATGGCGCGGCGCATGCCTGCGGGCGCAGCCAGCAGCAAATCCTTGAGATTGCGGGCGAAGACGTGGATGGCCTCTTCCTCGGCGCGCTCGCGCATGTCCCGGATGAGTTCGAGCGACAGCGAGGAGAAGAGCTTCACGCGCCAGGTCCAGCCCGCGGCGTCGCGAAGCCATTGGTCGCCTGGGCCGCTGCCGCGCGTGTCGAGCGCCGCCGCCACGATCGCTTCAGCCGGCTTGATCGGCGAGAGATCGTCGGCGTCGACCTCGAGCGTCACGGACAAGACTTCCTCATTCCAGCCGCGCAGCATGGCGAGCACGCGATGGCTGGGCGCCTTGGCCCAGGGTTCCTTGTGGTCGAAATAGTCGGAGAATTTTTCCGCATTATCCTTCTTGGCGTCGGCGACTTTGGACACCAGCACGGCGCGGGCCTGCATATGGCCCCTGAGCCGGCCGATGAGTTCGGCGTTTTCCGACAGGTCTTCGGCGATGATGTCTCGCGCGCCTTCGAGCGCCAATTTCACATCCGTCACCTCGTCCTTGACGAAGGCTTCGGCAAGCTTGGCGGGCGTCGCCGCGCGATCGGCGAGGATCGCTTCCGCCAATGCGCCGAGGCCGCGCTCCCGGGCGATCTGGGCGCGGGTGCGGCGCTTGGGCTTGTAGGGAAGATAGATGTCCTCGAGCACCGCCTTGGTGTCCGCCTGCAGGATCTTGAGCCGGAGTTCGTCCGTCATCTTGCCCTGGGTTTGGATGGAGTCGAGGATCGTGTCGCGTCGGGCCTCCATTTCCCTCAGATAGACCAGCCGTTCGGAAAGCGTGCGGAGCTGGGTATCGTCCAGCCCGCCCGTCACTTCCTTGCGATAGCGGGCGATGAAGGGAATGGTCGACCCTTCGTCGATCAGACCCACGGCTGCCTGCACCTGTTGCGGCCTTGCGTTGATCTCGGAAGCGATCGTGGCGGCTAGGCGGTTCATGTCTGCGGGCATGGCGTGTTCTCGTCCTTATTTGGGATGGGCGGACCATAGTCATGAACGGGCAAAATGGAAGCGTCGGGGCAAAATTCCCACAATTCACGCATTTTGCGGCGCAATCGGCCAATGGATATGATTAATCGCAATCCACCGTTAAGACGGTATTCACGATAAAAATTTACTACGAGCATAATGTATTTCGTCGCCATTATTTGAGTAAAACATGTATAGCTTACATACGAATACTGTCGCCATCGGCGCGCAGCGGGCGCTGAGAACCAATGATGTCGACCTGGCGCGAGCGCAGTCGCAAACCAGCGGCGGTTTGAGAATCTCGACGTCGTCCGACAATGCCGCATACTGGTCGATCGCCACCACGATCAAGTCGGACAACCGCGCCTTGACGGCTGTGCAGGAGGGACTGGGTTTCGGTTCGGCGGTGATCGATACGGCGTCCGTGGGGTTTGCGCAGGCCATAGAGGTGATGGACGTCATCAAACAGAAGCTCGTCGCAGCGCGAGAACCGGGCGTCGATCGCGACAAGGTGAATGCGGAACTGTCCGAATTGCGCGCCCAGATTCGCAGCATCGCGGAAGCATCCTCCTTCGCCGGCGAAAACTGGCTGCACATGACCCAAGCGGGGCAAGACGAGCCGCAAGAGGTGATCGCATCGCTGACCCGCAGCCTGAATACGGGTCTTTCGGTCAACACCATCGACTACGACATGACGTCTGCGCCCGATACGGAACAGGTGTTCTACATCGTCGACGACGTCACGGGCGAGAGTGGCATCGTCACCAATTCGGCATTCGCCGACAGCCTGGGCCTCGCGACGGATTGGGTGTTGTTCAACGGCGTCAACAGCGCGGGCCATGCCGAAATCGAGATATCCAATGCGACGGACGACGCCGACATTGACGATATGATTTCGGTCGTCGACGCGATGACCAAAAAGATGATCGGCCGCGCCGCGACGCTGGGCGCGCTTCAACAGCGAATCGATCTGCAGACGGAATTCAACGCCGATCTCGGCCAGGCGATGGACCGCGGCGTCGGCAAACTGGTCGACGCGGATATGAATGCAGTCTCGGCGCGGCTGAGCGCGCTGCAGACGCGGCAGCAACTGGGGCAGTCCGCTCTGTCGATCGCCAACGAGCAACCACAGAACATTCTTCGCCTGTACAGCTGACGGGACGCATGAGGGTTCTGGTAGCCGTTGGCTTGAAGGACCGCTGTCCCGCCGCGGCCGAAACAAAATGAGATTTGAGGCCAGTGCACAGGCCTGGCGCAGGATTGATCGAGGATTGTCAACGAACACCGCCAGTTGTCATAAATTCATCAAGCTCGAACGAGCGAATCATGACGGGCGTGGCGAAAGGAGTGATCACTTGTCGACCTTCCTATTGAAGGATGTGGAATTCGCCGCCTGCGTCTACAAAGGCCTTGTGGACGATTTCGCCCAGCATTCGGTCAAGACCATTGCCGGCAAGGTGATCAAAATGGGCCGCAAGCGTTTCTCTCGCATGACGATCCATGCCGGTGAACGACAGATCAGCGCTTGGGATTATTATTGCTACGGCATGCTTAAAGGCGACACCGCCTACGGCGACAAGTTCATCCACGACTTCCTGCGTCTCGCGCTTCTGAAACGGATCGAGCGGCTGCCGGACGAACACCTGCGTCTGGTCAGCGTCTCGCAACTACGCTTCGAGGAGATCAACGACAACGCCGTGATCGGTCCCGAACTCGCCGTGCGGATGATCGAACGCGAAATCCGCCTGATGCTGCTGGATCATGGGAGGATCGTGCAGCAATTGCTGGCCAACGGGCCGAGGTTGCTCCCCATCGTGGCCGTCGAGGCCGTGCCTGCATGACGCATTGGCCATGACGAAAAGCCTGATCTCATGCTTAGCCTGAGTTCAGTGCCGCTTTCGCGTAAAACCATGCAAACGTCCTGCATATGATGCGATTGACGGCGGCGCGTCGCGTCATATTTGGCGGAAGAATTGAGTGAGCCAGAGCTTTCCAAAATCTACGTTCATATGACGACGATCTGTCTCGCGATGTTGCGTGTTGTCCCAATTGTCGCCGATCGCGAGGCTGGTCGAATTCTGCTTGTAGCGGCGTTCTGTGTTTACGCCGTTGACGATTGTTTCAAGCGGCTGAAGCGCCAGTTTGGCGTCGAACGTAGAATATATCACCTGCTCGAGCAGCGCCATGCCGTTGACGAAGGGAACCGTGCTCTGATCGTCCGTCATGTCCGCCGCGACGGGAAGCGGCATATGCCCGATAAAGATGGGTTTTGTCGAAAGCGATCGAATGAGGCTGACGATTTTCACGGCAGGCGCCTTTTTCCCGATCAAATTCGCAGCGTCGAAAAGAAATTTCTTGGTGAAAAATTGACCCTCGGGGAGGAAGAACGCCTCCACGCCGACACCGTGCACGAGGAAAACATCGTATTCGTTCGGATCGATCGATCCCAGTCCGCCGGACGTGAATTTCATCGCCTTGCGGAGGCCCGGGTCTTTTCCGACGATCCGCGCATCTTTTTCGATCAGATTCGCGATCTTGTTGCCGCGATGACCGAAGAAAACGATCTGGTGCTGCGGATAGTCGGCCGCGATTTCCGTCCACGCCAGTTTGAGCGCGGCAATGTGACTGTTGCCGATGATCGCGATCTTCATTGTCCGCCTCCGAACGCGCCCAGGAGTTCTTCCTCGCACACGACGTCCGCAGATGCTTGCGCCGCTTTTGCGTCGACGTCTTCGACGATCAAGTCGCCATATTTTTCCTTCAACGACTGGAAGAACGTGTCCATGACGAAACGAACGCCATAGGCGCTGACGCTGCGCATATTGGGTTCGAAGAACGCGCCCTTGAACACCGGGCTGTTGATGATTTCATACGACGGGAAATAGTCGATAAACCTGCGCGTTTGCTCCATCAGGCCGGCAACTGCTCGCAGCACCGACTTGGAATACATGGTCGCCAGCACGACGTGCTCGCCGGACGCTGTCGCTGTCAGCGGCACTGGCGACACGGTAAGGATGAAGCGCAACCGCGGATTCAACGATCTCATCGCCAGGATCGCATTTTGCAGATTGTTGCGAACCGTGGGGAAATCCTGGTTGACGAACACATGTTTCGCCGGGTCGAACTCGCCCTGTACGGTGCCCGGGCAGAGCGGATATTCATATCCGCCTTCGATATTCACCCAGCTTTCAGTCAAGCCCAGCGTGAAAACGAAGAAGTCGGACTCGACGATCGATTGTTTGAACCGCTTGATTGTTTCCTCGCGCGCCATGCGCATTTCTTCGATCGACTCGAAACCTTCGGGCTCCACCGTCGGCCTGAATGGATCGAATATCCGTCCGTTTGCTTCCCAATATTCGTCCGGCGGAGTCGCTTCCCCACTCGCCCATGAAACCCACTGTTTCAGGATTGACGTCGTGTAAATATTGCCGGTCCTCGACGTGAAAATATTGTAGTTGTATTTCTTTGTGAATTCCGGGGGCAAGCCGACAATAGGTTGTTCGGTGATGAACCAGTTGAAGCCCCTATCTTGCAGGGCGTTGCCGATATGCTGAGCAAAGCAGGAGCCATAAGTGGCGACTTTGCTGTCCGGCTTGATCTTAAATTTAGGAGACCAAAGATTATTGACCTCAAAAGCATTCAATTCAGCAACGGAGGGTCGCCAAAACGCTTTGTCCGGAAGGCTTTTATAGGGATGCATAACCAACACTCACCAGTAATTCTCTGCTCGTCTACTGCAAAAAAGTTTACAATTCAATTGTGCTCCCACAGTAAGGAGAACGGCGCATCGCCGACATAATCGGCGCCGCGCCCGATCGCTTTCACCGCCGAAACTAGTCGACCTCGGCGTCCGAGCACCAAATCGCCGATCTCGATCAATCGCGTGTTCGGCGTCGCCTGTGGCGAAGCGTTCCTGAGTTGCCGGGCCAGCGCGTCGTCGTCCAGGCTGGGCGAAACGGCCAACGCCGCGATCAGGGCGGCCGCGGGCGAGCGCGACACGCCCATCCAGCAATGAACGAGCAACGGCGCAGACTGTTCCCATCCCCGCGCGAAGTCGATGATCGCCTCGACATGGCTTTCTTGCGGCGCGATCAGCCCGTCTTTGCCGGCGAAGGCGATGTCGTTCATCGCAAGCTTCAAATGGCGAGACGCCTGCACGATGCCCGGACGGTGAAAATCCTGTTTTTCCGCGATCAGGCTGATCATTTCCGTCGCCTGATGCCGTGCGGCCATTTCGGCGATCGTCTTGAGCGGAGAGACGATGATGGTGGGCATTATCCGTTCCTCGACGAATCGATTTCGGCGAAGCGCGCGATGAAGGCGGCTTGCGCCTCGAAGGCGGGCAGGGGATCGATCGGCAGCATGTCGGCGGTGAGGCCGCGGGGCTGGCCGAAGAATTTTCGCGCCTCCGCCGCCGTGAAGCCAGCGAGTTGCGTTGCCTCGAAATAGGCCGATACTTTGTCCGCTTTCTTGATCTCGGCTTTCAACGTGGCGGAGGGATGCGGAGGCAGGCCGAAACGAATGTGAATCGCCGCTTCCAGCCGCTTTTCCACCGACTTGTAGCCGCCCCCCACCACGGCCTTGAAGGGGGAAATCATGTCGCCGATCACATATTCCGGCGCATCGTGCAGCAGAACCATCAGCAGTTCGGCCGGCTTGGCGTCGGGATGCGCATGCCGGTAGATGACCTCCACCATGAGGCTGTGCTGCGCTACGGAAAAGGCGTGGTCGCCATGCGTCTGGCCGTTCCAGCGGGCGACGCGCGCCAGGCCATGGGCGATGTCGACGATTTCGACATCGAGCGGCGAGGGGTCGAGCAGGTCGAGCCTGCGGCCCGACAGCATCCGCTGCCAGGCGCGTTGCGAAGGAGAAAGCGCCTCGATCATGACTGGACGTCTTCGGCCTCGGCGGGCCAGTCCAGTCCGCTCCAGTCAGGCAGGGACACGGCGACTGCCTGTCCGCCCACTGTCGGCTGCTGCTGCGACGCCAGCGCTGCGCCGACTTTGTCGATCCGAGCCACCGCGAGACCCTGCGCGCCGGAGACGGCGATCAGCGTTCCGACATCGCGCTCGCCGATTGTCAAAGACGCGCCGATTTCGCCGAGCGACGACCGCCCCGTCACGATCACCACACGTCGTCGCGCCGTCGACCGATGCTGGATGCGCGACACCACCTCCTGGCCGACATAGCATCCCTTCTTGAAGGACAGGCCGTCGTTCTTGTCCAGCATCAGGTCATGCGGGAAATAGTCGCCGACCTCTCTGTCTTCTGCGCCGCCGGTGACGCCGAGCGACAGCCGAAGGGCGTGATAGTCGTCCGTCGCATCCGCGGCAGGCGCGTCGTCGGGACGGCGCGTCAATATGAGCCCGGCTTTGGCGAAGCGATGATCTTTCGCGCCGTCGCCCGCCGGATCCCACGAGATCAGCGCATGGCTTTCCGGCAGGCGCGTGAATTGCGCCTTGGCGCGCAGCCTGTAGAGGATCAGCCGCTTGGCGAAAGGATCAGCCTGTTCGGCGGATGTTTCGAGCAGCAAGCCGCGCTCTGTGCGGCTGACCAGGAAATCGAACAGGATCTTGCCCTGCGGGGTCAACAGCGCTCCCGGCCGGCATTCGCCCTCGGGCAAAGCCTTGATATCCGTGGTGACGATGCTCTGCAGGAAATCTTCGGCGTCGTCGCCGGTGACCGAGATGAAGGCGCGATCGGGCAATGAAACGGCTGGCATGGCGGATGAGTCCCTTCTGATCACGCTGAGGTAGTCGCAAGCGTGGTCGGAGGCAAGATCCTGAGACGCGCTCAGTCGCCCGCCACGAAGAACTTCCATTTGCCTTCGGGCGTGATGCCGATGCGATAGAAATTATAGCCGCCGAATTCCTTCATGTCGGCCACATCCGACGCCGTCACGATCCGGTACAATTCGACCTGTTCCGGCGGCGACAGTTTGTCGAGCGATTTTTCGGCGAAATAGGGCCAGACATACTGCGCATCCGGCGTGCCCTTGTCGACCAGCGCAGCGCCCGTCGAGAGTATGTCTAGAATGATCGCCAGGATTTCTCGTCCGTCAGGATCGCCCGATACGCTCTTGAGCGCCACGATCGGATCCTCCGGGCTGTCGCCGACGGCGACTTGCGTCCCTTCTTCCCCAAGCGTCAGAAGCGGCCGCAATCGTTCGATGTCGCCGCTGGCGGCGGCTTCCACCAGCGCCACCCGCATGCGCTGGACTTGCTGAGGCAGCAGCTTGGCGTCCAGAATCATTTCGACCGGCGGGGAAACGTCGTCCTTGTCGTCGGCGGCCTGCGGGCGCACGGCGTTCTTGTCGATCAGGCCGTCGGGCATCGGTAGGCCGGGCTTGATCGTATCGCCGGCGTTTTCCGCCGGCGCGTCCGTCGACGGCTGATCCTGCAGCGCCAGCTGATCCGGACGGGCGGTCAGCGCGAAGACGGGCGCCGATGTCGAGGCCGCAAAGGCGACGCAACCCAAAAGAACGACGGCGGTATAGCGGAGCAGTGGAAGCAATCCCGGCTCAGGCATCGCGACATCCTTACTGAATCGTGCGGTTCGGCGAAAACTCTCCCGAAGCGATGCGCTCCTTCAGTGATTCGAGCAAGGCTTCGGCGCCTTCTTCGCCATGCAGCCTGATCGTCTCCTGCATGGCGAATGCGATCGCCGCCTCCGCGATGATCTCCGGCTCGATACCGTCCGCGCGGCCCTCGGCCCATGCTTCCCCCTGGCTTTCCCAGGCGGCCTGCATCTTTTCATGGACGATCATGTCGTCGAGGTCTTTGGCGGTGGCTTCCATACTCATACTTCCCTGACGGCGGTCGTCATTACCGATCCGTTAAAACTCATAGCAAGGTTTTCCCAAAACGGCATCGGGCGCAATGAAAAGAGGTTAACTTATGCTTAATTTCCGAAGCGGGCGGTAATTTCTGCTGCGAGTGTTGCCCCTTCGGCACGGTAGCGGCTTTCGGCCTCCACCGCTTGCGGCGTGCATCTGGCATAGGTGGCGGCAAAGGAACGGTAGCCGCGATTGAAGGCCGCCGTCAATTGCGCCGCCCGTTTCGGCTCGCCCTTGGTTTCATCGTCGAGCAGCGCAGCCATCGCCTGGCGCCAGGAGGGATCATGCTCGGCGCAAAGATTGCGCAGATAATGCACAGACCCAAGGATTTCCGCGAAACGCTGCAACTTGACGTCATAGGGCGCGGGCTTTTCAACGGGCTGCGGGGGCGGGGCGGTCTGATCCGTCTCTCCGGCGGGCCAGGCGACCGACGGCGCAACGGCGAGCGCGCAGATGAGGATAAAGCGAAAAATCGACATGGCCTTTCCTAGCAAAAGAGGCGCCGGCTCGCAAATCACCCGAGTCCGAGGCTCCGTTCCAACCTGTCGACGCAGTCGAGGACGGAGGCGGGGCAGTTCATAGCCTTGATTTCGTCGGGGGTGAACCAGCCGGCGTCGGCTGCGTCGTCACGCGCTTCGGCTATGGCCTCCGCATCGGCCTGGACGAGAAATACGCTCAGATGAAAATGCCTCCCGGGGTTCTCCGAATGAAGGTCGTAGGTCGCAAACAGCGTGGGATCGCGCGCGGCGATGCCCGTCTCCTCCTCGAATTCCCTGAGCGCTGTCTGATCCGGCGATTCGCCCGGCTCGGCGCGTCCGCCGGGAAAGGCGAACATGTCGAGCGAGGGCGGATTCTTGCGGCGGATCAGCAGCATGCGGCCATTGCGGATCAGGATGGCGGAGGAGGCGAGTTCTGTCTTCATCGGCACGCCTGTTTTATCGATCGCCGCGACATTGACCTGATGGGGGCGCGATGCCAAATGATTTCCCATGTGCGGACGATTTTCACTGACGGCGACGCCCGAAGAGGTGCGCGAATTCCTGGCGCTGCTGGAGCTGGAGGATTTCCCTGCGCGCTACAATATCGCGCCGACCCAGCCGATTCTCGCGGTCATCGCCGGCGAGCAGGGTGCGCCGGGCTCGAACCTTCCCGAGCGACGCGCAATGCTCATCCGCTGGGGCCTGACGCCGGGATGGGTCAAGGATCCGCGCGACTTTCCGCTGCTCGTCAATGCGCGCGCCGAGACGGCGGCGGAAAAGGCCTCCTTCCGCGCCGCCATGCGCCATCGCCGTATTCTCATACCCGCCTCGGGCTTCTACGAATGGCGCCGCCCGCCCAAGGAGAGCGGCGAGAAAAGCCAGGCCTATTGGGTGCGGCCGCGTCATGGCCGCATCGTCGCATTCGCCGGGCTGATGGAGACCTGGGCCTCGGCCGACGGCTCCGAAGTCGACACCGGCGCGATCCTGACGGCCGCCGCCAATCCCGCCTTCGCGCCGATCCATAATCGCATGCCGGTGGTGATCGCGCCCGAGGATTTCGACCGCTGGCTCGATTGCAAGACCCAAGAGCCGCGCCATGTCACTGAGCTCCTTCGCTCGCCGCCCGAGGATCTGTTCGAGGCGATCCCGGTCTCCGATCTGGTCAACAAGGTCGCCAATGTCGGGCCCGAGGTTCAGACGCCCGCCGATCCCTCTGTCGTCGTGGAAAAACCTAAGCCGAAAGCCGCCAAACCCAAGGCGGATGGCGGCGGCGGGCAGATGAGCTTGTTCTGAGTGCGGTTGTCGCCTTCGGGCCCGAGTGGTAGATTGAGCCTATGAACGAACACGCGCGCACCACCATTACGCTTTCACTGACGCCCGAGGATGTCGAGCGGCTGGATCTGGCCGTGCGCGAAGGCGGCTATGCGTCGCGGGAAGAAGTTGTGATGTTGGGTGTCGAGACGGCTCAGGGACACGTTCATTTCGACAGCCATCAGATCGAGCATCTTCGGCGCGTCTATCGAGATGGTCGCGATAGCGGCCAGGCTGCCCCCTTTGCGGCAGAAGACTTTCTTGCCGACCTGAAGCGAGAAAAGGCCAACGACAATCGCTGAACTCGTTTTCACCAACCGGGCGAAAAGAGATCTACGCCGAATGTGGCAGACGATCGCGCGGCACAACAACACGGCAGCCGACAGGCTTTACCAGCGCATGATGGCAAAGCTGCAGCGCGCATCAGCGTATCCCTTGATCGGTCCAGCCCGACCTAAAATCGCCGAACGGGCCAGAGTCATGGTTGAAGGGAACTACATCGCCATTTATGAGCCGACGAACACGGGAATTCTCGTCGTCGGCATAGTTGACGGTAGACGTGATCCGGAAACATGGTGATGCGCGTTGGCGCGATCGCATGGAGAACAGTCAGAGGGCCTCAGGCCGCCTGCACATCCTTCGGCACGACTGCCTTCTTCTCGTCGCGCGGTCGCTGCATCATCAGCGCTGCAGCGAGCAGATGACGCGGGCCGACGGGGCCGTATTTCGTCAGAAGGTCGTTAATGTTTTGTTTACCAGTTTCAATGCGTTGCATGATGTCCCTCATCCCATTTGGGAAATGCGTTCGTGTCTTGCTTATGCCGTGTCGATTGGGACAAAAGCATGGCGGTTTTCCTCCCCGCGAACATTTCCCACGCCTGAGTACCATATTTCTCGATTCTGTATGCAACGGAAAAATTGCGCCGACCTTGACCGCATCGCTTGACTGGGCGATATAGCGGCCATGAAAACGATGAACTGCATCATCTGCCGGATTATTATTCGCTAGCGCAAACGCTGGCCCGGCCGTTTTCGTCTCCTGACACCCCAAGAGCAAAACGCCCCGGCCAGCCGGGCAAACAGTCTATGGGGACACGCATGGCCGACACGCCGGAACTCAGGCTCTACAACACGCTGACGCGCGAAAAGGCGCCGTTTCAGCCCATCGATCCCAGCCATGTGCGCATGTATGTCTGCGGCCCGACCGTCTATGACTTCGCTCATATCGGCAATGCCCGCCCGGTCATCGTCTTCGACGTGCTCTACCGGCTGCTGAAGCATCTGGCTGATAAGGGCGCCTGGGACGGCGGCAAGGGCCAGACGAAGGTCACCTATGCCCGCAACATCACCGATGTCGATGACAAGATCAATGCGCGGGCGCTGCGCGACTACCCCGGCATGGAGCTCAACGCCGCCATTCGCCTGGTGACGGAAAAGACCGAAACGCAGTTCCATGAAGATGTGAAGGCGCTCGGCTGCCTGGAGCCCGATGTCGAGCCGCGCGCCACCGACAATATCTCCCAGATGATCGACATCATCCAGAAGCTGCTCGACCGCGGCCATGCCTATGTGGCTGATGGCGCGGAAGGCCGCGAAGTGCTGTTTTCCACCGGCTCCATGGCCGATTATGGTCAGCTCTCCAAGCGTAAGCTGGAGGATCAGCAGGCCGGCGCACGCGTGGCGGTCGAAGCCCACAAGCGCAATCCCGCCGATTTCGTGCTGTGGAAACACTCCGACGCCGATCAGCCAGGCTGGCCGGCCCGCTTCACCGTCGATGGCGCGGATGTCGACATCTATGGCCGTCCGGGCTGGCATATCGAATGCTCGGCCATGTCGGGCCGCTATCTCGGCAATGTCTTCGACATTCATGGCGGCGGCCTCGATCTCATCTTCCCGCATCATGAAAACGAGATCGCCCAGTCCCGCTGCGCCCATGGCACGCACGCCATGGCCAATGTTTGGATGCATAACGGCTTCCTGCAGGTCGAGGGCAAGAAGATGTCCAAGTCCGAGGGCAACTTCTTCACCATCAACGAGCTGATGACCACGGAGAATTTCGGCGGCCGCAAATGGCCGGGCGAAGTGCTGCGTCTGGCCATGCTGATGACGCATTACCGCGAACCGATCGATTTCAGCGTCAAGCGGCTGGAAGAGGCGGAACGCTTGTTTGCCAAATGGCCCGCCGGCGGCGAGCCTGTCGGTCCGGTCAACCCCGCGGTGATCAATGCGCTGCTTGATGATATGAACACGGTGGCGGCCGTGCAGGCGCTTCACACGCTCGCGTCCACCAATGCCGCGGATTTTGCCGCAAGTGCGGAGCTGCTGGGCGTTCTGCCGAAGAAGGTTGCGATCGATCAGCATCTCGCAGACGGCGTTGAGGCCATCGTCCAGATGCGTCTCGAGCTCCTGAAAGCCAAGAATTTTGCCGAAGCCGACAAGATCCGCGACGACCTGCTCGTCAAGGGCATCCAGTTGAAGGACGGCAAGGATCCGGCGACCGGCGAGCGCATCACGATCTGGGAGATCAAGCGGTAGGAATTGGAGTTTTCAGCGGTCTGGCCTATGCTTGCCGCAAGGCCATCGGAGGCGCCGAGCATGAACGACATCCGGCATGTGAAAATCGTCCTGAAAGACGGCCATCGCGCCGTCGAGATCCCCGAGGAGTTCGATTTCCCCGGGGATGAGATCACCATGCGCAAGGAGGGTGATCGGATCATTCTGGAGCCGAAGCGTGAGGATCGCGATTTATTTGAATGGCTTCGATCGCTTGAGCCGCTCGACGAAGAGTTTCCAGATGTTGATGAAGGGCTCTTGCCGGTGGAAGACGTCGATCTATGACAGACTTTCGCTTCATGCTGGACACAAACATCGTTTCGGACATGCTCCGCAATCCGCAAGGACACGCAGTGCAACGAGGCGAGGCCGAGGGAAAAAGCGCGCTCTGTCTGAGCGTGATAACCGCCTGCGAACTCAAATACGGGATCTATAAGAGAGCGTCGCAGGCGCTGAAATCGCGCATCTCAGTATTCCTCGAGGACATTTCCATTCTCGCTCTCGAGCCCGAGGTTGATGAGACCTATGCCCTTTTGCGGCTCGATCTAGAACGTCGTGGCAAGCCAATCGGCCCCAACGACCTCTTCATCGCCGCCCACGCCAAATCCCTCGACATCACCCTCGTCACCGACAACATCCGAGAATTCTCCCGCATCGACGGGCTGAAGCTCGAAAACTGGATCGAAAGGCCCGCCGCATGAGCACGAGCGAAATCCTCTCCGGCGGTTGCCAGTGCGGCGCGGTGCGCTTTCGCGCCAGCCATCTCGGCCGCCCGTCGATCTGCCATTGCCGCATGTGCCAGAAGGCGTTCGGCGGCTTTTTCGGGCCGCTGGTGACGGCCGATCACGCCCATCTCGAATGGACGCGCGGCCAGCCCTCGCTCTATCGCTCGTCCAAAAAGGTCCGGCGCGGCTTCTGCAACAAATGCGGCACGCCTTTGACCTATCACCATGGCGACGGGATCGAACTCGCGATCGGCGCCTTTGATCATCCCGAAAAGCTCGAGCCGCAGATCCAGGTCAATCACAAGAAGCGGCTGCCCTGGATTGATCATTTGTTCGAACAGCCGGTTCTGGATGATCCCGAGGTGGACGCCATGTTCGCCGCCATCGAAAGCTGGCAGCATCCTGATCACGACACCGACACATGGCCGGAGGATTGATCGTGGCCGGCAATCCCAACACCCAGATGCCTAAATGGCTTATCTATGCGCTGATCGGCAAGGCCGTGGCGCTGGTGGTCATCGTGGGCGTGGTCCTCTATTTCGTGGGAGCCTTCAAATGAGCGATGTCCATACCGGCGGCTGCCAATGCGGCGCCATCCGCTTCCGGCTCGAAGGCCGCTATCAGGACGCCTCGATCTGCCATTGCCGCATGTGCCAGAAGGCGTTCGGCAATTATTTCGCGCCGCTTGTGTCTGTCGGCGAGGCTCAGCTCACCTGGACGCGCGGCAAGCCCAAATTTTTCCGCTCCTCCAACTATGTCCGCCGCGGCTTCTGCGGCGATTGCGGCACGCCGCTCTGCTACGAGGCCCCCGACGGCGTCGGCCTCGCCATCGGCACGTTCGACGAGCCCGGCCGCATCGCGCCAACAGTGCAATTCGGCGTCGAAGGCAAGGTCGCTTATGTGGATCATCTGCACGAACTTCCGGAGCGGGTGACCGAGGACGATCTTGAGGCGGCGCCCTTCCTTGCGCATATCGTCAATTATCAGCATCCCGACCACGACACGACCGAATGGTCGCCGCGCAGTGAGCCTGCGGACCATTGGCGGCCGACGGAGGAGGGGGTGTGAGGACCGCCGAGTTCTGTGGCCACCCCCCTCTGTCCTGCCGGACATCTCCCCCTCAAGGGGGGAGATTGGCTGGGCGCGCCATCTCCGCCCATCTTAGGCGTCGAGGTGAACTAGAGCAGCGTGAATTGTCTTGCGCCGGCCGTCGCCACGGATCGATCTCCCCCCTTGAGGGGGAGATGTCCGGCAGGACAGAGGGGGGTAACCGCACCACAAAATCATATCTGGAGCCTACCGCATGACCTTCCGCACCCTCTACCCCGAAATCACCCCCTTCGACAGCGGCACTCTCGACACCGGCGACGGCCATTCCATCTATTGGGAGCGGGTTGGAACAAAGGGCGCAAAACCCGCCGTCTTCCTGCATGGCGGGCCCGGCGGCGCCTTCTCGCCCAGCCACCGGCGGTTGTTCGATCCCGCGCTCTATGACGTGATCCTGTTTGACCAGCGCGGCTGCGGCAAATCCACGCCTCATGCCAGCCTGGACAACAACACGACCTGGCATCTCGTATCCGACATCGAGACGCTGCGCGAGATGATCGGCGCGGAAAAGTGGCTGGTGTTCGGCGGCTCCTGGGGCTCGACCTTGGCGCTGGCTTACGCCGAGACGCATCCGACACGCGTCTCCGAGCTCGTGGTGCGCGGCATCTACACGCTCACCAAAGCCGAGCTCGATTGGTATTATCAGTTCGGCGTCTCGGAAATGTTTCCCGACAAATGGGAGACGTTCCTCGCGCCTATCCCCGAGGACGAACGTCACGAGATGATGGCCGCCTATCGCAAGCGGCTGGTGGGCGACGACAAGCGGGCGCAGATCGAGGCGGCGCGGGCCTGGAGCCAGTGGGAAGGCCAGACGATCACGCTTCTGCCCGAGCCCGAAACCAGCGCCAAATTCGGCGACGATGAATTCGCGCTCGCCTTTGCGCGCATCGAAAACCATTACTTTATTCACGCCGGCTGGATGGACGAGGCGCAATTGCTGCGCGATGCGCATAAACTTCAAGACATCGACGGCGTCATCGTCCACGGCCGCTACGACATGCCGTGCCCGGCGAAATACGCCTGGGCGCTGCACAAGGCATGGCCGCGGGCGGAATTTCACTTGATCGAGGGGGCGGGACACGCTTATTCCGAGCCAGGAATTCTCGACCAGCTGATCCGCGCGACGGACCGGTTTGCGGGGAAGTGAATGAGATGATGGCGTGCGCGGCCACCCCCTTCTGGCCTGCCGGCCATCCCCCCCTCAAGGGGGGAGATAAGCTGGGGGCGCCCGCTCGCCTCTACAACACCGCCCAATAGCAGGGCGATCGGTTGCCTCCTTCAATCTCCCCCCTTGAGGGGGAGATGCCCGGCAGGGCAGAGGGGGTAGCCACAGAACGCACGCCAGACGACTGGCGGGAGGATATGCATGACCAGGGACCGCATCTATCTCTTCGACACCACGCTGCGCGACGGCCAGCAGACGCCGGGCGTGGATTTTTCCGTCGAGGACAAGATCTCCATCGCCACGATGCTCGATAATTTCGGCTTCGATTATGTCGAGGGCGGCTATCCCGGCGCCAATCCCACCGACACCAAATTCTTCGAGAAGAAGCGCACGGCGCGGTCGAAATTCGTCGCTTTCGGCATGACCAAGCGCGCCGGAATCTCCGTCTCAAACGATCCCGGCATGTCGCTGCTTCTGCAGGCGAAATCGGATGCGATCTGTCTCGTGGCCAAGAGCTGGGATTATCACGTCAAGGTCGCGCTCGGCTGCACCAATGACGAGAACCTCGAATGCATCGCCCAGTCCGTCGAGGCCGTCATCGCGAGCGGCAAAGAGGCGATGATTGATTGCGAGCATTTCTTCGACGGCTACAAGGCCAATCCCGACTACGCGCTCGCCTGCGCCACGACCGCCTATGAGGCCGGCGCGCGCTGGGTGGTGCTGTGCGACACCAATGGCGGCACGCAGCCGTCGGAAATCCGCGACATCGTCACAGCCGTCATCGCCGCGGGCGTGCCGGGCGACCGGCTCGGCATCCATGCGCATAACGACACCGGACAGGCGGTCGCCAATTCTCTCGCCGCCATCGAAGCCGGCGTGCGCCAGGTGCAGGGCACGCTCAATGGTATCGGCGAGCGCTGCGGCAACGCCAATCTCGTCACCATCCTGCCGACGCTGGTGCTGAAACCCGCTTACGCCGACCGCTTCGACACGGGTGTGGATGCGGACAAGCTGCAAGGGCTCACCAGCCTCAGCCACGCTTTTGATGAGATGCTCAACCGCTCGCCCGATCACCAGGCCCCCTATGTCGGCGCCTCCGCCTTCGCCACCAAGGCCGGCATTCACGCATCCGCGCTGCTCAAGGACCCGCGCACCTATGAACATGTGCCGCCGGAAAGCGTCGGCAATCTGCGCAAGGTCATGGTGTCGGATCAGGGTGGCAAGTCCAACTTCCTCAACGCCCTGAAGCGTCGCGGCATCGTGGTGCCCAAGGACGATCCGCGGCTGGACCAACTGATATCAGAGGTCAAGGAGCGCGAAGCCTCCGGTTATGCCTATGAGGGCGCCGATGCGAGCTTTGAAATGCTGGCGCGCCGCATTCTCGGCTCGGTGCCGGATTTCTTCAAGGTCGAGAGTTTCCGCGTCATGGTCGAGCGCCGCTTCGACGCCAACGGTCAGCTGAAGACGGTGTCCGAAGCCGTGGTCAAGCTGATCATCGACGGGCTGGAAACCATGTCGGTGGCCGAAGGCCATGGTCCGGTCAATGCGCTCGATGTGGCGCTGCGCAAGGATCTCGGCAAATACCAGTCGGAAATCGCCGATCTCGAACTGGTGGATTACAAGGTCCGCATCCTCAATGGCGGCACCGAAGCCATCACCCGCGTGCTGATCGAATCCGCCGATGGCGCGGGGGCGCGGTGGTGGACGGTCGGCGTCTCCGACAACATCATCGACGCCTCCTTCCAGGCGCTGATGGATTCCATCGTCTACAAGCTGATGAAGAATAGGGAACAGGCTGGGCAGGCGGCGGCGGAGTGAAGCGGTGATCGATCGCGACGAGGCGGGCGTTTATCGCATCCCCGGAACGCCCACCTTATGGGTCTCCGCGCCGCCCGCGCTGGAGTTTCGCCTGCCGGCGGAGTTTTATCGCCGCCGTCAGAACAGGCTTCACCTGGTTCTCTCCGTGGGTGTGATCGCCATGCTGGGGGGCGTGGTCTGGTGGTGGACCACAACGGCGAGCGGAGCCTGCGAGGGTCTGGCGCCTGACTATTCGTCTGTGTTGCTAAGCATCCCCTTCTTGATCTTGATCCTCGGCCTTTTCGCGTTTTCCTTCTTGCACATCATCAACCGGATTGTGGCGGACCAATATGTCCAGCTGTTCGAAGGCGGCGCAAAGCTCTCGCTCAACGAGGATCATGTCACCGACAATCGCGTTAGCCGCGCGCCGATCGCCTGGCGCGACGTCGCGTCTGCGTCGATCGAGGCAGGAAAAGCCGGGGCGCTCGTCTCGCTGAGATTGAAGCCGGGCGTGAACATCCGCTTCAGATGGTTCAGGCCCGATCACTGGATTTTCAATCGCATCCTCAGGCCCTTCGGCGGCAAGACCGTCGAGATCTCGACGGGCGATTTCGGCGTGGATGAAACCGCGCTAGCGAAATTGATCAAGGCGGTTGCCGAGGAAAACAAGACGGACGTATCAACGTAATCTGAGAAAAATGTCCGCTGGTCCTGTCGCATGAAAAAGCCCGGCCGCTTTCGCGGGCCGGGCCAAGTCGCCGAAGACTTGGGGACACCTTCGGCGGGCGTCTCAGAAGAAGCTGTCGTCGCCGCCGTCGTCGCCGCCATCATCCTGGCTGCTGTCGTCGTTTTCTGCGGCTTGAGCCTCGTCGCCGCCCAGCATGCCGGCGATGGCGTTGCCGAGCAGCATGCCGCCGGCCACGCCCATCGCGGTCTGCGCCGCGCCGGCGAGGAAGCCGCCGCCGGCCGGACGGCCATGGGCGGATTGTTGACCCCAGGGACCGGCCTGTGCGCCGGACTGAGGTTGCTGGCCATAAGCCTGGCCCATCATGGGCGCGGGCTGGCGCGGCGGCATGGAACGCTGCGGCTGGCTGGAGCCGAACAGCGAGGAGAAAAAGCCGCCGCCCTGCGCGGGGCGCGAGGCGAGCTGATATTCGAGCTCCTCGATGCGCTGTTGGGCCGCTTCCAGCGCCTGCTCCTGCACCACGATGGTCTGCGCCATGAAATAGGGCGCGCCGGGCTGGCTGGACATCCGCTCGCGGATGAAGGCGTCGGCCTGGGCGTCGCGCTGCGGCGCCTGGCGTTCGACCTCGGCGAGTTTGCCGAACAGGCCCTCGATGGCGTAACGGTCATTCTGGTCCATGATGTCATGCACTCCTTTGCATCACGCGCGGTCGGCGCCTTATTCGCGCTCGCCGGTGAAGTTGAGCAGAAGCTGGAAGATATTGACGAAATTCAGGTAGAGCGACAGCGCGCCGAACACCGCCAGCTTCTGCTGGGATTCCTGGTCGAAATTCTCGGCATACTGTTCCTTGATGTTCTGCGTGTCCCAGGCGGTGAGGCCGACGAACACCACGATGCCGATCACCGAGATCGCGAACTGCAGGGCGCTTGAGCCGAGGAAGATGTTGACGATCGAAGCGATCACCACGCCGATCAGGCCCATCATCAGGAAAGAGCCGAAATTGGCGAGGTTACGCTTGGTCGTGTAGCCGTAAAGGCTGGTCGCGCCGAACATGGTGGCGGCGATGAAGAAGGTCTGCGCGATCGAAGCGCCGGTGAACACCAGGAAGATCGAGGCCAGCGACAGGCCCATCACCGCGGAGAACGCCCAGAACATCGCCTGCGCCGTTCCCGCCGACATCGACTGGATGCGGAAGGAGAAGAACAGCACGAAGCCGAGCGGGGCCAGCATCACCACCCATTTCAGCGGCGTCTGGAAGATCGGCACATAGAGCGCCGGCGTGGTGCCGACGACATAGGCCACGATGCCGGTGATCACCAGGCCCAGGCCCATATAGTTGTAGACGCGCAGCATGTGCTGGCGCAGGCCTTCGTCGAACAGGGCGCCGGATTGGGCCTGGCTCGCATAGCCATATCTGTCGTTCATAGGGTTCATCATCGGGTCTCCTCGTTTGATGATCAGTAGAGAGTTTCCGCCAGCTTGCGGGCGGTCGCGTCGAGCGAGCCCGCCTCGGACCGGTCTGCGACGAGCGCATAAGCGACGTCGCCGATCTGCCAGTAGGCGGCGCGCGCCTCGGCCGTATGCGTTTCCTGCACCGGCTCGACGGCGAAGTTTCCTGGGCGCTCGGCGAAAAGCGACAGCAGTCGTCCTTTCTCGGTGGCGAGCGCCACTTCCACGCTCGGCCCATTGGCCGAAGGGAAAATCTGCGCGTCCACCACCCGCCAGCCCTTGGGCAGGTCGGGCAGGGTGATCGCGGTGGCCGCGCGCAGCGCCGCGGCGTCGAATTTCCGGCTCGGCGTCTGCCAGGCCGCGGTCTGGCGCAACTGCGCCGTTTCATGCGCGGCGATCGCCTCGGACACGTAAGCCGGCGCCTGCGTCGAGGCGGCCACCTTGGTGGCGCCCAGGGGACCGATCTGTTCATGCGCGAACCAGCCGGCGCCGATGAACAGCGTCACCACCGCCGCCCGCTGAAAGAAGGCGTAGACGCGACGCCGGGCCAGGGAGCCTTCTAGGCGCCGCGCGGCTTCCCGTGTTCCAGGGCGCGGGGCGCTGTCGGCGCCGGCGAGCGCGAGGCGCAATTCGTCCTTCACCCTGAGATCGGCCATGACCTGCGCGGCCACGACGGGATTTTCCGACAGATAGGCTTCGACCTGGATGCGCCTGGAGACGTCGAGCTGGTCGTCGACATAGGCGTTGAGATCGGCGTCAACGATCGGGTCAGTCATCTGCGCCTCCTATCAGTCTCAGACGCGGCCTGCGGTCACCCTCGGCCCCGTCTTCGAGATTTCTCAATCGGGCCCGCGCGCGAGAGATCCGCGACATCAGCGTGCCCATGGGAATGTTCAGCACGTCGGCGGCTTCCTGGTAGGACAGCTCCTCGATCGCCACGAGATGCAGCGCCTCGCGCTGGTCTTCCGGCAGGTCCTGGAACGCCGCCTGGATCTGCGCGAGCCTGACCGACAGTTCCTGCGACGCCGGCGCCGACTGCTCGGCCATTTCGGCCGCGCTGTCATGCTTGCGCTCGACGCTGCGCTTGCGGCGCAGCCGGTCGATATGCGTGTTGTGTAGGATCGACATCAGCCAGTTGCGGATATTGCCGTCGGTGCGGAACGTGGCCTGTTTCTCATAGGCGCGCAGCAGCGCATCCTGCACGAGATCCTCGGCCTCGTCGCCATTGCGCGACAGGGAGCGCGCGTAACGCCGGAGCGCCGCGAGCTGATTCACAACATTGAAGCCGTGCTTCTTTCCCATCATGCCCAGTATACGCCGGCCATATTCATCCTATTCCATGCGCCTTGCGATTTTTTTGAAGATTCTGTTCGAGGCGCATTCGGTCTTTCGCCATGCCGCTGCCCATGGCACTCTCAGACGATGATCTATTCCGTCTATATAGCCGCCGCCTTCGCCGAAATCGCCGGCTGCTTTTCCTTCTGGGCCTGGCTCAAGCTCGGCCGCTCCGCTCTCTGGCTGGCGCCGGGAATGCTCTCGCTGGCGCTGTTCGCCTGGCTCCTGACGC
Source organism: Rhizobium sp. TRM95796 (assembly GCF_025779995.1). Taxonomy (NCBI): domain Bacteria; kingdom Pseudomonadati; phylum Pseudomonadota; class Alphaproteobacteria; order Hyphomicrobiales; family Rhizobiaceae; genus Rhizobium; species Rhizobium sp. TRM95796. Next base: position 352,772 of record NZ_JAOXHE010000002.1, on the reverse strand, counting down.
TGGTCCCGTCTGAGGCGGCGGGTCGGGCCTACGCCGCCTATGGGGGCGTCTATGTCGCCGCCTCGCTCGTCTGGCTGTGGGTGGTGGAGGCGCAGCGGCCGGATCGCTGGGATGTCATGGGCGCTATGGTCTGCCTCGCGGGCGCCGCCATCATTCTCCTGCCGTCGCGCGGCTGAAGCGCCGCCGAGGCTTTCATAAAGCTGATCCTATCATCAACTTTATGAATTGGTCGCCGCGGGCGCCTTCGGTTAGCTGCATGTGACGCATCGGGAAACGCCACCATGAGCACTGACAACAAGGCCGCCCAGGGCGGCGACACGCTGGCCGGATTCGGCTATGCGCTGTCGGCCTATCTCCTCTGGGGCTTCCTGCCTCTCTATATGAAGGCGGTGTCGCATATTCCGCCGCTCGAAGTGGTCGCGCATCGCGTGCTCTGGTCGCTGCCGGTGGCGGGGTTCGTGCTTCTGCTGCGCGGACGCACCGAAGATCTCAAGGTCGCGCTGCGCACGCCGCGCATGCTCGGCATGGCCTGCGTCACCGCCTGCTTCATCACCGTCAACTGGTTGATTTACGTCTGGTCGATCGGGGCGGGCAGGGCGCTCGAATCGGCGCTCGGCTATTACATCAATCCGCTGATCAGCGTGGCGCTGGGCGCGATCCTGCTCAAGGAGCGGATGAACAAGACTCAATATGTGGCGATCGGCCTCGCGGTCATCGCCGTCGGCATTCTCACCCACGAAGCCGGCGGCCTGCCTTGGGTGTCGCTCAGTCTGGCGATCACCTGGGGTTTCTACGCCTATTGCCGTAAGACGCTGCCCGTCGGGCCCAATCAGGGATTCTTCCTCGAGGTGCTGATCCTGTCGCTACCGGCCATCGGCTATCTCGTCTACGCGTCGAGCGAGGGGACCGGCCATTTCGGCCCGACTGGAACTGCAGACATGGTGTTGCTGATGGCCTCGGGCCTGGTCACCGCGGTGCCGCTGATGCTCTACGCCAACGGAGCCAAGCTGCTGAGGCTCTCCACCATCGGCATCATGCAGTATATCGCGCCCACGATGATCTTCCTCACCGCCGTCTTCGTGTTCAAGGAACATTTCTCGACCGAAAAGCTGGTGGCCTTCTGCTTCATCTGGTCGGCGCTGGTGGTTTATTCCTGGCCGATGCTGCGTGGGATGATGAAGAAGAATGCGGCGCAGGGCTGAACGTCTCGACCTCAACGCGGGTCAGATCTTCACGATCAGAGGGCAGTGGTCAGACACTTCCGGATGTCGAACGACATCGAAGTTGAGCACCTTTTCGGGCCGGTCGACGAGCAAATAATCGGCGAAGCGGCCGGGCTTCTGATAGAGCGACGTCCGGGTTCCCTGAGGCGCATGCCGCGTCACGAGCTCGGTGAAGCCTCGCTGGCGCATGAGGGCGAGCGTTTCGCTGTCGGGCTCGACGTTGAAGTCGCCGCACAGCACCCGGATGTCGTCCGTATCCGAGACCTGATCCGAGAGCGCGAGAAACCGTTGGGCCTGCACGAGCCTTTCCGGCGTGTCCATCTTGCCGCGCAGATCGCGCAGACCATGCATATGGGCGATGCTGACGGTCCGGTCTAGCGCGGCGTCGTACAGCCTCACGGCGTGCGCGTTGCGTGGGCGCGGGTGGTCGCCGTAGCCATGCGGCGAGAAATCCCCATGCACGAAACCCTGAGCCTGTCCGATCACGGTGATGGAAGTCCGCACGAAAGTCGCCAAACCCCAGAACGACGCGACTTCCGTTGCGTCATCCCAGAGCGCGCCGCGCGCCGCAGGACAGAAATACGCCGCGTGACGAGGCAGCGCGCGGCAGACCTCGTCGAAAAAATTGGCGCGTTGGTCGAGAACATGATCGCCGTCGCGATAGACCAGCCAGTCGCGTTCCGCGTCGGGCGTCCGGATCACTTCCTGCAGACAGAGGACATCGGGATCGGCTTCGCCGAGAAAGGCGACGAGTTCGTCGTGCAACACACCGCCCCAGGCGTTCAGGCTCATGATCTTCATGCAAGACGCCTTTCCGCAAGTCTGCCCCCGAGCCGCCTCGACGGCTTTCGTGGCCGATGCAGCCGGCGTCACATCCGCGACAGCAGGGCCGGATCGCCTTCCGCATGTGTCTTGGCCGCATCGACGATCGACGGGATGATGTCCTCGATCCGGTCTATGACCAGCGGCTTGACCAGATGCGAGGTATGGATGAAACCCTGGCCCGACATATGGTTCAACAGCTCCAGCATCGGATCCCAGAATTGGTTGACATTGGCGAAGACCATCGGCTTGCGATGGCGGCCGAGCTGGCCCCAGGTCATGATCTCGACGATCTCTTCCAGCGTGCCGATGCCGCCCGGCAGCGTCACGAAGGCGTCGGCTTCCTCGAACATGCGGTGCTTGCGCTGGTGCATGTCCTCGGTCACCACGAGTTCGGTCAGCGAGCCCAGAGAATGGCGGGACGCCTCCTTGTCCATCAGGAATTCCGGAATGATGCCGATCACCTTGCCGCCATGCGACAGCACGCCTGAGGCGACCGCGCCCATGATGCCGCGCGTGCCGCCGCCATAGACGAGACGCATGCCATGCTCGGCGATGGATTTGCCCAGCGCGCGGCCGGCTTCCATGTAGGAGGGGTCGCGGCCGGGCTGCGAGCCGCAATAAACACAAATGGATCGAATCGGAACATTTTCTGCTATCATGGCCTCGGAAAAGACTATGCGGGACCCCTCCCGTCAAGAAAAATGAAGGAAAAGCGCTCCGCCGGGGCCGCGCCTTCCGCCGAACCGCTTGAGAATACTGAGGGAACCGGCTAGCAATTTTCAAGGCTGCGAAAATGCTCGCGCCGTCTGGAGAAAGAGTGATGAAAAGAAGCCGCGCCATTCTGGTCGCACTGATTGTTCTGGTGGTCGCCAGCCTTCTGATGTTCCTCGTCGTCTTGCCGAATTCCTCGGCCAAGAAAGACGCCGAACAACTTGCGGAGACCGCCAAGAGCGCGGCTGAACAGGTGGTCGCTTCGGCGAAGACGAGCATGAACGACATTTCGGGCGGCGCGACCACGGAGCCGCCCGCAACCGAAGCCGCCAAGACCGAGGCTCCGGCGGAGCCGGCCAAGACCGCGCCGCAAAACCCCGATACGCCGTCTTTCGACGTGTTGCGCGTCGAGCCGGACGGGTCGACCGTGATCGCCGGCCGCGCCGCTCCGAATGCAGACGTCGCCGTGTCCGACGGCGAGAAGGTCATCTCCACCGTCAAGGCCGGCGCGACGGGCGATTTCGCCGTCGTGCTCGACGAGCCTTTGCCCGCCGGCGACCATCAACTCGTGCTGCAGGCCAAGGGGACCAACGGCAAAGCCGTGACCTCCCAGGAAGTCGCAACCATCTCCGTGCCGAAGGACAACAAGGGCGAGTTGCTCGCCATGGTCTCCAAGCCGGGCGAAGCCTCCCGCATCATGACCATGCCCGAAGCCGCGCCCCCAGAAGCGAAGGTCGATGCGCCCGCCGCGACGGAGACCAAGCCGGCGCAACAGACACAGACCGCCGCCGCCGAAACTCCGTCCGCCGTGATCGTGCAGAAGAACGCCACGGCGTCCGCTTCGGCCGCGCTCGATCCCGAGGTGCAGGTCTCCGCAGTCGAAATCGAGGGCGACAAGCTGTTCGTGGCCGGCAAGGCTCCGAAAAGCCGCTCGGTCCGCGTCTACGCCGACGACAAGCTTGTGGCGGAGGTCAAGGTCAACGAGAAGGGCCGCTTCGTCGCCGACAACACCATGCCTCTGTCGGTCGGCGATCACACGATCCGCGCCGATGTGCTGAGCGCCGACGGCGCCCGCGTCGAATTCCGCGCTTCCGTGCCGTTCTTCCGTCCGGAAGGCGCGCAGATGGCGGCGGTGGCCGGCGAATCCGGCGGCGCTGCGACCAGCCCGATGCAGCCGCTCGCCTTCGGCGTCTATGACAAGGCGCGCGAAGAGGCCGGCAAGGCGATCGACCTTCTCAAGGGCCAGTTCGCCAATGGCCGGACGCCCAGCGCCGAGGAACTGGCCGCCGCTCGCTCCGCCACCGAAATTGCGCTCAAGTCGCTTGCGGACATCAAGACGCCAGACAATGTCGACCCGGTCGCCCAGGAAATGGCCGCCAAGACCGCAGGCGAGGCGGCGAAGGCGCTCGCGCTCCTGAAGGCGCTGCCGCAGAACGCGACGGATGTGCAGGCCGCGCTCGACAAGATCGACGACGCCGTGACCTCGGCCACCGGCCCGGCGATCGAAACGGCGGCGGCCCAACCGGCGAAGGCCGTCGAGCAGAAGACCCCGCCTGCCGTCGAAGCGGCGTCCGCCGATCCCAAGCAGGCGATCGCAACGGCCGAAAAGCCCGCGCCTACGGCCGAGCAGGACGGTGAGCCCACAGCGAACGCCGCCGAAGCCGCAGCCAAAACGGCGCAAGCGCCCGCCGCGACGGAGACGAAGCCGGCCTCCATCGAGACGGCCGCACAGCCGGCAGTGACGCCGGAGACCAAGACGGCCGCCGCCGAAGGCGAACCGAAGGTCATCCAGCAGGCGCCGCTGCAGCACAGCGAGTCGTCGGTGATCATCCGCCGCGGCGATACGCTGTGGCAGATCTCGCGCCGCGTCTATGGCCAGGGCGTGCGCTACACGACGATCTATCTCGCCAACGAGGCGCAGATCGAGGACCCCGATCGCATTCTGCCCGGCCAGATTTTCGGCGTGCCGGACAAGCCGCTCGACAATGCCGAGGAAATCCATCGCAAGCGGCTGGGCCTGCAATAAATTCATCGTCGCGTCGTTGCAGATCTCGCGGCGCGACCCTATGTGACGACTGTGGCGGCGGTCCAATCTCGGGCCGCCGTTCTGTTTCTTTCGGAATACTGGTGGCGCATGGCGGGCAAGACAAAAACTGTATCGGCGGAATCTGGCAAGACGCTGCAGACGATCGTCAATCTCTGGCCCTATATGTGGCCGGCCGATCGCCCCGATCTCAAGATGCGCGTCGTGTGGGCCACCGCGATCCTGCTGGTCGCCAAGGTCGTGCTGATCTCGGTGCCTTACTTCTTCAAATGGTCGACAGATGCGCTGAACGGCAAGATCGACGCGATCGGCATTCTGCCGCTGTTCATGCTGGGCGCGGTGACCCTGGTCGTCGCCTACAACGTCGCCCGTCTGCTACAGCTCGCGCTCAATCAGCTGCGCGACGCGATGTTTGCCAGCGTCGGCCAATACGCCGTGCGCCAGCTCGCCTTCAAGACCTTCGTGCACCTGCATCGCCTGTCGCTGCGCTTTCACCTGGAGCGGCGCACCGGCGGCCTGTCGCGCGTCATCGAGCGCGGCACCAAGGGCATCGAAACGATCGTCCGCTTCACCATCCTCAACACATTCCCGACGCTGATCGAATTCATCCTGACTGCGGCGATCTTCTGGTGGGGCTATGGTTTCTCCTACCTGTTCGTCACTGCCGTCACCGTCTGGCTCTATATCTGGTTTACGGTGCGGGCCAGCGACTGGCGCATGAACATTCGCCGGACCATGAACGACTCCGACACGGAGGCCAACACCAAGGCGATCGACTCGCTCCTCAATTTCGAAACGGTCAAATATTTCGGCAACGAGGACATGGAGGCGAAACGCTTCGACGTCTCCATGGAGCGCTATGAGAAATCCGCCACCCAGGTCTGGACCTCGCTCGGCTGGTTGAACTTCGGCCAGGGCGTGATCTTCGGCGCGGGAACGCTGGTGATGATGGTGATGTCGGCGATGGCCGTGCAGCGCGGCGAGCAGACGCTCGGCGATTTCGTATTTATCAACACAATGCTGATGCAGCTGTCGATCCCGCTCAATTTCATCGGCTTCGTCTATCGCGAAATCCGCCAGGGCCTCACCGATATCGAGCAGATGTTCGACCTGCTCGAAGTCGACGCCGAAATCGAGGATGCGCCGGACGCCAAGCCGCTGGCCATCGCGCAGGGGGCAATCTCCTTCAAGGACGTGCATTTTGCCTATGACGCCGCCCGGCCGATTCTCAAGGGCGTGTCCTTCGATGTGCCGGCCGGCAAGACGGTCGCCATCGTCGGTCCGTCGGGCGCCGGCAAGTCGACCATCTCGCGTCTGCTCTATCGCTTCTACGACGTGCAGCAGGGCTCCGTGACGATCGACGGTCAGGATGTGCGCGGCGTCACGCAGAAGTCGCTGCGCGCCGCCATCGGCATGGTGCCGCAGGACACGGTGCTGTTCAACGACACGATCGCCTACAACATCCGCTATGGCCGTCCTTCGGCATCCGAAGAAGAAGTGACCCGCGCCGCCGAGATCGCCCAGATCGACCACTTCATCCGCACGCTGCCGGAAGGCTACAAGTCCATGGTGGGCGAGCGTGGATTGAAGCTCTCGGGCGGTGAAAAGCAGCGCGTGGCGATCGCCCGCACAATTCTCAAATCTCCGCCGATCCTGATTCTGGACGAGGCGACTTCGGCGCTCGACACCCGCACCGAACAGGAAATTCAGGCAGCGCTCGACATCGTCTCGAAGAATCGCACGACGCTGGTGATCGCCCACCGCCTGTCCACGGTGGTCAACGCCGATGAGATCATCGTGCTGAAGGACGGCGGCATCGCCGAGCGCGGCCGGCACGGCGATCTGCTGGCCGAGAACGGTCTTTACGCCCAGATGTGGAGCCGCCAGCTCGAAGCCACCCAGGTCGAGGAACAGCTGAAGAAGGTTCGGGAAACCGACGATCTCGGCGTGATCGTGCGGGGCAAGCCGGCGGCGGAGTAGTTGCTATTTTGTTCTCGTTTTGCTAAGGTCGGTAAAAGTTGGGGAACAGGCACGCCATGACCGACAGGATTATTTCCGTGACCGTGACGAATGAGGAGCAGGCGTTCATCGATGAGCAGCTTGCTTCTGGCCGCTTTGCTGATGAGGCGGAGGTTTTGCGAGCTGGGTTGGCGCGACTGGAGCATGAAGAAAAGGTTGCGGCGCTCAGGGCGGTGATCGCTGAGGCGGATGCTCAGTTCGATCGGGGCGAGTACGTGACCTTCGACAGTGCAGATGCTGCCGCAGACTTCATTATCGAACAGGCTCAGACGCTGCGGTGAACCGGCCGCTTCGCTTTTCTTTATCGCCTGGGGCGCAACGTGATCTCGCACTTATTTATGCGCACCTGGAGGCGCGAGGAGAAGCCGCCGTCGGCAGAGACTTGATCAAGTCTCTGTTGGTAAAGATCCAGGCGCTGGCGTCATCTGGAAATCATGGAGTTCCCAGGGATTGGATTTCTCCTGGTCTGCGCGCCTTTCCCTATAAAAACCGCTGCATCTATTTTCGAACCGTCGAAGGCCGACTACGCGTTCTGCGAATCCTTCACGGGCGACAGGACGTAAAGAGAGAGATGTTCTCTCCCGCTGCCGAGGATTAATGGCCAAGAATCGCACCAACTTCATCTGCCAGAATTGCGGCGCCGTGCATTCCCGTTGGGTCGGCAAATGCGACGGTTGCGGCGCCTGGAACACGATCGTCGAGGAAGACCCGACGGGCGGCATCGGCGGCGGCCCCGGCAAGGCGCCGAAGAAGGGCCGGCCGGTGACGCTGACCACGCTGTCGGGCGAGATCGAAGAAGCGCCGCGCATCGAAAGCGGCATATCAGAACTCGATCGGGTTACCGGCGGCGGCTTCGTGCGCGGCTCGGCCGTGCTGATCGGCGGCGACCCCGGCATCGGCAAGTCGACGCTTCTGATGCAGGCCGCCGCGGCTCTCGCCCGGCGCGGCAATCGCGTCATCTATGTTTCGGGCGAAGAGGCGGTGGCTCAGGTGCGCCTGCGCGCCCAGCGCCTGCATGCGGCGGACGCCGGCGTGCTTCTGGCGGCCGAGACCAATGTCGAGGATATCCTCGCGACGCTGTCGGAGGACAAACGGCCGGACCTGGTGATCATCGATTCCATTCAGACGCTATGGAGCGATGTCGCCGAAGCCGCGCCCGGCACGGTGACGCAGGTCCGCGTCGGCGCGCAGGCCATGATCCGGTTCGCCAAGCAGACCGGCGCCACCGTTGTGCTGGTCGGGCATGTGACGAAGGACGGCCAGATCGCCGGGCCTCGCGTGGTCGAGCATATGGTCGATGCGGTCATGTATTTCGAAGGCGACCGGGGTCACCACTACCGCATCATGCGTACCGTGAAGAACCGCTTCGGGCCGACCGATGAGATCGGCGTGTTCGAAATGTCCGATCGGGGCCTGCGCGAGGTCGCCAACCCATCCGAACTCTTCCTCGGCGAGCGCAATGAGAAAGCGCCCGGCGCCGCCGTCTTCGCCGGCATCGAGGGCACGCGGCCCGTTCTGGTCGAAGTGCAGGCGCTGGTTGCGCCGACGTCTCTCGGCACCCCGCGCCGCGCCGTGGTCGGCTGGGACTCCTCGCGTCTGGCGATGATTCTCGCCGTGCTCGAAGCGCATTGCCGCGTCCGGCTGGGAAATTACGACGTCTATCTCAATGTCGCGGGCGGGTATCGCATCTCCGAGCCGGCCGCCGATGTGGCGGTGGCGGCGGCGCTGGTGTCCTCGCTCGCAGGGCAGGCGTTGCCGAAGGAATGTGTGTATTTCGGCGAAATCAGCCTGTCTGGAGCCATCCGTCCTGTCAGCCATACCGGCCTCCGCCTTAAAGAAGCCGAGAAATTGGGTTTTCAGGCCGCTGTGTTGCCCTCGGGCTCCGCGGAGATTCCAAAATCTTCCAACGGCTCCTGGAACAGCATCGAAAGCCTGATGGATCTGGTGGTGCGCATTGCGGGCTCGAAACATGTGGGTCCGACAGAGCCGGATGAGGAATGAGGCTTTTGTTTTAAACTGTTGCAATGCTATAGGTGCCGCCGTCTGGCGATGAGCGGTGAACGGACCGCCGTATCGGAGAATATTTATGCCCATTACTGGTTTTGACGGTATCGTTCTCGGCGTCGCGCTGTTTTCCGCCGTGCTCGCCATGGTCCGCGGCTTCTCGCGCGAAGTCCTGTCGGTGGTCAGCTGGGTCGGTTCGGCCTATGCCGCCTACAAGCTCTATCCGCTCGGTCTGCCCTACGCCAAGAATTTCATCGCCGAAGACAAGTTCGCCATCATCGCCTCGGCGGCGGCGATATTCCTCATCGCGCTGATCGTCATTTCCTTCATCACCATGCGCATCGCCGACATGATCATCGACAGCCGTATCGGCGCTCTCGATCGCACGCTCGGCTTCATCTTCGGCGCGGCGCGCGGCATCCTGATCATCGTGGTCGCCGTGCAGTTCTTCAATGAATGGGTGCCGGTCGAGAAGCATCCGGCCTGGATCCGCGACGCCAAGTCCAAGCCGGCCCTCGACGGTCTCGGCGAGAGGCTGAAGGAAGCGCTGCCGGAAGACGTCGCGGCCCTGCTGCGCAAGAAGATCGAGGAAAAGATGAACAAGCCGGGCCAGGATGGCGCAGCCCCGGCCGAAGGGGCCACGGAACCCGCGCCGGCCGACGACGCGGGCGGAACTGCGCCCGCCGCGCCCGCGCAGTAACAGTTTTCGTCATTGACCCCTGCCGGTCTGAAGACGCCGGCCGGGCGAGGGCCGGCCGAAGCGGCTGCGCCAGGACCGAGAGTGTCTTCATTGATCGAACGCAGAGAAACCTTTGCACATGCGCCGGCGCGATTGAAAAAGATCGTGTCCTCGCACATATACCGGCTTTCTCGCATCCGCGATCGGCGCTAGTGAGACTGGAAAGAGCCAAAGGCTGCAAAACCGATGAACGAGCACGTTTCTGCCATGGATATGGATTTTCTCGACGGTGACACCCTTCACGAAGAGTGCGGGGTGTTCGGCATTTTGGGCCATCCGGATGCGGCGACGCTGACGGCGCTGGGTCTGCATGCGCTTCAGCATCGCGGTCAGGAAGCCGCCGGCATCGTCTCTTTCGACGGCCGCCAGTTCCATACCGAAAAACATATGGGCCTGGTCGGCGACCACTACACCAATCCGGCGACACTCGCGAAACTGCCGGGAACCATCGCCATCGGCCACACCCGTTATTCGACCACGGGTGAAGTGGCGCTGCGCAATGTGCAGCCGCTGTTCGCCGAATTGGAAGAGGGCGGCATCGCCATCGCCCATAACGGCAATTTCACCAACGGCCTGACGATGCGCCGCCAGATCATCGCCACCGGCGCCATCTGTCAATCGACCTCCGACACCGAAGTCGTGCTGCATCTCATCGCCCGCTCGCGCCACGCCTCCACGACCGATCGGTTCATCGACGCCATCAGGCAGATGGAAGGCGGCTATTCGATGCTGGCGATGACGCGCACCAAACTGATTGCCGCCCGCGACCCCATCGGCATTCGCCCGCTGGTGATGGGCGAGCTCGACGGCAAGCCGATCTTCTGCTCGGAGACATGCGCGCTCGACATCATCGGCGCGAAATATATCCGCGACGTCAAGAATGGCGAAGTGATCATCTGCGAATTGCAGCCGGATGGTTCGATCTCGATCGACGCCCGCCCGCCGGTGCGCCCGCAGCCCGAACGTCTCTGCATGTTCGAATATGTCTATTTCGCCCGGCCGGATTCGGTCGTCGGCGGCCGCAACGTCTACCAGACCCGCAAGGCCGCCGGCGCCAATCTCGCCGCCGAAGCGCCCTGCGACGGCGACGTCGTGGTTCCGGTGCCGGATGGCGGCACGCCCGCCGCGCTCGGTTACGCCCAGGCGAGCGGCATCCCGTTCGAATACGGCATCATCCGCAATCACTATGTCGGCCGCACCTTCATCGAGCCGACCCAGCAGATCCGTGCTTTCGGCGTCAAGCTCAAGCATTCCGCCAATCGCGCCATGATCGAGGGCAAGCGGGTCATTCTCGTCGACGATTCGATCGTGCGCGGCACGACCTCCCTCAAGATCGTGCAGATGATCCGCGACGCCGGCGCCAAGGAAGTGCATATCCGCGTCGCCAGCCCGATGATCTTCCATCCGGATTTCTACGGCATCGACACGCCGGACGCCGACAAGCTGCTCGCCAATCAATATGCCGACGAAAAGGCGATGGCGAAATATATCGGCGCAGATTCGCTCGCCTTCCTGTCGATCGACGGACTCTACCGCGCCGTCGGCGGCGAACCGCGCAATGCGGCCAATCCGCAATTTACCGATCACTACTTCACGGGCGATTATCCGACTCGTCTTCTCGACCGCGAGGCCGAGAATTTCGCCACGCGCGCAGCGGCGCGGGCAGCCAAGGTCTGATCGGAATCTCGAGGGGGGACGGGAGAGCCAAGCGCTCTCCCGCAAGCATATTGGGAGAGAGCATGAATTTCGACTTGAACGGCCGCGTCGCCCTTGTCACCGGCGCCTCGCGCGGCATCGGTTATTTCACGGCGCTCGAATTGGCGAGAAAGGGCGCGCATGTCATCGCCTGCGCCCGCACTGTCGGCGGCCTCGAAGAACTGGATGACGCGATCAAGGCGGAGGGCGGAAGCGCCACGCTCGTTCCTTTCGACCTCGCCGACATGGCGGCGATCGACGCGCTGGGCGGCGCGATCTTCGAGCGCTGGGGCAAGCTCGACATTCTCGTCGCCAATGCCGGCCTGCTCGGCGTCATCTCGCCGATCGGCCATGTCGAAGGCAAAGTGTTCGAAAAGGTCATGACGGTCAATGTCACCGCCACTTGGCGCCTCATTCGCTCGGTCGATCCGCTGATGCAGAAATCCGATCAGGGCCGGGCCTTGATACTGTCCTCGAGCCTCGCGCACAAATGCAAACCGTTCTGGGCGCCCTATTCGGCGTCCAAAGCGGCGGTCGAAGCTTTGGCGCGCACATGGGCCGCCGAAAGCGAGCGCTTGCCGTTGAAGGTCAACTCGGTCGATCCCGGCGGCACGCGCACCGCCATGCGCGCCCAGGCCTATCCGGGCGAAGATCCCACGATGCTTCCGCATCCGAGCGAGGTGGCCAAGGTCATTGCGGAACTAACCGGACCAGACGTCACGGAAACCGGAAAACTCTATCTCGTGCGGGAAAAACGGTTCGCCGATTATAAATTGCCATAATTTTTTCGCTTAGCGGCTCAATGGGCCGTGAACTCGAAGGCGGCCTCGCACATTCTGTCGTTTTGCGCATGATGGGGAGGACCCGTGAACCTCGTAAACGCTGTTATCGCCGTCATGGGCGGCGCACTCGTCACATGGCTGGTCACGGCATGGCGCGAAAAGTCCGGCTCTGCGCTCACCTATGGTCAAGCGCTGTCGCTGACCCTGATGAAGTTCGCGCTCGGGGCGCACTATCGCGGCTTTCGCGAGTCGTCCGAGCTCGTGGGGCCGGTGATTTACGTCGTCGCCGAGCAGAGCCGGCTGGATCGGCTTCTGCTGAAGGCCTTTCTCCCGGTTGGCGTCTTTCATGTCAGGCTCGAAGGCGACGCCTCGCTCTATATGCCGCTTGTCCGTTCGGTCCTGGCGGGTCAGGGTCGACTGTGCATCTATGCGCCGAAAGAGGTCGAGCCGTCCGAGGCGACCATGGCGCGCTTCGCCGAGATCGGCGAGGCGGCCAAGCAGGCGACCGCCCGCATCGTGCCGCTTCACATCTCCGGCGCACGCCATAGCGTCGGTTCCTTCTGGTCGCGCGAGAAGGCGCCCCGCAAAGCCTGGCCGCAGATCTCGGTCGTCGCCGCGCCGCCATTCGCCATGAACGACGCGATGGGGCACGCGCTGGCCGACCACATGGCCGATGGCCTCGCCGCGGCCAAGCTGCGCGCCGCCGAACTCGACCGCACGCTGTTTCAGGCGATGGTCGAGGCCGCCAAGCTCTACGGGCCGTCGCGCGATATCCTCGAGGATTCGCTCGGAGGACGCCTGACCTATCGCCAGGCGTTGATCGGCGTCCGGGTGCTGTCGCGGCGCTTCGCCGAATTTGCGCCGCGCGGTAAACCCGTCGGCGTGATGCTGCCCAATTCCAATGGCGCGGTGCTGACCGTGCTCGCGCTCGCCTCTGCGGGCGCCCCCGCGGCCATGCTCAATTACACCGCCGGCGCGGCCGCGATCGCCAGCGCCGCCTCCACCGCCGCGATCAAGACCGTGTTGACCTCGCGCGCGTTCATCGAGCGCGCGGAGCTCGAAAAACAGGTCGAACGCCTGATCGAAAGCGGTGTCCGGCTCGTCTATCTCGAAGACATCCAGAAAGAGATCGGCTGGTGGGAAAAGGTGCTGGGCGTGGCCCTATGGCGTTGGCCGGCCCGGCGCTCTGAGCCTACCGACGTGGCGATCGTGCTGTTCACCTCGGGCTCCGAGGGCGCCCCGAAAGGTGTCGCGCTGTCGTCGATCAACCTGCTTTCCAACGCCGCGCAGGCGGACTGCCGCATCGACATTTCACAGGAAGATACCCTGTTCAATGTCCTGCCGCTCTTCCATTCCTTCGGCCTGTTGGGCGGCATGGTGCTGCCGTTGGCCTATGGGGTCAGGCTGGCGCTCTATCCGTCGCCGCTCCACTACAAGATTATTCCCGGCGTCGCCCGCAAGGTGCGCCCGACCATCATGTTCGGCACGGACACGTTTCTCATGGGCTATGGTCGCTCCGCCAAAGAAGGCGATTTCGAAAGCCTGCGCATGATCGTCGCCGGGGCCGAGCCTGTCAGGCCGGAGACCCGCCGCATCTTTCTGGACCGCTTCGGAGTCCTCATTCTCGAAGGCTACGGGATGACCGAGGCGTCGCCGGTCGTCGCGGTCAATTCGACGAGTTTTTCCAAGGATGGCTCGGTCGGTCGGCTGCTGCCGGGCATGGATATGACTCTCGAACCCGTCGAGGGCATGGAGGACGGCAAGCGTCTCTCGATCGCCGGTCCCAACGTGATGATGGGTTATTATCTGCCGGAAGCGCCGGGCGTGCTGAGCCCACTGCATGGCAAATGGCACGACACCGGCGATATCGTGGAGATCGACGCGCGCGGCTTCATCACCATTCGTGGTCGCGCCAAGCGCTTCGCCAAGATCGCCGGCGAGATGGTGTCGCTCGGCGCTTTGGAAAAACTCGCCAATCAGGTCTGGCCCGAGGCCGATCACGCGGCGGTGGCCTTGGCCGATCCCCGGCGCGGCGAGAAGCTGGTGCTGCTCACCACGCATCGTCCGGCCGGCAAGAGCGACCTGATCGCCGGCGCCAGAAGCCTCGGACTGTCAGAGCTGCTGATCCCCGACAGCATCATGGAGGTTGAGGCCATTCCCCGTCTCGGTTCGGGCAAGACGGACTATCCCGAAATCAACCGCCGGGCGATTGCGGGGCGCGCCGACGCATCTGTGTGATCAGTCTGTCGCCTCGGCTGCGCGGATCGTCTTGTCGTCGGGCACCACGCCTTCTTCCAGAGCCGTTTCATGCGGCGGCAGGCCGCCATATTTCTTCTGCCAGGCGCGCGCGCCGAAGGGCAGGGTGCAGAGATAGGCAATCGAGGTGACGGCGAGCACCTGCCAGGTGAAGCTCATCAGCAACGCTACATAGAGAACGACGACGAGAATAAAGGGCAGGGCGTTCTCGCGGCGGATCATGCCTTGCGCCTTGCCCGACCAGACCGGGACGCGCGACACCAGCAGATAGCCGATCAGCACCGTATAGGCCGCCGTCGCATAGGCGAGGTAGCGTCGCATGTCGGGGCCGATATAAGAGGCGATGTCGAAGCCGAGAAAGCCGAGATAGACAGGGGTCAGCACCAGAAGCGCACCGGCGGGCGCAGGGACGCCGACGAAATATTCCGACAGCCATTTCGGCTTGTTCGGCCTGTCGACCATGACGTTGAACCGCGCCAGCCGCAATCCGGCCGAGATGGCGTAGATCAGCGCCGCGATCCAACCGATCGAGCGCGCGTCGTCGAGAATATAGACATAGAGCACCAGCGCCGGCGCGACGCCGAAATTGATGATGTCGGCGAGCGAATCCATCTGCACGCCGAAATTCGACGTCGCCCGCATCATCCTGGCGACGCGGCCGTCGATGCCGTCGAGAAACGCCGCCAGCAGCACCATGCTGACGGCGAGTTCGAAGCGGTTCTCGAAGGCGAGGCGGATGCCGGTGAGGCCGGCGCAGATGGCGAGCACCGTGATGAGGTTGGGCACCATCATCCGAAGCGGAATCTCGCGAAGGCGCGGCCCGCGCCCGCTGTCTTCTTCGACGTCCGCGCTGTCGGGCGGCAGGGCTGCGTTGTCCATGTGTCTCTCCGTCAGATGCGGCGCGTCAGCACCGGGCCTTTGTCGGAACCGAATTCGGCGAGCAAAGTTTCACCGGCGATCGCCGTCTGACCGATCGAGACCCGCGGCGTAAAGCCTTCGGGCAGATACACGTCGAGGCGCGAGCCGAAGCGGATCAGGCCGAAACGCTCACCGGCGTCGATGGCCTGGCCTGCATGGGACCAGCAGACGATGCGCCGCGCCACCAGCCCCGCAACCTGCACGACGCCGATCTTTCCGCGAACCGTGTCGATCACCAGCCCGTTGCGTTCATTCTCGTCGCTCGCCTTGTCGAGGTCGGCGCTGAGGAACTTGCCTTCGCGATAGGCGATCTGGCTGATCGAGCCGCGCATGGGCGCGCGGTTCACATGGCAGTTGAACACATTCATGAACACCGAAATCTTCAGCATCGGCTCGTCGCCGAGGCCGAGTTCGGCCGGGGGCGGGCAAACGGAGATCAGCGACACCTTGCCGTCGGCCGGGCTGATCACCCAGTCCTCGTCCTGCGGCACAGACCGCTCGGGATCGCGGAAGAAATAGGCGCACCATGCCGTCAGCACCATGCCGACCCAGAACAGCGGATACCAGATGAGGCCCAGCACCACGGAGGCCACGAAAAAGGCCAGGATGAACTTGTGTCCCTCGCGGTGAATGGGAACAAGGGTGCTCTTGATCGTGTCGACCAGGCTCATGGTGGGAAAAACTCCTGTTTTCGTCAGGCTTTGGCCTAGCGCGAAATGGGCGCCCCTTCAACCATGTTCAAGATGCGGGTGGGGATAGTTCGCGTCTTGGACCCGAAGAAGGACGCAAATGGGCCGCGCGTCAGACGATGCGTCTCACATAGCGTTTGCCGAGACTGGTCAGCAATTCATAGCTGATCGTGCCGGCGGCGCGGGCGGCGTCTTCGATGGGAACATTGGGCCCGAAGAATTCGGCGTAATCGCCGGCTCGGACGAGACCTTCGGGTATTTCGGTGACGTCGACCATGGTCAGGTCCATGGTGATGCGCCCGAGGATAGGGGCGCGATGGCCGGAGATCATGACCCCGCCGGATTTGAGGCCCGTATCCCGCAAGGGGGCGCCGGCGCCGGACGCCGCGCGATGCCAGCCGTCCGCGTAACCCGCGCCGAGGATGGCGATGCGGCTGTCGCGGTCGAGTTTTTCGCGCGCGCCATAGCTCACGGTCTCGCCGGCTTTGGCGGTGCGGATCTGGATGATCCGCGCCTCGGCGGTGGCCACCGGGCGCGGCAAGAATCCGTCCAGCGTCAGCCCGCCATAGAGAGCGATGCCGGGTCGGGTGAGATCATAGTGATAGTCCGGCCCCAGCAGAATTCCAGCGGAACTCGAAAGGCTTGACTCGGCCTCTTCGAAAAGCGCGGCAAGCGGTTGAAAAGACTCGTTTTGCCGCGCATTCAGAGCGTTGTCGGCTTCATCGGCGCAGGCGAGGTGGCTCATCACCACGACAGGCTCGCCTCCCGATTGCGCATAGGCCGAAGCCTGTGAGGGCGTCAGCCCGAGGCGGTTCATGCCGGTGTCGATGAACAAGGCATGGTCCAGCGCTCCGCCCAAGCCGGCGATCAGATCCAATTGTTCGGGCGAAGCGGCGACCGGAATGATCCTGCGGCTGATTGCGAGGGCTTCCTGGCCGGACCAGAGGCCGGAGACGGAGAAGATGCGGGCGTCCGGCGCAAGCGCGCGCAGGCATGCGCCTTCCTCGATCGTCGCAACGAAGAAGTTCTTGCATCCGGCGCGCACGAGCGCCGGCGCGATAGCCTCGACGCCGAGTCCATAGGCGTCGGCTTTCACTGCGGCGCCAGTCTGCGCCTTGGAGCGCGCCGCGATGTCGCGCCAATTGGCGACGCAGGCGCCGACGTCGATGGTGAGGCGGCTGGCGGCGACGGTGAAATCGGGCGGCGGGAGAGGATCATGGCGCATGCGGGCTGGAATAAGGGCAAACGCCGCGCGGGGCAACGGCGGCGGCAGGGGCCCCGCGCATTTTGTTCAAGACCCTCGGCGCGGCGTCTGATAAGACGGGCGCATGCATAACATTTCCCAGCGGCAGGCCTCCGACGCCATGCCGACCGATAAATCCGAACATGCGCGGTTCTGGCGGGACGCCCGCTTCAGGGATATGGAATGCATGCGGGCCACCTTCATCACCCACGAATTCTCGCCGCATTCCCACGACACGTTTTCGATCGGTTCGATCGAAGCCGGCTGCCAGATGGCTATGATCCGCGGCGCACGGGAAATGACCGGTCCGGGCGCTCTCTACCTCATCAATCCCGGCGAAACCCATGACGGCCAACCGGGGGCCGAAGACGGCTATCGCTACCGCATGATCTATCCGGACACGCAGGTGTTCACGGAAATCCTGGAGGATGTCAGCGGAAAGGTTCTCCACGGCGCGCCGAGCTTCCAACGGCAACTGATCTCCGATCCGCATCTGGCCGAGCGCTTCTGCCGCGCCCATCGCGCCATCGAGGAAGGCGCAAGCGCGCTCGAGGGCGAGGAGAGCATGTATACGGTGCTGCTCGAAATATTCTCCCGGCACGGCGCTCAGATCGTCGCACCGCCTGACCGTGCGGAGCCGTTGGGCGTGCGCCGCGCCCGCGACTACATCGACGCCCATTATGAGGAGGAGATCTCGCTGGACTTGCTGGCGCGCATCGTTGGTCTGAGCCGCGCCCATCTCATCCGCGCTTTCCGCAAGCACTATTTCATCACGCCGCATGCCTATCAAACCGATCTGCGCATCCGCCGGGCGAGGCGGCTTCTGCGGCGAGGCGCAGCGCCGTCGGAAACGGCGATGCTGTGCGGTTTCGCCGATCAGGCGCATCTGACGCGGCATTTCAAGGCGCGCACCGGGGTGACGCCCGCTGTTTTCCGCGCCGGCTGATCAATTTCCTTCAAGACGTTTCCGCCCCGCTCGCGTTATGCGGCGAGCGATTGAAGGAAACGCCATGACTGAGACCCGATCCGACATGCTCCTCGGAGCCCGCACCATCTTCCCCATCATCATCGCCGCCTTTCCCATCGGCCTCGTCTTCGGCGCGGTTGCGGTAGGCAAGGGCCTGTCGCCGCTCGAAGTCGGCCTGATGAGCGCGCTCGTCTTTGCCGGCGGCTCGCAATTCGTCGCCATGGATCTCTGGACGCATCCGGCGTCCTGGAGCGCTCTGGGTTTTGCGGCGCTGCTGGTCAATATGCGGCATGTGCTGATGGGCGCGTCGCTCGACCGCGCGCTGTCAGCCTTTCGCGGGCCGCAGAAGCCGCTGGCGCTGATGGTGATGGCCGATGAGAACTGGGCGCTGGCCGAAGCGCGCGCCCGCGCTGCACCGCTCACGCCCGCTTACTATTTCGGCATGGCAGCGCCCTTCTATCTCAACTGGATCGTTTCGAGCCTGATCGGCGCCGGCCTCGGCGCGCTTCTCGGCGATCCCGCGGTCACGGGTTTGGATTTCGCTTTTCCGGCTTTGTTCATCGTGCTGGTGATGGGCTTCTGGAAGGGCCGCGCCACCGCGCTCGTGCTTCTGGCAAGCGGCGCGGCTGCCGTTGTCACCCATCAGACCGTCGGCGGCGCCTGGCACATCGTTGCGGGCGCGTTGGCCGGCCTCGTCGCCGCCACCGCGCTTGCGCTCAAGGGAGACGCCGCATGAGCCTCGATCCCGCCACGCTCCTCGCCATCATCGCCATGGCGTCCGCCACCATCCTTACCCGGCTCGCCGGCCCCATGCTCATCCGCGTCGTGCCGATCGGCCCGATCGCCCGCCAGGCCCTCGACGCCATTCCGCCCGCCGTACTCATGGCCGTCATCGCGCCCACCGCCTTCGCCACCGGCTGGGCCGAAACCATCGCCTGCGCGCTCACCGCTCTCTCCGCCCGCCGCCTGCCGCTGCTCGCCAGCATCGCGATTGGCGTGGCGGCGGTGTTCGTGCTGCGGCGGGTGGGGTTGTAAGATGTTCTTCACCAACAGTCTGACACGGCAATTGACCAAGGCTTTGTCATTTTCGGAGTGAAGCCGCATCTATGGCTTCAGTTGAGAAAATTTTCAGAGTGTGCATTAGTTGAGAGGGCTTGCATGGCCCGTACCTCAACGAGGTGATCTATGAACCTGGTTCTACGCCTGCCAAATGATCTACAGGAGAAGCTCGACGCAGCCGCCCAGCGCGAGGGGGTTACCCCTGACACGCTGGTAATTTCCGCGCTGCGGGAGCACTTGGCCGAGATGGAAGATATAATCATCGCGGAAGAGCGGCTGGCGGATCTTGAAGCTGGCCGCTCGAAAACGGTGCCGCTGGAAGAACTGGTGGCGATTTATGGCGTGGAAGATTGAGTTCGACGAGCGCGCCGGGAAAGACCTATCAAAGCTCGACCGCCTCCAAAGCCGAAGAATCATCACCTTCTTGTATCGGAGGCTCGCTTTGTTGGAGGATCCTAGGTCCATCGGCGAGGCATTGAAGGGTAAGCGCTTTTTCGGCATGTGGAAATACCGGGTCGGCGACTACCGATTGATCGCGCGTATCCACGACCAGAAAATAACAATTGTCATATTGCGAGTTGGGCATCGCAGCCAAGTCTACGATTGAAAAGGCCGGGCTTTCGCCCGACCCATCCCTCAATGCTCTTCATATTGGGCGAAGCTCGGGTCCGCCAGATCCGCGAAGCGGGTGAATTCGGACTGGAAGGCGAGCTTGACGGTGCCGGTCGGTCCGTGGCGCTGCTTGGCGATGATGACGTCGGCCGTGCCCTTGACCTTGTCGAACAGCTGTTCCCATTCGTTGTATTTGGGATCGTCGGGATCGCGGGGCTCGAGGTTCTTGACGTAATATTCCTCGCGGAACACGAACAGCACCACGTCGGCGTCCTGTTCGATCGAACCGGACTCGCGAAGGTCCGAGAGCTGCGGGCGCTTGTCTTCGCGGCTTTCCACCTGACGCGACAGCTGCGACAGCGCGATGATGGGAACATTGAGCTCCTTGCCGAGCGCCTTGAGGCCGGTGGTGATCTGGGTGATTTCCTGCACGCGGTTCTCACCCGATTTTCCGGAACCGGTCATCAGCTGGATATAGTCGACCACCATGCAATCCAGGCCGCGCTGGCGCTTCAGGCGACGGGCGCGGGCCGATAGCTGGGCGATGGAGATGCCGCCGGTCTGGTCGATGAACAGCGGGATCTTCTGCATCATCTGCGAACAGGCGACCAGCTTTTCGAAATCAGCTTCGGTGATGTCGCCGCGACGGATCTTGGAGGATGAGACTTCCGTCTGCTCCGAGATGATGCGGGTGGCCAGCTGTTCGGCCGACATTTCGAGCGAATAGAAGGCGACGACGCCGCCGTTGCGCGCCTTGAAAGATCCATCGGGCAGCACTTCCGGCTCGTAGGATGCGGCGATGTTGTAGGCGATGTTGGTGGCGAGCGAGGTCTTGCCCATGCCGGGACGTCCGGCGAGAACGATCAAGTCCGAACGCTGCAGACCGCCCATGCGGGCGTCGAGCGAGTGGATGCCGGTGGAAATGCCCGACAGGCTGCCGTCGCGCTCGAAGGCGGCGCCGGCCATATCGATCGCTTGCGACACCGCGTCGGCGAAGGACTGGAAGCCGCCGTCGTAGCGGCCGGTTTCGGCGAGTTCGAACAGGCGGCGCTCGGTGTCCTCGATCTGCGTCTGCGGCGGCATGTCCAGCGGCGCGTCATAGGCGATATTGACCATATCCTCGCCGATGGTGATCAGCGAGCGGCGGAGCGCGAGATCGTAGATCGCGCGGCCGTAATCCTCGGCGTTGATGATGGTGACGGCGTTTGCGGCGAGTTGGGCGAGATATTGCGCCACCGTCATGTCGCCGACTTTTTCTTCGGCCGGCAGGAAGGTCTTGATCGTCACCGGATGGGCGGTCTTGCCCATGCGGATGATGTCGGCGGCGACCTCGTAGATGCGGCGATGCAGCGGCTCGTAGAAATGCACCGGCTTCAGGAAATCCGACACGCGGTAATAGGCGTCGTTGTTGACCAGGATCGCGCCGAGCAGCGCCTGTTCGGCCTCGATATTGTTCGGAGCCTCACGGTGATGCGGGGTCGCTTCGGTATTGCTGATGGCGCTTAGTCGGCGCGCGGCGTCCTTCATGGTCATCTGCCTGTCATGAATATGTTGTCGGCCATCTATAGGGGGCAAAGTCGCCCGGGAGTCGATTGCCGCCGCTTTTTCCGATTCTTTTGTCCGATGTCCACAGGACGTCGGGCATGGTGGATAACTTTTCCCTTGAACCGGTCCGGAATTGACCAGGCCGAATCGGAAAAAGCCTGATCGACTATAGATCAGGCCCTTGAAATTCAAAAGAGAATCGCGCGCCGGAGCTACTCCGCCGCCGCCTGCGGAAAGCGCGCCACGCCTTCGCCCTGGCGCTGCTCGATCGCGCGCAGACAGGCCTCCGCCTCGTGGATGTAATCGCGCGTCAGCGGCACGGCTTGCTGGTCATGGGCGAGCTGTATCTGGAAGATCACCAGGTTCTGCCAGCGGAAGGCGCTTTCGGAGCCGGCGAGATAGAATTCCCACATCCGGCAGAACCGTTCGTCATACAGCCCCTTCGCCTCGTCGCGCCGCGCCATGAATCGCTCGCGCCACGCCTTCAGCGTCTCGGCGTAATGCAGGCGCAGGATCTCGATGTCGGTGATCTTCAGGCCGGAGCGCTCGATCGCCGGCATCACTTCCGACAGCGCCGGGATATAGCCGCCGGGGAAGATGTATTTCTCGATGAAAGCGTTGGTGGTTGCGGGCACATCGGTGCGGCCGATCGTGTGCAGCAGCATCACGCCATCCTTCTTGAGAAGCTTGGCGCATTGCTGAAAATACTGGTCGTAGAAAGGGCGTCCGACATGTTCGAACATGCCCACCGACACCAACCGGTCAAACTGCTCCTGCACATGCCGGTAGTCTTCGAGTTCAAAGCGAACGCGCTCGGCGAAGCCGACATCCTCGGCGCGCTTGCGGGCGATCGTGAGCTGTTCGTCCGACAGCGTCACGCCCTTGACCGAGGCGCCGAGGAAACGGGCGAGATAAAGCGCCATGCCGCCCCAGCCGCAGCCGATGTCGAGCACGGAGAGGCCGGGCCGCGTCATCGCCATCTTGGCGGCGATGTGC
Organism: Rhizobium sp. TRM95796; assembly: GCF_025779995.1. Lineage (NCBI taxonomy): Bacteria > Pseudomonadati > Pseudomonadota > Alphaproteobacteria > Hyphomicrobiales > Rhizobiaceae > Rhizobium > Rhizobium sp. TRM95796. The sequence continues at coordinate 330,445 of NZ_JAOXHE010000002.1, read as the reverse complement.
CGCTTTTTGGCGAGTTGCGCCTCTTCGAGATCGGCGTCTTTGGTCTCGAAATAGGCGCAGGAATATTGTCGATCCTTGTCGAGGAACAGATCGTAGAGCGCGCCGGTCAGGTCGTAGTGATGCTGGACGTTCCTGCGCGACCGGTCCGCGACGTTGAACTCCTTGAAATGCCGCAGCTTGTAGCGCAGCGCGGCGATCGCCTTCATCCAGGGGCGTTGCTGGAACTCCCCGCCGGGATCGCCGGTGAACACCGCCTCCAGAAAATCATACATGTCGCCCTGGACGAGATCGATCTCACCTTCGGCATAATAGTGTCCGAGGTAGAATTCCGGATTGCCGAGAATGCCGCGCTCGGCGCGTTTGGTGTTGAAGCGGATATGGACCGGTTTTCCGTGGCCGCCGCCGTAATGTCGGGACTTGCCGTTCGAGAAGGTAACGGTGAGGTTGCCACGGCGGATGATGGTCGAAATGAATTTATGCAGAAGAGCATGCAACATGGGTGTCACCACGCGACAGAGTCTGACTGCGGCCGGGGCGGTAACGATGACGCGACGGTAGCAGCACCTTACGAAACGTTAATTATTCTTTAAGCTACCAAAAAAAGTCGCGTTTTCAATAGGAAAATTGCCCCTGTTGAAGCAGGCTCCGGCTGGCGATGAAATAAGCGGCATTTATGGTAAATTTCAAAAGAGAAACGCCTCCGGTTTTCACCGGAGGCGTTGTCTTTGAGGCGTGTCTGGAAAGTTTCCAAATGGCCGGATCAGATTTCGTCGTCTTCCTCGACGGAATTCGGATCGAAGAAGTCTTCCGGACGCAGCGCGTCTTCGTCGACGCCGTAGATGGCTTCGGCGGAGGTGAGGTCTTCACCCTTGGCCTGGCGACCGGCTTCATCAGCCGAGCGGGCGACGTTGAGCTCGATCTCGATCTCGACTTCCGCATGCAGGTGCAGAACAACCTTGTGCAGGCCGATGGCCTTGATCGGGGTGTTCAGGTCGACCTGGTTGCGGCCGATGTTGAAGCCTTCGGCGGCGAGCACGTCGACGATGTCGCGCGCGGCGACCGAGCCGTAGAGCTGGCCGGTTTCGCCGGCGGAGCGAACCACGATGAAGGACTTGCCTTCGAGCTGGTCGGCGACCTTCTGCGCTTCCGAACGGCGCTCGAGGTTACGGGCTTCGAGCGTGGCGCGCTCGGATTCGAAGCGAGCCTTGTTGCCGGCGTTGGCGCGCAGCGCCTTGCCCATCGGCAGCAGGAAGTTACGGGCGTAGCCGTCGCGAACCTTCACGGTTTCGCCCATCTGGCCGAGTTTGTTGACGCGTTCGAGAAGAATGACTTCCATTGTCTTGTCCTTTCAGAGTTAGGTGTTGGCGTCGTTTGCGGGTTTGTTCTGCGTCAGCGGGATGGCGCGACGCGGATTGGCGAGCCCGCCAGCGATGACCAGCAGGAAGCCGATCACGGGCAGGAAGAAGAAAGTCAGCAGATAGACCAGCACGAGGCCGGGAAAGCCCCAGCTCTTGCCGCGCAGATAGGCGTGGATCACCGCGAAACCGGCGAGCAGGAAACCGCCGGCGCAGGCGCCGACCAGGCTCGCGCCGATCATGCCGATCTTGCCGCCGACGAACATCGCCGCCAGGCCGGCGATCAAGACGACGATGGCCACCCGGTTCATGCGCAGGCTGGTCGCCATGTCCTCGCGCGGGCGGAGGTTGCGACCGGCGGCGGAGAGGAAGCGCATCGCGAAATAAAAGCCGGCGAACAGCGCGATCATCATCTGCATCGCCTGGGCGAAGGGCCAGATCACCCGGATCAACGCGATCATTTCGTCGCGGGGCAGCGTGTCCATCTGGGCGCCGGCGCCGCTCATATCCGCCATCATCTGCTGCATGGCGTCGGCGAGCGCAGCATAGAGCGCCTCGATATGCGGCGAGGCGAGCGTGGTGTAGACCGAGGCGATCGCCGTCAGCACGGCGCCCGCGAACAGCACGTCCGAGAGCGGATACCATGCGGTGGCGGTATCGGGGCCGCCGATCTCGCTCGCGGGGCGAGACATGTTGGCGAGATGGCTCATCACCGCTGCGGGAACCAGCGGAGCCGCGGTCATCAGGAAAGCGAGCGGGGAAGACAGAAGAACGGCGTTAGCGAGCGCCGCCGTGCCGATCGCGACGATGCAGGCGAGAAGACCGAAACCGAGGCCGGCGGCGAAGATCGCGGCCATCGACAGGAAAATAAGGATGATCGAAAGCGCGACGAAATACCCGCCCGCAGCCATCAGAACGGCGGCGGCCAATCCGGCGATCACGCCGATCAGGATCGGGTTCATGGTTTTCGTCATCAAACTCTCGCTGTCCTGCGCCCGAGGGGTTCGCAGTTAGGGGAGGCGTTTCCGCAAGGTCCCCAACATGGGATTTCAAAGTTCCGATCCGCGCCCATCGCGGAAGGGAAAGGGGAGGGCGAAGCCGCCATCCCCTCAAGTCATGACGCAGAGTCAGATGACGCTGAGTCTTGCCGCAGAGTCAGCCGCGATTAAGCGACGACGTAGGGCAGCAGGCCGAGGAAGCGGGCGCGCTTGATGGCCTGGGCCAGTTCGCGCTGCTTCTTCTGGGAAACCGCGGTGATGCGCGAAGGAACGATCTTGCCGCGCTCGGAAATGTAGCGGGACAGGAGCTTGACGTCCTTGTAGTCGATGCGCGGCGCATTGGCGCCCGAGAACGGGCAGGTCTTGCGACGACGATGGAACGGACGGCGCGCCGGAGCGGAGGAAGTGTCAGCCATTACAGGATCTCCTTAGGATTCGCGCGGACGGAACGGACGGTCGCCATCGCGACGCGGCGGACGATCGCCGTCTTCGCGGCGCGGACGGAACGGACGGTCGCCATCTTCGCGGCGCGGACGGTCGTCGCGGTCGCGCTTCTGCATCATGGCGGAGGGGCCTTCCTCGTGAGCTTCGACCTTGACGGTCATGAAGCGGAGGATGTCTTCGTTGTAGCGCTCCTGGCGCTCGACTTCCTGCATCGCAGCAGCCGGGGCGTCAACGTCCATGAGAACGTAGAAGGCCTTGCGGTTCTTCTTGATGCGGTAGGTCAGGCCCTTGAGGCCCCAGTTTTCGATGCGACCAACTTTGCCGCCAGCGGCTTCGATCACGCCCTTGTAGGTTTCGACGATAGCGTCGACCTGCGGGGCTGCGAGATCCTGGCGGGCAAGGAGAATGTGTTCATAGAGAGCCATGAAACTCTTTGCCTTTCTTGCGTTTCATCAATCCCATCCGGTTTGGCGCCAAGCCTCAACGACTGATCTCTGGGTGCGAGGCGGACCTCGCGGGCAAGAAAAGCGTCTTTACGGTTCACGGTCGAGAGCGGAGACACGGGAAGCCGGAACCCTCTGGCTCCAAGCGGTTTCATTCTCGAAACCGGCCTTCCGTACAGCCACCAGCCAATAAGACCGGATGTTTGATGAAGCGGGCTTATACACGGAAAGCCGGGGATTGCAACCCCTCAGCCGCGCGGCTGCAGGCAGCCAGCTTGCGTTTCATAGGCGTAGATCGTCCGCCCGCGATAATAGCCTGTCTCCGGCGTCCAACTGACCAGCAGTTTCGGCGTCGCTGCCGCGCAGTCCAGCGGCTTGCGGGTCAGGAAAAGGGCCTTCTGGCCGGGTTCGGCGCCATCCTGGAGCGCATAGGGGAATGTCTGTTCATAGTAGTTTTCAGGAAAACCTTCCGGAGCCTGCGCTTTGAGCGTGAGCTTGGAATCGCGCAGCGTATGGAAGAGGTCGGCGAGCATGTCGCGGTTGTCGGAGACGATGATGGTAAGTCCCGCGGCGCGCGCCAGTTCCGCCGCCTTGAGGCTCACTTCGGCGCGGCCCGTGTTGCGCTTGACCAGACCGAAGGGGATTGCCTCGGGAAAAGCGGGCAGGATCGGGAAGGCCAGCGCAATCGCCCCCGTCAGCGCCAGCGACAGCGTCAGCCCGCGCGGCCAGAGCCGGGCGAGCAGCATGACGGCGACGATGGCGCCGGCGGCATAGGCGGAGGCCGCCCAATTGGCCTCGGCCTTGGCGATCAAGGCCTGCAACGTGATCAGCCCCACCACCGGCAGAGACAGCCAGAGAAGGATGCGTTCATGCGGCTCCGCCCGCCGGCGGATCGTCAGAAAGCCCGCATAAAGCAGCGCCGCAAACAGGATTGGCCCCATCACCGCCAATTGCGCGCCGAAGAATTCCAGCGCCTTGAGCGGCTTCAGCGCCATCTGGTTCCATCTGGCTATGTCTTCCGTATGCTTCACCGTCGCGCCGCCATGGGTGAGGTTCCAGAGAAGATTGGGCGCGGCGACGAGGGCCGCGACGACGACCGAGATCGCGAAATCGCGGATGGCGATCCGCGCCTGCGGGATGAGCAGAAGCGCCAGCGCGCCGCCCGGCAGCAGGAACAGCAACGCATATTTGGACAGGAAGGCGCAGCCGACGCCGAGGCCCATGACGAGCGCGAGCGTGACAGACCGTTTTTCGGTGAGGCCGAGATAGGCCCACAGCGTCAGCGCGATGAAGAAGATCAGCGGCACGTCGGTGGAGAACATATAGGCCGACAGCGTGACGGCGGGGATGGCGATATAGCTCGCGCCCACCCAGGCGGCGTTTTCCGGCGAAGTCACGCGCCGGGCCGCCGCCATCAGCATCAGCGCATTGGCGGCGTGCAGGAGCGGGCCGCACAGCCTGATCCAGACAATGTCGCTCGAACCGGCCGCGCCCGTGACCGCCGCGATGATCCAGGCGATCATCGGCGGCTTGGAGTAATAGCCGAAATCGAGATGCTGCGACCACAGCCAGTATTGCGCTTCGTCGACAAACAGGTCGGTGCGATCGAAGGCGAGCCAGACGATCCGCCAGACGGTGACGGCGAGGATGATGACGAGGCTGGCGCGGACGGTCATTGCGGGCTCACTCTGCGGCGGGGCCGCGACAACGGCCGGGTGCTCACCGGTTGCGGACATGGAGCTCGACGACGATGTCGCCGTCACGGGCGGAAAAGGCGATGGCGCGTCCCTTTGATACGACCTGCCTGACCACGCCGCCGGGATCGAAGAGCTCGGCTTTGCGCTCGATTAGCCAGACGCGATCGGCTCCGTCAATCGCCTTTTGCAGCGCGGGAGCATCCGAGGTCTCGATCGCCGGAGCGCCGAGATTGGTGATGTAGCGGCGCGCCGCATCCCGCACTGGAAACGGCCCCGGCGCAAAGAGGATGGGGGGCAGGTCTGTCTGGCCGGGGGCGTAAAAGGCGAACGGCGCGAAGACTTCGTTGGGCGAGGCGACAATGCGGTCGCCCGGCCGGCTCTCGCGCGCGATCGTCGCGACGATCTCGCGCCACGGCTCCTTCACCGGCTTGCCGCCGATGATCGTCGCCGCATTGCTCAGGACGATGAGCAGCACGGTCGCGATGGCGAGCCCGCGCCGTCGCGCCGCCAGATCGGCAAGGCCGATCGCCGCGACGACGAGGCAAGCCGGCGTCATCCAGGCGAAGAGGCGGTCGATGAAGATCGGTTTTGCGATGAAATGTGTGGCCAGGACGAGAGCGAGCGGCAGAAAGACCGTGGTTGCCGCAAAGATCGCCACCGGCCTGTCGAACGCCCATAGCCGCCGGAAGCCGAGCGCCATTCCGACGACGACGGGCGCAACGGCGAAGCCTCCGCCTGAAATCAGCGGCAAGACCGCGAACGCATCGGCGGCCTTGGCCTGCGTCCAGAACGGCATCGCCGCCATCGCGCGGCCCTGTTCGAGAAAGATCGGCAGAGCCGGCGACCAGATGATCAGCGCCCCGAGCCCGGACGCGACGATTCCCGCCAGGCTGCCAAACATGTTGGGCGGACGGACCATGATGACGGCGACGGCGAGACCGGACCACAGACCGAGGCAGATGAAGAAGCCGGTGTTGTGAAGCCAGAGGATGAGGCCTCCGGCGACCGAGAGCAGCGCGAGATCGGCCAGGACCGGCGTCGATCGCCCGGCGCGGTTATCGCCGAGGCGCTTGATCAGCCGCAGGGCGGCGAACATCGCCACAGTCACGAAAAGCGTCATCAGCGCATAGGGACGCGCATCGGCGGCCCTGTTGACCATGTCGCCATGCGCGGCCAGCAACAGCGCCGCCCCCAAGGCGATTGCGTCGCCTCGTTTGGGCAGGTCGAGGAGACGCGACGAACAGGCGACGAGGCCGATGGCGGCCAGATCGGCGACGAGCGAGAGGCTGCGCAACCCGGCCTCGCTCCGTCCGAACACCGCCGACCAAGCTTTCAATAGCGAATAGAAGAAAGGTGGATGGGTTTCATAGGAGGGCGCGTCGCCCCAGAGCTCGGACAGCGATTTGGCGGAAAAAAGAGCGCTATAGGCTTCGTCGAGCCAGAACGATTCCCGTGTCAGACCCGGTAGCCGGATGGCGGCCGCCAGCGCCAGGACGGCGAGGCAGGCCAGGCCGAAACGTTTGATGTCCATCGCCGAGCTTGCCTTCCTGAAAGCGAGAGCCGTCGCTTTTGCGTTGGCGTCCTCACTATCGAGCGAACAGGGTTAGCAATATCTGAACGACGCCTGTTCTTTGTAGCGGGCGGCCGTCGGCGGCTACTTCGCCACTTCATCGCGTCGAGCCTGGTCGGAGGAGCGAGCCAACGGGCCGGCGCAGACGTAACAAGGACAACCGAGCCCGAAGCGGGGCCGCAAGGAGACGCAAATGTCGCAGACTTCCCGTTCCACCGTCACCCTGATCGCGTTCGTCGCCGGGGTTCTTGGCGTGGGGATCTATATCGGAATGTCCAATCCACCCGGCGATTGGTACGCCAACCTGAACAAGCCGCCTTTCAATCCGCCCGCTTGGGTTTTCGCGCCGGCCTGGACCATCCTCTACATCCTGATCGGCATCGCCGGCTGGCGCGTGTTCATGCAGGATCTTCATGGCCCGGAGATGAAGCTCTGGGTGGCGCAGATGGCGCTAAACTGGGCCTGGTCGCCGGCCTGGTTCACACTGCATTGGCGTTGGGGATCGGTCGCCATCATCCTGGCTCTGTGGGCCGCCATCGCCGGCTTCATCGCCACGACCTGGCGTCGCGATCGCCTCGCGGCGCTGCTGTTTGCGCCCTATCTCGCCTGGGTCAGCTTCGCCACGCTTCTGAATGTTTCGCTCGTGCTTCTCAATCCGTGAGGAAAAGGATCGTTCATGCCCTATGTCAGCATCACCGGCATGCGGGTGCGCAGCGTTTGGCGTCTTCCGCGCTTCGCCTTCCACGCCGTCCACAGCATGTCGCAGGCGCGGCGCGCGGAAGGCAATCTCTTCGCCGATGCGCGCAAGATCGACGGCGTCCATCACACGCTGACGGTCTGGACCGACCGCACCGCGATGCTCGCCTATCTACGCGTCGGCGCCCATCGCCGCGCTATGAAGGCCTTTCTGATGCTTGGAACGGGTTATGCGTTCGGCTTCGAGGCCGCAATCCGGCCCGATTGGACGGCGGTGCATGCGCTCTGGCTGGCTGAAGGCGTGCGTCGGGTCGATCCGCGGTCGCAGGGCGCGCCCGATGAGGAGCGCGCATCAGGGTTGCCGCCACAAGGCGGACGGCCTTTCGTCACTCCGTAAGCCGCGCCCCCTCGCTGCCGGAGGATCCGCCATAGGCTGAAATCTTCCAGTTCGCCGAATTGATGATCATCTGGTTGACCACCATCGAGATCTTCTCGGTGACATTGGTGGTGGAGTTGTAGGTTACGTTGCGGTTGGGCAGATAGATGATGCCCTCGAGGTTTTCGCCGTTCGAGCCGTTGAAGATATATTGGGTCTTGTTGGCGTTGTTGGAGGCGTTCGAGGTCTTTTCGAACATCAGCACGCCTTTATAGGTCCCGCTGGTGGGCGCCGACGCCGTGAAGGTCAGGCCGCCATTGGCGCGGATTTCGCTGTTCACGTCCGGGAAATAGAAGGTGACGCCCGTCGCGTTCACCGTCGCGCCGGAGTTGATGATCATCCGGCCCTTGATGATGTGCAGGCCCGGCTTGAAGGTGATGGTCGGGCTGCCGTTGAAGCCCGTGTCGCAATGGACGCCCGGCTCCATCGTCACCGTATTGCTGTTGAAATATCCACTGGTGGTGCATGTCGAGGGCACCGTCGGTTCCGTGAAAGCGCTCGCATAGGGATCGGTCTGCGCCGCGCAGCCCGTCTTGAGATTGGCGAGCGTGCCGCCGTTCTTGATATAGTTGACGCCCTTGACGCAGAATTCGGCCAGGTTGATCGTCGAGCCGCTGTTCATGATGAACGCCGGATTGGCGGTCGACCGCACATGCATCTTGCAATCACTCGAAGTCACGTTCGCGCCGGAATTGATGAGCACATCCTGTCCCGAACTGCCGAGCACGGTGATGCAGGGGCCCGATTGCGACATGGCCGCCGTTGATTTCACCCTAAGCGTGAGCGTCTTGAAGCCGAAGAGACCCATGAAGCTGGTGTTGTAGGATCGGGTGAATGTCGCCGTCAGCGAATTGTCCGAATTGGTCTTGAGCGAGAGTTGGGTGGTGTAATCGATCGTCTCGAGCTCACGCGGCTTGCCGTCCGGCGCCAGCGTCGCACCGAGAAAATTGGCCGACATGTATTTTTCGATGATGCTGCGGCGCGACGCATCGGTGGTTTCGCGCACGGCCGCCAGCACGCCCGCATCGAGCGACGACTGCATCAGCTGCCGTTGATCCGACGCCATGCCGTAGTCTATCGCCGCGCCGACGCCTCCGACAACAACCGGCATCGCCAGGGCTGCAACCAGAGCCACATTGCCTTTTATATCGTGGAAAAACGCCCGAAGGACATCGAGCGTTGGTAAATTTCTCATGCCGCAGGCTCCAGATGAAAAGCTCATCTGTATCCTAGCGGAACATGAGTGAAGATCAGGTTTATCCGATCGTTACGATTGTCCCGAAAATCAGGCTTCTCTCAAATAGGCATCGGATATCGCCTGATCACGCCGGCAATTTCCTGCTGAATTTCGGGGGAAAGCGCCAGATCGGCAGCAGAGAGATTGATCTTCAGCTGCTCCATCGTCGTCGCGCCGATGATCACCGAGGTCATGAAAGGCCGCGTCAGGCACCAGGCCAGCGCCATGGCCGACGGGTCGAGCCCATACCGGCGGGCGACGTCGACATAGGCCGCAACCGCCGGCTCTTGCAGCGGCTGGAAGCGGCCGCCGAGATCGCCGTTGATGGCGGCGCGACTGCCTCCGGGCTTTTGGCCGTTGAGATATTTTCCGCTGAGCAGACCGGCGGCGAGCGGAGAATAGGAGAGGAGGCCGACCTGTTCGTGATGGGTGAGTTCGGCATAGTCGAAATCATGGGCGCGATAGAGCAGGTTATATTCGTTCTGTACCGAAGCCATGCGCGGCAGCCCATGCTTTTCGGCGAGGTCGAGGAACTGCATCGTGCCCCAGGCGGTTTCGTTGGAGAGGCCGACGGCGCGGATCTTGCCGGCCTTCACCGCTTCATCCAGCGTTTCCAGGCATTCGAGCATATTGTCGAGGATTTCGGCCTTGGGCGGCTGCTTCTCCGGATGGTAGTTCCAGATCTGGCGGAAATGATAGTGGCCGCGATTAGGCCAGTGCAGCTGGTAGAGATCGATGTAATCGGTCCTGAGGCGCTTCAGCGACTGCTCCAGCGCATCCTCGATCTCCTTGCGGTTGATCGGCGCGCCGCCGCGGATATAGCTGCGGCCCGGGCCGGAAATCTTGGTCGCCACGACGATCTTGTCACGATTGCCTCGCGCCTTCATCCATTCGCCGATGATGGATTCGGTCGCGCCTTGCGTTTCCGCCGATAGCGGCGTGACCGGATAGAGTTCGGCGGTGTCGAAGAAGTTGACGCCGGCCTCGACCGCATGGTCCATCTGTTCGAAACCGTCGGCCTGGTCGTTCTGGTCGCCGCCCCAGGTCATGGTGCCCAGGCAGATTTCTGACACGGAAATACCGGTCCGGCCGAGAGAATGGAATTTCATGGGAAATGGCTCCGATGTGAAAATCGGGCGAAATGTAGGCCAATTTTGTTGCGCCGCAAGATGGCGGAACGGGAGAATATGGCGGGAAAAGCCTGATTATCTCGGAGCGCGAAGCTTGACAGGCTGCAACATTGTGTGAATTGGAAGACAAAAACCATAAAGGGAGACACCCAATGGCGGTCGCATTCACCTTTCCTGGCCAGGGCAGCCAGGCCGTCGGCATGGGCAAGGACCTCGCCGAGGCTTTCCCGGAAGCCCGCGCCGTGTTCGATGAAGTCGACGAGGCTCTCGGCGAAAAGCTGACATCGACGATGTGGGACGGCCCCGAGGAAAAGCTGACGCTGACGGCCAACGCCCAGCCGGCGCTCATGGCCGTGTCGCTCGCCGCCATCCGCGTGCTCGAAGCCCGCGGCCTCGATCTCGAGAGCAAGGTCGCCTATGTCGCCGGCCATTCGCTCGGCGAATATTCGGCGCTCGCCGCCGCCGGCGCTTTCTCCATCGGCGACGCAGCGCGTCTGCTGCGCATTCGCGGCAACGCCATGCAGGCCGCGGTCCCCGCCGGCAAGGGCGCCATGGCCGCCATCATCGGGCTGGAACAGGCGGATGTCGAAGCCGTCTGCGCCGAAGCCTCTGAGGCTGACGGTGGTTGCCAGATCGCCAATGACAATGGCGGCGGCCAGCTGGTGATCTCGGGCGAGAAGGGCGCGGTCGATCGCGCCTGCGCGCTCGCCACGGCGAAGGGCGCCAAGCGCGCCATTCTCCTGCCGGTGTCGGCGCCGTTCCATTCGTCGCTGATGGCGCCCGCCGCCGATGCGATGGCGGACGCGTTGTCCAAGGTCACGATCAACAGCCCGGTCGTTCCGGTGATCGCCAATGTCGCGGTCGCCCCGGTGACCGATCCCGCCGAGATCGCCTCGCTCCTCGTCAAGCAGGTGACCGGCCAGGTGCGTTGGCGCGAGACTGTGGAGTGGTTTGCCGCCAACGGCGTGACCACGCTTTATGAAATCGGCGCGGGCAAGGTGCTGACCGGGCTCGCCCGCCGCATCGACAAGACCGTGACAGGCGTGGCCGTCAACGGCCCGCAGGACATCGAAGCCGCGCTTTCCGCCCTCAACGGCTGATCCGGCGCCAACAGAAGAGAGGAAGTCTCATGTTCGATCTTTCCAGCCGCAAGGCGTTGGTGACCGGCGCTTCGGGCGGCATCGGCGAAGAAATCGCCCGCGCGCTCTACGCGCAGGGCGCCATCGTCGGCCTGCACGGCACCCGCCGCGAAAAGCTCGAGGCGCTGGCCGCCGAGCTCGGCGAACGCGCCCATATCTTCACGGCCAATCTCAGCGACCGCGCCTCGATCAAGCCCTTCGCGGCCGAAGTCGAGGCCGGCCTCGGCGGCGTCGACATCCTCGTCAACAATGCCGGCATCACCCGCGACGGCCTGATGATGCGCATGAGCGACGACGACTGGGACGCGGTGATCGCCGTCAACCTCACCGCCGCCTTCACGCTGACACGCGAACTCACGAGCCCGATGCTGAAGCGCCGCTACGGCCGCGTCATCAACATCAGCTCGGTGGTGGGAACGACCGGCAATCCCGGCCAGGCCAATTACTGCGCGTCCAAGGCGGGCATGGAAGGCTTCACCAAGTCCTTCGCCGCCGAAGTCGCCAGCCGCAACATCACCGCCAATTGCATTTCGCCCGGCTTCATCGAAAGCGCCATGACAGAAAAGCTCAATGAAAAGCAGCAGGAAGTCATCTCCGCCAAGATCCCGATGAAGCGCATGGGCAAGGGCGCGGAAATCGCCGCCGCGGTGGTTTTCCTGGCGTCTTCCGAGGCGTCCTATGTCACCGGCCAGACCATTCACGTCAATGGCGGCATGGCGATGATCTGAGAATGGGGGATGAGTCGCAGGCCTTGTCGCAAGCCCTTGATATTGGGTGTTGAACAGGCGCGGGCGGCTCATTTTCTGGCTTTGCGCGGGAATTAAACCGTGTTAAGCCGCAAGAGACTGAGTGCAGTCCTTGTCTGCCAGGTTCGCGATAAAATCGGTTTAGACCGGATTTGGACGCGAACGGCTGAACGGAACCGCTAAAGACCCGACAAGGGCGCGCGGTTTAAAAAATGGTTAACGGCGTCATAACGGCGCACGACATGAACGAAGGTCGAGGAATCCGACATGAGCGATATCGCTGAACGCGTGAAGAAAATTGTGATTGACCATCTCGGCGTCGAAGCCGAAAAGGTCACCGAAGCCGCCAGCTTCATCGACGACCTGGGCGCCGACTCGCTCGACACCGTCGAACTCGTCATGGCCTTCGAAGAAGAATTCGGCGTGGAAATCCCTGACGACGCCGCCGATTCGATCCTCACGGTCGGCGACGCCGTGAAGTTCATCGAAAAGGCTCAGGCTTAAGCCTCATCGAGTTGAGCGCTTGCCGTCGCGGTTTTGGCCGCACGGCAAGCGTTTTTTCTATTGTCTAATGATAAAACGCATAGGGTGGAGGGCAAACCATGAGACGTGTCGTGATTACGGGTCTCGGCATGGTGACCCCGCTCGGCTGTGGCGTCGACGCCACCTGGGCGAACCTGCTCGCAGGCAAGAACGGCGCGCGCAAGGTCACTGAATTCGAAGTCGAGGATCTGCCGGCCAAGATCGCCTGCCGGATTCCGCTCGGCGACTACAAGGACGGCGCGTATAATCCCGACGAGTGGATGGAGCCGAAGGAACAGCGCAAGGTCGATGCGTTCATCGTCTACGGCATGGCAGCCGCCGACATGGCGCTGGCCGATGCGGGCTGGAAGCCCGAGACCGACGAAGACCAGATCCAGACCGGCGTCCTGATCGGCTCAGGCATCGGCGGCATCGAAGGCATCGTCGAGGCCGGCTATACGCTGCGCGACAAGGGTCCGCGCCGGGTCTCTCCCTTCTTCATTCCCGGTCGCCTGATCAATCTGGTTTCCGGCCAGGTGTCGATCCGCCACAAGCTGCGCGGCCCGAACCATTCGGTCGTCACCGCCTGCTCGACCGGCGCGCACGCCATTGGCGACGCCGCCCGTCTCATCGGGCTCGGCGATGCGGACGTGATGGTCGCCGGCGGCACGGAATCGCCCGTCAGCCGCATTTCGCTCGCCGGCTTTGCCGCCTGCAAGGCGCTGTCGACCGCCTATAACGACGAGCCCCATCGCGCATCACGCCCCTATGACAAGGACCGCGACGGCTTCGTCATGGGCGAGGGCGCAGGCATCGTCGTTCTGGAAGAACTGGAACACGCGCTGGCGCGGGGCGCCAAGATCTATGCCGAAGTGGTCGGCTACGGCCTTTCCGGCGACGCCTATCACATCACGGCCCCGTCGGAAAACGGCGAAGGCGCTGAGCGTTGCATGCGCATGGCGCTGAAGCGCGCAGGCCTCGAGCCCTCCGACATCGACTATATCAACGCCCACGGCACCTCGACGATGGCCGACACGATCGAACTCGGCGCCGTCGAGCGACTTCTGGGCGAACACGCGGCCAAAGTATCGATGTCGTCGACCAAGTCGGCCACCGGCCATCTGCTCGGCGCCGCCGGCGCGATCGAGGCGATCTTCGCGACGCTGGCGATCCGCGACAATATCGCGCCGCCGACGCTGAACCTCGACAATCCCGAGGTGGAGACGCAGGTGGATCTGGTGCCGAAGACCGCGCGCAAGCGCAAGATCGACGTGGCGCTGTCCAACTCCTTCGGCTTCGGCGGCACCAACGCCTCGCTGGTGTTGAAGCGCTACGCGGCCTGAGGCCCTAGCGGCTCCGCTTGCGCGGGGCCGCCGCATGACTTTCCTGTTTCTGCCGCAATGCCGCTTTAGGAAAAGCCGGTTCTGCGTCGTGAATCAGTTTTCGAGGACTTCAGGTGACCGAACCCAACCAGACAACCAATGGTCAGTTTGGCCGCCAGGACAATGGCGAGGCAGGCGGGCGTTTCATACCTCAGTCGGCCAACGAGGCTCTGAGGCCGGAAAAGGTGCCGTCGCCGCCGAAGCGCTCGCGCGAGGCGCGCAGCCAACTGGTGATCTTTCTGAATTTCGTCATGAGCATGATCACCTTGGCGACCGTCGGCGCGGTCGCCCTGGTCTACTATGCCTTCCACGAGTATCAGGCTCCGGGACCGCTCGAAACCAACACGACCTTTCTGGTGCGCGAAGGCGCGGGCGTGAAGGAAATCGCCAGCGCGCTCGAACGCCGCAACATCATTTCGCAGGCGCGGATCTTCTCGAGCGTCACGAGTTTCCTCGGCGCTGGCGAGGCCATGCGCCACGGCGAATACGAGATCAAGGCCGGCGCCTCAATGGAAGAGGTGATGGAGCTGTTTCGCTCCGGCAAATCGATCCAGTATTCGATCACCTTTCCGGAAGGTCTGACGGTCAAGCAGATCTTCAAGCGTCTGGCCGCCGATCCCGTGCTCGAAGGCGAACTGCCTGTCGATCTGCCGCCGGAAGGAAGCCTGAGGCCCGACACCTACAAATTTACCCGCGGCAGCGATCGCAAGGCCATCGTCGAACAGATGAAGGCCAGCCAGTCCAAGCTCATCGAACAGGTTTGGAATCATCGCGACAGCGATTTACCGATCGAGAGCAAGGAAGATCTGGTCGTTCTCGCTTCCATCGTCGAGAAGGAAACCGGCAAGCCGGACGAACGGCCCCAGGTCGCCTCGGTCTTCCTCAACCGCATCCGCAAGAATATGCGGCTGCAGTCGGATCCGACCATCATTTACGGCATCTACGGCGGTGACGGCAAGCCGGCCGACAAGCCGATCACCCAGTCCGACAAGACCAAGGAAACGCCCTACAACACCTATGTGATCAAGGGCCTGCCGCCGACGCCGATCGCCAATCCCGGCCGGGCCGCGCTCGAAGCGGTCGCCAATCCCTCCAAGACGGATTATTTCTACTTCGTCGCGGATGGCAGCGGCGGTCACGCCTTCGCCAAGACGCTGGACGAGCATAACGGCAATGTGCGTCGCTGGCGCCAGATCGAGGCGGAAGCCGCCAAGCAAAAGGCGGCGGGCGGCGAGACGGATGCAGAGGCAGGGGCGGCGCAGGACGCCAACTAAGCGGGGCGGGGCTTGAAATCATGACATTGCAATCCATGACCGGTTTCGCCCGGTTGGATGGACAGATCGGTCGTTACCAGTGGGCGTGGGAATTGCGCTCGGTCAATGGCAAGGGGCTGGATATCCGCCTGCGGCTGCCGCCCGGCCTCGATCGGCTGGAGGCGGAGGCGCGCCGCCGGCTCGGGCAGGTTTTCGCCCGCGGCAATATACAGGCGTCGCTGTCTTTGCAGGCCGGGGTCGGCAAGGTCGAAGCCGTCATCAATGACGCCGCTCTCGACGCCGTGATGACGCTTCGCGAGCGCCTCGGCGATCGCATCGATCCTGCTCCCTTGAGGCTCGACACGCTTCTGTCGATCCGCGGCGTGGTCGACTTTAAAGAAGAAGACGAGGATGACGGCGCAAAAGATGCGCTGGACCGGGCGGTGTTCGAGGGACTGGATAAGGCATCGGCCTCGATGAAGGCCATGCGCGAACGCGAGGGCGCGGCGCTCGGAGGCGTGCTCGGCGGCCAGGTCGACGTCATCGAACGACTGGCGGCCGTCGTCGAACTCGATCCGTCGCGCAGTCCGGACCAGATCCGCTCCCGTCTGGAAAACCAGATCGCAGCTCTCCTCGACAGCCCGCAAGGCTTCGATCGCGACAGGCTCTATGCCGAAGTCGCGCTGATGGCGACCAAGGCCGATGTGCGCGAGGAAATCGATCGTCTCAAGGCGCATGTCGCCGCCGCCCGCGATCTTCTCGCCAAGGGTGGGCCGGTAGGGCGTAAGCTCGATTTCATCGCCCAAGAATTCAATCGCGAATCGAACACGATCTGTTCTAAATCCAACAGCGCGGCGGTCACGGCGGCAGGCATCGAACTGAAAGTCGTGATCGATCAATTCCGCGAACAAGTCCAGAATCTGGAGTGATAGATGGTCAAGACTGCCGGCACGGTCGTCAATATTGCGCGACGCGGTTTGATGCTCGCGATCTCCTCTCCTTCCGGCGCCGGTAAATCGACCATCGCCCGCAATGTGCTGGAAGCCGATCCGACCATGTCGATGTCGGTGAGCGTCACCACACGCCAGCGTCGCCCCTCCGAGATCGAGGGCGTGCATTACCATTTCATCAGCCACAAGGAATTCGAGCGGCTCAAGCAGAGCGACTCCTTGCTGGAATGGGCCGAAGTGCATGGCAATTTCTACGGCACGCCGCGCGAGGCCGCCGAAAACGCCATGGCCGAGGGCCGCGACATGCTGTTCGATATCGACTGGCAGGGCGCGCAGCAATTGCAGGAAAAAGTGCCGGCCGACGTCGTCTCTATCTTCATCCTGCCTCCGACCATGGATGAGTTGCAGAGCCGCCTCAACCGTCGCGCCGAAGACAGCGCCGAGGTGATCGCCACCCGCCTGGCCAATGCCCGCGCAGAAATCGCTCATTGGCGCGAATATGACTATGTGGTGGTCAATGACGACCTCAACCGCGCTTTCACCTCGGTGAAGGCGATCGTGGAAGCCGAACGGCTCCGCCGCGACCGCCGCCACGGTCTCTTCGACTTCGTGCAGACATTGGTGGAATGATACCGGGGGCCGCGATGCCCGACGCGCACTGGAACGGCAAAACGTTTCTGCCGCAAATCGCTTTATCGAAAACGAGCCTTTCGTTGGAGCGTTCTGCGGCAGGTACTTTTTTGCGAGACGGCGACGGCGTCGCGTCGATTGCCTTGAGATTTATGCGACAGCTTTGGGTCGGCCAGCGCTCATTAGTTCGATCAGGCTTCTGAGACGCGCCGTCACGTCATGGGTTTCCAGCAATTTCTGCTTCTCCTCAAGGCTCGTCGAGAGCAAGGGCGCGACGGTGTCGGCCAACAGACTGGGATCGCCGATCGAAGGCAGGCCGAGGCGGACCTTGGATGCGTGCGGGAGCGCTGAAAAATCGACATTCGCGTAAGTCTGATAGGCGTCGAGAACCGCACTCGACAGAGCCGTCGCGTCGGTCGACTGTCCTTCCAACTCTTCTAAAGGCGCAACATCCGCCGCCAGGTGCTCGCCATCGGTCAGGTGAACAATGTTTGTTCGCTGAAGTCCGCAGACGGTAACCTTGAGCGCGCCATCCACCTGTGTCTGTCGATCGACCAGGTCTGCGATCACGCCCGTGGAATAGAGAGCTTCGAGAGTGCTGGGGCGATCCTCGGCGCCGCGTCTCTGAGCGACAACGACGACCCGTCGATCACCGGTAAGCGCCTGTTCAACAGCCTTGCGGGTTTGTTCGCGCGCCACGAAAATCCGTGAGATCATATGTGGAAATAGCACCATGTCCCGCAGGGGAACGACAGGTAGGTGTGTCCTATCGGCATTTGGCATGTTCGCCTGCGCCGAAGGAGCAGGCAACCGGGTCGCCTGAATCCTTGCGGCCAGCACGTTCCAGTCTCTAAGGCCAAGAATTTGAGCAACAAGCTCCTGGCTCTCGCTGTTTGTTAAGGCGACAGATCTGTTCTGAAGCGCTTCACGGAGTGTTTTCGCCATAGCTTTGGCATCGCGGAAATCGCGCATGATATATCCTTTGCTGAAACGAACGGAGAGCGTCAGGGGCTTGCATTGCTGACCCGTTCGTTCGGGCAAAGGGAGCCATCAGCGGCTCGATACATTCACCATACCCGGCAGGGGCGCAAGCAGCAGGCTGTATCAACCTGATTGCAATTGTGCGCAGAACCCTGTCGGCTGTCAATGGCAGACTGACGACCGTAGGAAGCCTGAAGCCTCCACCCCGAAATGCATGATGTTCTGCGGGCGGCTGGCGGGCATCGCCTTTTTCAAACCCATCAGACAAGACGGTGTTACAGCAGCAGCGACTTCTTCCGCCATGCCTCTTCTACAGCAGATTGGCGATGGCGCAGAATTCTTCGACGCCCAGGGTCTCGGCGCGGCGCGAGGCGTCGATGCCGGCTTTCTGCAGCAGCGCCTCGCCGCCGAGCGGCCTGAGGCTCTGGCGCAGCATCTTGCGGCGCTGGCCGAAGGCGGCGGCCGTGACACGTTCGAGCTTGGCGAGTTCGCACGGGATTGTCTTTTTGCGCGGCTCCAGATGAACGACGGTCGAGGTGACCTTGGGCGGCGGCGAGAAGACCTGCGGCGGCAGGTCAAACATCATTTCGCAGTGGGTCAGCCAGCCGCAGAGCACGCCGAGGCGGCCGTAGTGATCGTCATCCGGGCCCGCCACGATGCGCTCGCCGACTTCCTTCTGGAACATCAGCGTCAGCGACGTCCAGACCGGCGGCCATCCCGCCGTCAGCCAGTTCACCAGCAATTGCGTGCCGATATTGTAGGGAAGATTCGCCACGACCTTCAGCACGAGGCCGTCTTCCGCAAACTGGGCGATATCGGTTTCGAGCGCGTCGCCCGACACCACGGTCAATCGGCCGGGATAGTGCGCGGCGATTTCGGCGAGCGCCGGCAGGCAACGTTCGTCGCGCTCCACGGCCACGACCTTGCGGGCGCCGAGCGCCAGCAACGCCCGGGTGAGGCCGCCGGGGCCGGGGCCGATTTCCACCACCACGGCGTCGTCGAGCTTGCCGGCGGCGCGGGCGACCTTCTGGGTGATGTTGAGATCGAGCAGGAAGTTCTGGCCGAGCGCCTTCTTGGCGTCGAGGCCGTGGCGCGCGATCACCTCGCGCAGCGGCGGCAATCCGTCAAGCGCTGCCATCGTCAAGTCCTTTTCGGGCCATGTCGGCAGCCATCTTCAGTGCGGCGATCAGGCTCGACGCCCGCGCCTTCCCTGTTCCGGCGAGCGAGAAGGCGGTGCCGTGATCGGGCGAGGTGCGAATGAAGGGCAGGCCGAGCGTCACATTGACGCCGTCGTCGAAGCCGAGCGCCTTGGCCGGAATCAGCGCCTGATCGTGATACATGCAGATCGCCACGTCATAGGCGTCGCGCGCCGCCCTGTGAAACATCGTGTCGGCCGGCAGGGGGCCGACGACGTCGATGCCCTCAGCCCTGAGACGGGCAACCGCCGGGGCGATGATGGCGGCGTCCTCAGCGCCCAGCGCGCCGTCTTCGCCCGCATGCGGGTTGAGGCCGGACAGCGCGAGCCGTGGGGAGGAGAGGCCGAACCGGATGGTCAGGTCGCGGGCGGTGATGCGGGCGGTCTCGTAGACCAGTTCTTCGGTCAGCGCCGCCGGCACGTCTTTCAGCGGAATATGAATGGTGACCGGCACGGTGCGCAGTTCCGGGCCGGCGATCATCATCACCGGCGTGACGGGATCGCCCAGCGCTTTGGACGCGAGATCGGCGAGGAACTCGGTATGGCCCGGAAAGGCGAAGCCGGCGTCGTAGAGCACAGACTTGGCGATCGGGCAGGTGACGACGGCGGATGTGCGGCCGGCAAGGGTCAATTCGACCGCTGCCTCGATAGCGCCGATCGTGCCGGAAGCGCTGCGGCTATCCGGTCTTCCCGCCGCCACGTCGCAGCCGGCGGCGATCGGCAGCACCGGCAAGGCTTCGTCGAAAAGAGAAGACGCGTCCTCGACGTCGCATTCGCGAAGGGGCGCATCCATTTCTAGAAGCGCCGCGCGCGCCGCAAGCGCGTCGGGATCGCCGATATAGATGAAGGGCGATAGTCCGGCGCTCCGGCGCTCGCGCCAGGCGGCGAGCGCGATATCGGGGCCTATGCCGGCGGGATCGCCCTGCGTCAGGGCGAGAAGAGGCGCTCCCGCTCGGATCATGTCAGCGCAGCTCGATCTGCGCGCGCTTGCGAAGCTCGTCGAGATATTTGACGCTGTTGGGGTCTTTGCCCTGCTTCTCTGCCTTTTCGAGGTCCTCGGCCTGATAGACCACCTGCGCGGCGAAGTCGTCCGAGACCTGCCGCTTCTTGCAGACCGCGATATATTCGACGCCGCGATCGGTGACCTGCGTCCGCGTGGTGCCGCCGACCGAAGCCTTGAGCAGGTCTTCCTTCCAGGCCGCCGGCAGTTGCGGCTCGAGCACCCGGCCGATGTCGCGGATCGAGACGTCATGCATGGTCGCTGCAAACGCCTTGCCGCCTTCGCAGCCGGGATACTGCTTGCGCGAGGCTTCCGCCTCGGACTTGCGCTTGCCGGTGATCTTGCCTTTCTTGGAGGCCGGTATCACGAAAATGACCTGCTGCAGGATATACTCGTTGGTGACCGGCTTCTTGCCGTTGTCCTTTTGCAGTCGGCCGATGAACTCCTGCGCGCTCATCTGGCCATTGGCGCCGTAGCGGGAGTTGACCGCGCGCGGCCAGCTCATCTGGATGCCGATATAGGACTTGAAATGTTCCGCAGTCACGCCCGCCTTGCTCAGGATCTGGGTCAACTGCGCAACGGACATCTTGTTGGAGTTGGCGAAGCGAGCAAAGGCGGCGTCGACGTCGTCGGTGCTCACCGAGGCGCCGACGCGAATGATCTCGGCGCGCATCAGCGCCTCGTTGACCAGCTCTTCACGGGCGCTTTTCGTGCCGGCGCCCGGGGCGCGACGAAGACGGAGGAATGCGGCGCGTTTGGCGACATCCGCGTCCGTGATCACCGTGGCGTTGACGATCGCCGCCACGCCGTCGCCCGCGGCCATTGCCGGTTCGGGCGCAAATGCGGCCGACAGGCTGAAAATCACGGCGCCCGCGACCAGCGAACGAAAACGCGTCAACGTCATCATCATCCTCCACCTCTCGAGCCACATGCTTTCGCGGCAATTCCTGCGGGAGGATGAAATTGCACATTCCATGAGGCAAAACAATGTCAATTGAACTTAGGAGCGTTGGAATCGCCGACATTGATGTCGCCCAGCGTCCGGAAGCTGAGCCGCGCGCCGATCGACCAGTCGTTCGCCGTCTTGTCCTGCGGATCTCGGGTCTGGCTGAAGCCGATCTCGAACACCGTGCAGCTGTCGTCATACGAGAAGCCGAAGGTGTTGCGGCTGATCACATTCGCCTTGAGATCCCAGGTGGCCGATCCATAGACGGACCAGAAATCCTTGAGCTTCACGGCGGTGGTCGACTGGATTTCCTGCCCCTCGGTCGGATATCCGTATTTCGGCTGTGCGGCGATCTGGGTGTATGTCAGCTCCGTCTGCAGCTTCTTGCTGTTGTAGCCGAGGGTGGAGTCCGTGCGCTGGATCTCGAGGCCCTTCTGATCGAAACGACCGCCGAAGGACGCCGTCACGCCCATGGGCGCTTCGACTCCGATGGCGCCGACGAGATCGGATGCGCGCGTCTCCAGACCTGAATTCGCCCCGGCGTTGACCAGATCGTCGGTCGCGAAAGAATTTTTTCCGGCCAACTGATACGATTGTCCGACGATGCCGCGGAACACATAGCCGCTGTCGAACGTTCCCGTATAGCGAAGGCCGTAATTGGCGCGCGTGCCGCCTTCGACACGGTCATAGCCGGAAAATTTGTCGCGCTCGAACAGGTTGGCGGCGTCGAAGACGAAGCTCTGCGAATCTTCGTTCGGAAGTCGTCCAGCAAGACGCTCGTCCGGGCGCGCATAGACCTGCGCGATGGGTTCGAACACATGGCTGGCGTTCGCCGTGGTGGCGAGAATTGGATAGCGGGCTTCAAGGCCGGCCGTCAGCATAGAGCGGCCCGCGTCGGATCCGTCGTAATAATTGCCGGGATAGCTCGAAGGAACATTGTTCGTGTCGAGATAGAACCCGTCGCCGCGCGCCGCCAGGAGCGGCGTCAGCAGCAGGCCGCCCGGAACGACGAAGGTGCGCTTCCATTCGGTTTCGCTGGTGAAGCGGTTCGACGTGCCCGCCACGCCCTGATAACGATCCGCCACGTCCACGCCGTCGAGCCAGCGCACGCGGTCGGTGTTCGTGCGGCTGAGGCTCTGGAGGTTGACGGTCGTCGACAACTGCCCGCCCAGTATCGGCTCTGGATGGATATAGGTGTAGTCGAGCACGGGGTGCACGACCGCCTGCTTCTTCTCATCCTTGCTGTCCGGATCGGCGTCCTGAACATCGAAATAGAAGGCGCGCATGTCGAACGAGTTGCGGCGTCCGAGGCCCGACAGATAGACCTGGTTGGTATGGGTGTTCTCGTCCGCGTCGAACAGGGAATAGGTGCGGGCGAAGTTGTTGTCCGACTGGATCAGGGCGTCCCACCCGAAAGCCCAGCGCGGATTGATTCTGAAATCGGCCTTGGAAGACACCGCCAGGCGCGTCTTTTCCTGCGCATCGCTCGTGCCGTCGGTGAACCGGCTTTTATTCATCTGGTCGATGCCGGCGATATGCAGCGTGTGCAGGCCGAGCTTGAACTGGTTGCGGATTTCGGCGTCGAGCAGCGCGCCTTGCGCGGTATAGCCCGTCACCGTCAGCGTCGCATCCATATGCGGCGTGATCGTCTGGTAATACGGGATGGACATGCCGAAGCCGAGATTCTGCGACGTGCTCATCCGCGGGAACAGGAAGCCGGATTTCCGCTTCACCGTGGGGTCGGGAAGTTCGAGCACCGGCGCCCAGGCGATCGGCTTGCCGAACAGCTCGAAGCGGGCGTTTTCAAGCCGCACCGTATGCGTCTTGCCGTTCTGGATGACGCGTTCGGCCTTGACCTGCCAGAGAGGCGGCTTCTCGGGATGATCCTTACAGGGCTGGCAGGCCGTGTAGACGCCCTTTTCCAGCACCAGTTCGTCGGCGTTGATGCGCCGTCCCTTGCGCGCCACAAGGCGCGTGTCGTCGGTCGTTTCGATGCGAATCGTATCGATGAAGCCGTTGGCGAAGTCGTCGGTGACGTCGAGATTGTCGGCATAGACGCGGTTTCCGGTCGGCTCGATCATTTCGATGTCGCCGATCGCCATCACGCGCTTGGTCTGCTGGTTGTATTCGACGCGCTTGGCGACCAGCTTATAGCCGCCGTAATCGATCTGCACGCCGCCGACGGCGATCACCTTGTTCTGGTCGCGGTCGTAGATGAGCTGATTCGCGGTCAAGAGAAGAGGCTTCTTGTCCTCTTCCGACGATTGCGCATAGGCGGGGGCCGCCGTGGGCAAGCCAAAGCACAGGCTCGCTACCCCGGACAGGAGGGCCGCTCCAAACCAACGCATAACCTTGCGGTCGACTGCCGCCACTAACCATCCTCCTGATGCATCAAAAGCGTTGTTCCAAGAAACAGCGCGACGACCACGGGCACCCAGGCCGCCACGAAAGGCGGCACGACGCCGCTGCTTCCAAACGCCTTCACAAGCACGGAGACGACATAAAGCACGAAGCCTGCCATCACGCCACCGAAAATCATGCTCTGGCTTTGGTTAAACCTAGAGAATTTCAGTGAAACTGTTGCCGAAATGAGCGTCATCGCCACCATGAGGAAAGGCAGGGAAAGCAGCGAATGAAACTGTGTTTCTAGCGCATTGGTTGAGACGCCGAAGGATTTCGCTGCCTCGATTTGGCGCGGAAGCCCAAGAAAACTAACGGTTTCCGGACGCGCCATGCGCTGCTGGATGAATTCCTGTTTCAAATTGGTATTGACCCGCGCCGTTTCGAGAACAACCGGTATTTGCCCCGGCCGGGTTTCCGAAACCTTGTTAAGCAGCCAGTAACCATCTTTCAATCTTGCGCTCGCAGCGTCCTGTCGAAGCACGATTCGCCGATCGGCGCCGAAGTGGATGAAGACCGGGTCGAGGAGCAGCGTGCCGCGCTCCTCCACCGTCACCGCGCCGATGATCACGTCGTCATCCGCCGTGATCTGCCGCAGCCAGGGAATGATCTGGGTCTTGCGGTTGAGATGCTTGGCGGCCTTGGCGGCCGATTCGATGTCTTCGGCCATGCGCATGCCGGCCGCCGCGATCGGATTGAGCGCGAAGATCGCCAGGAGCCCGGTGATCAAGGCGCCCGTGATGAAGGGCGTCATGAACTGCCAGACGGAGACGCCCGCGGCGCGGGTGACGACCATTTCCTGCCGGCGATTGAGCGCGACCAGCGTCGTCATGCCGGCGAGCAGCATTACGAAGGGGATGGTCTGCTGCAGGATGGAGGGCACGCGGATCAAGGTGAGGAACAGCGCGTCGATCAGCGTGAAGCCGGGGACAGCTCCCCTGAGGCCGGAATTCTCCACGAAATCCAGCAGGAAGACGAGGGCGGCGATGCCGAGCAGGAACCACATGATCGTGGCCAGATGCCGCTTCAGGAAATAGCGGAACAGGGTGCCGTTGGTCATGCCGATGTTCCCTCCGCGCCGCCGCGGCGGAAATGTTTGCGCATGACCGTTTCGCATCCGTCGATCAACGAGCCGCGGCGTCCGAGCCGGCGGCCGGAACGCATGATCACCAGAATCAGGATGACGGTGATCGAGCCGGCGAACGCATAGAGCTGCCAGGGCTCAGCGCCGTTTTCGATCCGGTTGGCGAAATAGAAGGCGCCCCATCGAAATGCGAAGGCGAAGACAAGCGCCGGCAGCAGCGGATGCACCTTGCGCTCGCGATGAGAATGGGCGCTGCCCGCCAGCGCCAGCGCCATCAGCGCGAAGGTGACCGGGTAGAACCAGTCCGTCAGCCGGCGATGCAGCTCGGCGCGATAGCTCAGAGGATCGTCCTTGTAGTCGGCGTCGTCGACGTCGGGGTTCAGCAGGTAGGGCAGATCGCGATCCGCAGCCCGCAGCTTGGCCTCGCCCTTGGATTCCGACAGGTCGGACAGATCGAAGGAATAGGAATCGAAATGGATGATCGAGACGCTTCCGGTCGGCGCTTTCCGGTGGATCTCGCCGTCCTTCATGATCAGCGTGCCGCCATTGGGATCGACCGCGCCTTCGCGCGCGTAATAGAGCATCTCGTAACGGGGATCGCGCGAGTCCGCCACGAACAGCCCGCGCAGCACACGGCCCTTCACGCGTTCGGAGATCTGCACATAGAGACCGTCGTCGATCTTGCGAAAGGCCTTTTCTTCGATGACCGACGACAGCAGGTCCGCATAGGTGGCGGCGATCGTCTTGCGCATGCCCAGTCGCGTGACCGGTTCGACGAAATTGTCGATTGAGAAGGAGACGAGGCAGAGAAGCGACGTCAACACCAGCACCGGTCGATAGAGATAGCGTCGCGGCATGCCGGCGGCGTCGAGAACCGGCAGTTCCGAATCATTGTTCATCGCGTGGAAAGTTTGCGCGACCGCGATGATCACGGCGAAAGGCAACACCACCGGGATGATGTTGGGGAGAATATAGGAGGCGAGCAGGGCGAAGGAGCCGATCGACTGGCCGCTGTCGGTGACGAGATTGATGCGTCCCAGCACCTGTGTGGCCCAGATGATGGCCAGAACGGGCGCAAGCGCGGACAGGAACATCCGAAACACTCGCCCGAAGATGTAGGTCTCGATCAGATACATCCAGGATCCGCATGACTGTTTTCTTGGGCTCCACGCGGACCCCGGCCCAGCGATTTCGCACTTTTGACAGGGCCGATCAAGTCCGGCTTTTGATCACTTGCACGAGAGCGCTCCGGATGGAGGCGTAGGCGAGGATCATCAGGGGCAGCGAGACGGCGCCGGAAAGCCAGCCGAGCAGCACGTCGGACAGGTAGTGACCGCCCATCGCCAGGCGGAAAATCGGCGTGATCAGCGATGCGGCGATCAATCCCCGGCACAGACGGGGACGGCGCGGCGCCAGGAGCAGGGCGACGCCCATCAGCCAGCCGGCGGCCGCAGCTTCGCCGGAGACGAAAGAACAGTTGCTGGAACAGGAGCCGGTGAAATCGGCCACCGGGACGAAATGCAGTTCGCCGCCGAACAGATTTGTTTCGTAGGGGCGCGGGCGGCCGGAATATTCCTTGAATATGCCGTTGACGATGGCGATGGGGCCGGCGAGATACGCCAGGACCGCCAGCGCCTCCCGCCTGAAGCCGCGACAGAGCCAGGGCGGCGTGACCGCCCAGCGATAGACGATGTCGAGCGCGAAGAGCGTGGCGATGAGTGGCGGAAGGTAGAACAGGATCTTGCGGATCACGATCACGCGCGCGTCGCCCTGAGCGGGGAAGCCGGGGCAGTAACGGCCATTCGCCGAAAGGTCCCCCGCCGCATAGGCGTGGCAGAAAAGCTTTGCGGTCGCGAGATCCAATTGGGGAAAAGCCTGGAAGACGCCGAGCGTCACCGTTGCCGCCACGAGGGCGAGCATGGTGTAGGACAGAGCGCTTCTTTCGTAGTCTTCAGCCGTCATGAGCCATGGAACCCGGTTCACGCACGAAGATCATGAAAATTAGTAACACGAATATGACAGGCGGGGGAGGGTTATGCTTGCATTGCGGATCGCCTTGTCCAAGATCAGAATCGATAATCGTCTTGAAAGGTGCTGCGAATGTCTTCGCGTTTCGAATTCTCCTTCTCCCGCTCGGCCAAGATCGCGGGCGGCGTCGCCGTCGTTCTGAGGTTTTCGGATGACGGGCCGACGTCCGCGCCTGAGGATCTCGACCCTTCCGGAGTGATCTCCAAGGCTTCCAGGACCGCGCGCTTCAAGGGCAAAAAATTCGGCAAGCTCGATCTGCTCGCGCCCGAAGGGTCGGCGGCCGACCGTCTCATGGTGATCGGCCTGGGCGCCAGGCAGGAATTCGGCGCGCAGGATTGGATGAAGGCCGGCGGCGTCGTCGCCGCGGCGCTTTCCGGCGTCGAGAAGGCGAGCGTCTTCCTCGACGTTCCCGATCACGATACGACGGCCAAGAACGCCGCCGATTTCGCGCTCGGCATGATGCTGCGCGCCTATCGTTTCGATCGTTACAAGACCAAGAAGGACGACTCCGAGGACAATGGCGACGGCGACAAGTCTGCCAAGGTCACGCTGGTGACGGCCGCGCATTCGGCCGCCAAGAAGGCCTTCGAGACGACCGAAGCCGTGGCCGGGGGCGTCATCCTCGCGCGCGACCTCGTCAACGAGCCCGCCAATGTGCTCGGGCCGGAGGAATTCGCCGCCAAGGCCGAAGAACTCGAAAAACTCGGCGTCGAGATCGAGATCCTCACCGAGAAGGACATGCGCAAGCTCGGCATGGGCGCGCTGCTCGGCGTGGCGCAGGGCTCGGTGCGTCCCCCGCGTCTGGTGGTGATGCAGTGGAAAGGCGCCAAGCCCAAAGACAAGACCTATGCCTTCATCGGCAAGGGCGTCGTCTTCGACACCGGCGGCATTTCCATCAAGCCGGCCGCCGGCATGGAGGACATGAAGGGCGACATGGGCGGCGCGGCCGCCGTCACCGGCCTGATGCATACGCTCGCCGCGCGGAAGGCCAAGGTGAATGTCGTCGGCGTCATCGGTCTCGTCGAGAATATGCCGGACGGCAACGCCCAGCGGCCCGGCGATATCGTCAAATCCATGTCGGGCCAGACGATCGAGGTGATCAACACCGACGCCGAAGGCCGCCTCGTGCTCTGCGACGCGCTCTGGTACGCCAATGAACGGTTCAAGCCGGCTTTCATGATCAACCTCGCGACCCTCACCGGCGCCATCGGCGTGGCGCTCGGGGCCCATCACGCCGGTCTGTTCTGCAACGACGACGCTCTGGCGGCCAATCTGCTGATCTCCGGGATCAATACCGGCGAACGCCTGTGGCGCATGCCGCTCGGCCGCGAATATGACAAGATGATCGACAGCCGTTTCGCCGACATGAAGAACACCGGCGGCAGCCGCCAGGCGGGAGCCATCACGGCGGCGCAGTTCCTGAAGCGCTTCGTCGGCTCCACGCCCTGGGCGCATCTCGACATCGCCTCGACCGCGATGGGCGCGCCGTCGGACGAAATCAACCAGTCCTGGGCGTCGGGCTACGGCGTGCGGTTGCTGGACGAACTCGTCAGGGCCTATTACGAAGCCTGATCGGTCAACAGCGGGGCGGGCGCGTGGATATTCTGTTCTATCATCTCACCGAGACCAGGATGGAGGACGCGCTTCCGCCTCTGCTCGAAAAAAGCCTCGAGCGCAAATGGCGCATCGCCGTGCAGACGACGGGCGCCGATCGGGAAGCGGCGCTCGACGCGCATCTCTGGACCTATCGCGCGGACAGTTTTCTGCCGCACGGCCTCGCATCGGAGGAGATGGCCGATGAACAGCCGATTCTCATCACCTCCAACGACGACAATCCGAACGGCGCCCATATCCGTTTCTATGTCGATGGCGCAGCGCCGGACGACATCGCCGGCTACGAAAGGCTGGTGCTGATGTTCGACGGCCATGACGAGGCGCAGCTCGTGCAGGCGCGCGCCCAGTGGAAGCGGCTGAAGGCCGGGGGCGGGCAACTGTCTTACTGGCAGCAGAACAACGATGGTCGCTGGGAAAAGAAGGCCTGACGCGACCGCCGGTCAATCCAGCGTAATCGTGTCTTTTACGCGCGGCCGCATGATGTAGGTCTTGCTGTAGTGATAGGTCGAAACGCCGGTCACGGGCTGCAACAGGGTGGAGAACGGCGTCGTCAGGTCATAACTGGCCACCACGGTCACCAGTTGAACGCCCGATTGGGCGATCGTTGACGGAACGGTCACCGGCGAGGCGCTGTTGGCGGCCGGCTTGGTGTCCTGATAAGCGAGACCCCAATTGACCTTGGTCGACAAATCCGAGGCGACGTCGACCACGGCAAGCTTGATCTTGAGGTTGGTGGTCGAAAACGGCAGGATGATCGTGGTCGTGCCGGTGATGATGGCGTTGGCTTCCGACGTCGTCCAGGCCGATTTCTGAGCGATCATGTCGCCCAGGGTCGAGACGATCTGGTTCATCTTGCGCGACACCATCAGCGCCTGGCCGAAATCGACGGTGCCGGCGAGCAATGCCACGAGAATCGGAAAGATGAGCACGAATTCGATCGCGGAGACGCCGGAGCGATCCTTGCCGAAGCGCCGGATCGACGAGCGGATTGTCTTCTTCGGTCGCGGATCCGTCATCAGAAGGGCTCGTTTTTGAACAGGTCGGCGGCGCCGAGCACGTAACGCCCGTCATTGAGGCGGCCGGACGCGAAGGTGTAGAGTTTGAGCGTGGGGTCCCAGGGCAGGAAGGCCTGCACCAGCACGTAATCGCCGGCATTGCCGATGTTGAAGGTTTCCGTGACGTTCAGCACGCCGCCCGAGGACGGGTTGACCTTCGACACGGAACTCATATTCGTGATGACCGACACGCGCACGAGCAGGTCTCTCGAGCACGAGAAGGAATAGGAAAGCTCCGAGCAGATCGCGGTCTTGAAATTGGCGATCTGCCAGTTTCCGGATTTCGCAGTGCCGACGCGCACCTGCCGGACGGCCTTGTGCACGGCCGAGTCCAGCGCCGAATCGACGAAGAACATCAGCGCGATTTCGATGATCGCCAGGATGATGACGATGAACGGCAGAGCAAGGATCGCGAATTCAATCGCGGCGCTGCCCTTTCTGTTGAGAAGATAATCGCGCAATCGTCTCATCCCGCCCTCACTGCGTCAGCCGGACAGAGCCGAGATATTGCTGGAAAATCTTCGCCAGCCCTGCCTCGATCTCATCGGGATCGTTTGCGGCAAGGAAGAGATCGGACGACGTGGCGCAGTCCGAGAGGGCGAGTGGGATATAGTTGCGCCGTGTGGTGGACGACGGCACTCCCGTTCTCATCTGGCCACTCCAGACCGATGTGAACCCGCTCGTCGCCATGGTTTCGCCGACAGTGCCGTTGTAGCCCCAGTCTTTATCTATCGACAGGTACTCCGTGTAGAGAACGCCGATAGTGACAGAGGAATCCTTCAAGCTCTTGCACCAGGCGGGATTGAGAGGAGATGTCTTGAGCTGGTCCGGAAAATGGGCCCTGTTGAATTTGATGCAGTTCGACCCGGACCAGGTTTTGCAGTCCCATGTATTGTGGGGGTTGTTGATAACCCAGCTGCGCTGCGAAATGACTCCGTCGGTCAACAGTAGAACGAGTTTGAGCGGCTTGGAGGCGGCTGATCCATCCCCGGCGCTGCCGACCATCGACGTCAACGCAGTAAGCGATTTGTCGAAATAGGAATATGGAATTGACGTGGCGCTGGTGAGGTCTGAATCGTTGATCAGGGCGTTGGTCGCCGCTGACATTGAATTTGTCAGAGCAAGCTCTTCGCTGGCTGTGGAGCCCAGCGAGTAAATCCCGACCTTGATGCGCGATCCCGTCGGGTCAGCGGCCTTGATGAGATCGATGACTTCCTGGGCGGCGGTGACCGAAACATCTGCACGGAGGGATACTCCTGCGGCCTTGGCAGCCGAATACAAGGTCGAGTAATTGGAAGAGCCGACCTTCCAGGGCCCCCCTTCGACCTCGTGGCAGGCGAACACGCAATTGCTCTTGTTGCCCGACGTGTCCTTGATGTTCGTCATCGTCGTCTGCCCGGCGCTTGTCGCCGCCAGCAGCATAGAGGCGGATTTATCGAGCGCAATATAGACGTTCAGATAGGACGTCGCGGGTCCCGCCACAGCTGCGGCGACTTGGACATCGACGTTTCTGACGCCGGAGATCTGCATCAGCGAGGTCGGAACCACGCCCTTGACGGTGGCTTGGATCGTGCGGTTCGATTTGCTGATTGAGATTGTGTTGGTGTCGATCGAATAAGCGATGCCGGTGGATTTTCCTTGCGCGTTGAACCAGACTTTGACGCGCTCTTTGATATTGTCTTCGGTCAGCGTGTCGACTTCGCGGACGGCGGCGATCAATGCGGCGTCGAGATCGGCCTGCATGCGAATACGAATATTGTAGGCGTGTACATAATCGATGGACGCGCCGACGCCGACAATGGTCGGCACGGCGACGAGCGCGAAGGTGAGCGCGAAATTGCCGCTGCGATCAGCGCTGAAAGCCGCCGCCGTGCGAGCGGCGGCGCTTTTGAAACGGCGCAACATGCTTGTCAGCAAAGGGCTCAAAACAAGACTCCGGGAATAAGTATTCCGGCGTGATCATGACGCCCAAGCCTTGCCATTCAGTTAAGACGCCCCGTTTCGAGCCGATCCGGGGCGCTTCCGATCAATCGTGAAAGGCGTCGACGATCTTGCGGCGGCCCAGCATGAAGGCGTCGGCGACATGGGTCAGCGGCGCGATATCGCAATCGCTGACGCCGACCTTGATGATCTCGGCGAAGCGCGCGTAGAGATTGGGATATTCCATGATCGGCCCTTCGAAGGCGAGCGCGCCGTCGATGAACAGCTTGCCGCCGCCGTCGGCCAGCCGCATCTTGCCGGCTTCGGTTTCGGCCTCGATGTCCCAGCTCTGAGGGCCGGTCTGGCGCCAGTCGAACTCGGCCGACACATCGGGCTTGTCGGCGTTGGAGAAGCGCATGCTGGCGGCGATGGGGGCGGCGCGATTTTCCGGAAATTCCAGCTCTGCCTCGGTGATGAACACCGGCTTCGGCAGGATGTGAGTCAGGATCGACAGCGCGTTGATGCCGGGATCGAAAACGCCGAGGCCGCCCGGCTCCCAGATCCAGGCCTGGCCCGGATGCCAATGGCGGACGTCTTCCTTCCAGTTGATGAACAACTTCTTCAGCGGCGAGGCGGCGAGGAACTCCTTCGCGGCTTCCACGGCCGGCGCATAGCGCGAATGCCAGCTGGCGAACAGCGATACGCCCTTTGCTTCGGCGATGCGCTTCAGATCTTCCACTTCGGAAATGGTCGCGCCCGGAGGCTTCTCGAGGAAGACGTGCTTGCCGGCGTTGAGCGCGGTCAGCGCCGCCTCGTAGCGAAACTGCGGCGGCATGCAGAGCGACACCGCCTCGATCTCCGGCATCGCCGCGAGCATTTCTTCGATCGATTTGTAAGACGGAACGCCGTCCACCGTCCCATGACGGCTGGCGGTGGCGACCAAAGCGAAGTCTGCGTTCCCGGCGACCGCCGGAAGATGCTGGTCGCGCACGATTTTACCGACGCCGACGATTGCGAGCTTGATGGGGGCCATCTGTCTGTTCCCGAACTGAGTGTTTCCTGGAATAGTATGATTATTCTTCGCTCTTATCAGAATGCCGCCGCCGGGCAAGCGCCGCGGCGAGGAAGCAACTGGTAAAACCGTGCTTTTTGTGATGCACTGCCAAAACGGGAGTGGCAAGCATGATCAGAAGGGCGACGAAAACCGATCTCGAAACGCTGGTGTCCTGGGCGGCGAAGGAAGGCTGGAATCCCGGTCTCGCCGATGTCGACGCCTTCTGGCGCGCCGATCCCGAAGGATATTGGGTGGACGAGATGGACGGCGAGATCGCCGCCGGCGTCTCTCTCGTCCACCATCATGCCGATTACGGTTTTCTCGGCTTCTACATCGTGGCTCCGCAGTTCCGAGGGCAGGGATTGGGCTTTAAATTGTGGAGCCAGGTCCTGGCGATGAGCCAGGCGAAGACGGTGGGTCTCGACGGCGTCGTCGCCCAGCAGGAAAACTACCGCAAATCCGGCTTCGCCTATGCCCACGCCAATGCCCGCTACGGCGCCCAACTCACATGCGAGGATCCACGAGATCCGCGCATCGTGCGTGCGAGCGAAGCGCCGCTGGAGGCGTTGCTGGCCTATGACGCCGGCTGCAATCCCGCGTCGCGCGCTCGGTTTCTCGCCGCCTGGCTTGATCCGACCGCCGATGGGCGACATGGTCGGCTCGCTCTGGCTTTCCGCGACGGCGGGGCGATCGCCGGCCTCGGCGCCATTCGCGCTTGCGGTTCGGGCTACAAGATAGGCCCGCTCTTCGCCGACAGTCCCGATATCGCCGACCGGCTGTTTCGCGCGCTGGTCGCCCGGGTCGGCGGCGGTCATATCTATCTCGACATTCCCATGCCCAATCCCGAGGCGAGGGCGCTCGCGCTGCGTTACGGCATGCATCCGGTGTTCGAGACGGCGCGAATGTATCGCGGCCATTACCCGGAACTGCCGTTGCGCCGCATTTACGGCGTTACGACCTTCGAACTCGGCTGATCGGGAATGTCGCCAGGATTTCATGGGGCTGCGCTTTAATCCTAGGCGCCGTACCCCATATCATATGAGAGAGGCGCTGAACCGCAAGGAACGCACATGTCCGAACTCATCGTCTTCGGCTATGACAGCCAAGCCCAGGCCGAGGAGGCCCGCAAGGGGCTCTTCAATCTCTCCCGCGATTATCTCGTCACCGTCAATGACGCCGTGGTCGCCACCGCCGAACCCGATGGCGAGATCAAGCTGCACCAGATGGTCAATCTCTGGGCGCTCGGAGCCTCCGGCGGCGCGTTCTGGGGTCTGCTGGCCGGTTTGCTGTTCTTCAATCCGCTGATGGGCGTGGCCGCAGGCGCGGCGTCGGGCGCTCTCGCCGGCGCGCTCACCGATTACGGCGTCAACGACAAATTCATGAAGGATGTCGCGGGCGTGTTGCAGCCGGGGCAGGCGGCTCTGTTCCTGCTCGCCGAACGCGCCTCGTCGGATCGCGTGATCGAGGCGATGAGCGCCCATGGCGGCCGCATCATCCGCACCAATCTCGACCGCAGCCAGGAAGCGCGGCTGATGGAGATCTTCGACAAGGCGCGCCGTGAAATCGCGTCGTCGCCTTTGGCGGCTTCGCCTCCGAGCGGCGTCGAGGATGGCGACCCGCAGGCGCTGTGATAAGATTCGGCGCCGTCAGGCGCCGAGCTCTTCCAGTTCGGTCGAGACGAGCAGCCATTCCTCTTCGGTGTCGGCGAGCTTCTTGGCGGCGTTGGCGCGCGCCTTGGTGAGTTCGCCGGCCCGCGCAGGATTTTTCGCGTAGAGCTGGGGATCGGCCAGTTCGGTGTCGATGCCCTGGATCAGGCGCTCGATCTTGCCGATCATGACCTGCAATTCCTCGACCTTCTTGCGCATGACCGCCGGATTGCCGCGCTTGGGCTGGGCGGCTGCCGCGGCTTGCGGGGCGGGCGCTTCTTCCTTCTCCTTGCGCGGCTTCCTGTTCGAGCCGACGACGATGTCGCGATACTCGTCCATGTCGCCCTCGAACGCCTTCACCGTGCCGTCACGCACGATCCAGAGTCGGTCGACGGTCGCCTCGATCAGATACCGATCATGCGAAATCAGGATCACGGCGCCGGAATAGTCGTTCAGCGCCTCGATCAGCGCGCGGCGGCTGTCGATGTCGAGATGGTTGGTCGGCTCGTCGAGAATGAGCAGATTGGGCGCCTCGAAAGCGGCGATGCCCATCAGAAGCCGCGCCTTTTCGCCGCCCGAGAGATCTTTCGCGGCCGTGTCCATCTTGGCGGTGGCCAGCCCCATCTGCGCCACGCGCGAGCGCACCTTGGCTTCCGGCTCCGTCGGCATCAGCCGGCGAATGTGATCGACGGCGCTCTGGTCCGGGATCAGGTCGTCGAGCTGATGCTGGGCGAAGAAGCCGACCTTGAGATTGGGCGCCGAGGTGACCCTGCCGCCCAGCGGCGCGAGCCGCCCTGAGATGAACTTGGCGAAGGTGGATTTGCCGTTGCCGTTCGAGCCGAGCAGGGCGATGCGATCATCCGTGTCGATCCGGACATTGATATTCTTCAGAATGGCATGGCCCGGCGTATACCCCGCCAGCCCGCCTTCCACCGCGATGATCGGCGATGCCGCCTCGCGCTTGGGGTCGGGGAAGGAGAAGCCCTGCACATGCTCATGCGCCACCGCCGCCACGGTGCCGAGCCGCTCCAGCGCCTTGATGCGGCTCTGCGCCTGCTTGGCCTTGGACGCCTTGGCCTTGAAGCGATCGATGAAGCTCTGCAGATGTTTGCGCTGCGCTTCGTTCTTGGCCTTGGCCTTGGTCTGCAATTCCTCGGCTTCCGCCTTTTGCCGCTCGAACTGGTCGTAAGGACCGCGATAGAAAGTCAGCTTCTGCTGGTCGAGATGCACGATCGAATTGACCGCCGAATTCAACAGATCGCGGTCGTGGCTGATGATGATGACCGTATGCGGATAGCGGCGGATATAATCTTCCAGCCACAGCGCCCCTTCGAGGTCGAGATAGTTGGTCGGCTCGTCGAGCAGCAGCAGGTCGGGCTCGGAGAACAGCACGGCCGCGAGCGCCACGCGCATCCGCCAGCCGCCGGAAAAGCTCTTGGCGGGCCGGTGCTGCGCCTCTTCGTCGAAGCCGAGGCCGGCGAGGATCGAGGCGGCGCGGGCTTCGGCCGAATAGGCGTCGATATCGGCGAGCCTCACCTGGATTTCGGCGATGCGGTGCGGATCGGTGGCCGTCTCGGCCTCCGCCAGCAGGCTGGCCCGCTCCTTGTCGGCGGCGAGCACGATGTCGATCAGCGGATCGTCGGTGCCGGGCGCTTCCTGCGCCACCTGGCCGATGCGCGCCCCTCGGGGCACCGAGACATCGCCGGATTCGGGGGCCATCTCGCCGGTGATGATCTTGAACAAAGTGGATTTGCCCGCGCCGTTGCGCCCCACCAGGCCGGCTTTAACGCCGGTGGGCAGGGAGACGCTGGCGTCGTCGAGAAGAAGTCGCCCGGCAATGCGGGCCGTCAGTCCTGAAATCGCGATCATGCAGTCGCTTTAGCCCAAAACATTTCGGAAGGAAACGCGGTTTTGGGCATGCGCGCCCAGCCGAAGCGGATCATGAGTAATATTGACATAAGTCAATAAAATTCGGCGTTGCAGCAGAAGTTACGACAATTATCGAAGTCTATATTGGCTTATATGCAATTCTCGGCGTGAAAATACCTCGAATTAACCTTTGTCGTCGATGGTGGGAAATAGCAAAATCAGTGAAGTGCGCGCCTCGTGAAGCGGGACGTCGCGACGATCGGAGCGTGAGGGCGTGGCTGACGATAACCGTGATCGGCTGGACAAGAGGGTTCTCCTGACGGGAGCCTGCTTCTGTTTCGTCGCGATGTTTGCGGCGGTCGCTTTTCCAAAAAGCGAGTTCGTCGTCGTCGTGACGCAGCCCGGCGCCGGTCCGGCGGCATTGCTGCGCGTCATCGGCGACGCCGGCGGCACGCTCGTATCGTCGACGCGGTTCGACTGGGTCGGGATCGCGCATTCCAACGACCGAAATTTTGCGGGACGTCTATTTGAAAGCGGCGCCGCGCTGGTTCTGGACCACGCTCTCGCAGCCGGGTGTAACGAAGGAAATTGACATGAATGCGCTTGACCAATTGCGCGCCAAGGCTTCCTACGGCGTTCTGACATTGATCTGGGCCAATGTGATGTTTTCATTGGCCGCATCGGTGTTCTTGCCCGAAGGCGGTTCCTATATCGGCGTCGTCGCCAGCGCGTCGATCGCGGCGCTGGTGACGTCCGTTTGGGTTCGCGACAAGTTCGGCCCGACGATACGGACGCTCTCTTCGATCGGTCTGGCTGCCGAGGTCGCGGTGCTCGTCTACCAGTTCAAGGGCGGCGCCTACCAGGTCGACATGCATATGTATTTCTTCGCTACCCTGGCGATCTGCGCAGCCTGGATCGATTGGCGGGCCATCATCGGCTTCGCCGCGGTGGTCGCCGTTCATCATCTGGTGCTCGACTTCCTTCTTCCGTCGGCGGTCTTCCCCGGCGAATTCGATTTCACCCGCGTTCTGTTGCACGCCGTCATCCTGATCCTGCAGTCCGGCGTTTTGATCGCGCTCACCGGCGCCGTCGTGGGCTCGGTGGAAGCCGCGAGCCGTTCGGCCGCTGACGCCCTGGCCGCTCACGCGGAGGCCGCCGAACGCGCCGAAGAGGCGCGCCGGGCCGATGCGGCGGTGTTTGAGGAAAGGACGCGCCGCGAGGCCGAGAAGACTGTCGAGGCTGAACAGACAGCCAAGGCGGTCGAGCAGATGGCCGCCGGGCTGACGGAACTGTCGCACGGCAACCTGGCCTACCGGCTCGAAACCAAGCTCTCCGGCCGCATGGACGTGCTGCGCCAAACCTTCAATCAGGTTATCGACCAGTTGGACAAGACCATGCGCGAGGTGAGCGTCGCCGCCACGCATGTCCGAAGCGGCGCCGAGTCGATCCGCGAAGCCAACAACGAATTGTCCAACCGGACCGAGCGCCAGGCAGCCGGGGTCGAGGAAACGGCCGCCGCGATCACGGAAATCTCCGAGACGGTCCAGAAGACCGCGACGCGGGCGGAGAATGTCAATCGGCTGGTCGAGAACGCCAAGCGTGGCGCGGAAAAGTCCGCCGAGATCGTTTCCAACGCCGTCGACGCGATGAGCAAGATCGAAGGGTCCTCGCAGCAGATCGGCCAGATCATCGGCGTTATCGACGAGATCGCTTTCCAGACCAATCTGCTGGCGCTCAACGCCGGCGTCGAAGCCGCGCGCGCCGGCGACGCCGGCAAGGGCTTCGCCGTGGTCGCCACGGAAGTGCGCGAACTCGCCCAGCGCTCGGCCAATGCGGCCAAGGAAATCAAGACGCTCATCAATGCGTCCGCCGACCAAGTGTCGCATGGCGTCGGACTGGTCGGCGAAACCGGTAAGGCGCTGAAGAATATCAGCGACGAGGTCCGGGCGATTTCCGAACATGTCGAGCAGATCGTCCATGCGACCCGGGAGCAGTCCGCCGGACTGTCGACGATCAGCGAGTCGGTGCATATGATCGATCAAGGCACCCAGCACAATGCGGCCATGGTCGAGGAATCGACGGCCGCGGTGCATGCGCTCGCCAGCGAGGCGGACGCGCTCGACCGCCTGATCGAGCAGTTCCGCGCTGGCGCCGCCGCGCGCCGCCATAACGGACGTCTCGCCGCCTGAGCGCGACGAGGAAACGCGTGGATCAGCCGCTCAGCAACCGAAGGCGCGGCCTTCGGGGCAGCGTTGGAAGTAGATGAGATCGAGCGCCAGGCTCGGTTTTCCGAGCGTCGTCAGCATCATGTGGCACTGGCCGCGATGATGGGTCTGGTGGTTGAACAGATGAGACAGCGCGCCGCCCAGCCGTTGCGTGACGGGTTGCGGCGACGTCACCGGCGTGTAGGTGAAAGTCCCCGCGATCTCGTCGTCGGTCAGACCGACGGTCCAGGCGACGATGCGTTCGTCTTCCGCGGCGCGCGCTCGGCGGAGCGCGGCGAGGTCGTCATGCAGGATCACGTCGAGACGGCTGGGCGCGGTCCCCACACCGGTGAACCGCTTCAGCCAGATCCGGTCGGCGACGAGGATATGGTTGAGCGTGGCGATAAGCGAACCGAAGAAAGCGCCCGTGGGCGCGCGCAACTCCTCCTCGCTCAACTCCGCCGCCGCATCATAGAGCGCCGTATTGGCCCAGCGGTTATAGGCGGCGAACATATGAAATGTTTCCCTCATGATATGTCTCTCCTTTCAGCCAGAACTAGCGCGACCATCCATCACGCTCCAGCGCCTCCAGATATGAAAAGTTTGAATTGGACGCCTGGATCTGCTTTCGCGCATGCTGTCCCGAACAAGTCGGCAGGTGGTTCCATGAAGCTCTACACTCTATGCGGCGCCAGCCGCGACACAAGATTTTCCCCGCATGCCTGGAAGACGGTGATGGCCCTGCATCACAAGGGATTGGCGTTCGAGGAAACCCCGACGCCTTTCACCGCAATTCCCGCGCTGGAGAACGGATTTTCTCCGACCGTGCCAGTCCTGAAGGACGGTGCGCGGCTGGTGCGCGACAGTTTCGACATCGCCGTCTATCTCGATGAAACCTATCCGGATCGTCCCTCGCTCTTCGGCGGCGGCGCAGGGGTCGCGCTCACCCGCGCGCTCGAAGGCTACAGCCAGTTCGTGATCCATCCGGCGCTGACGCGGATCATGCTGACCGACATCCATGATTGTTTGGCGCCGGAGGATCAGGCGTATTTCCGCACCAGCCGCGAAAGTCGGCTGGGCAGGACGCTGGAGCAGGTCGCGGCCGCGCGGGAGGGCGAGATCGAGACCTTCCCCGCCAAGCTCGAACCCGTCAGGCATGCGCTCAAGTATCAAACCTGGCTCGGCGGCGACAGGCCGCTCTTTGTCGATTACATCGTCTTCGGCGCGCTGCAATGGGCCCGCGTCGTCAGCCCTGTCAGCCTGTTGAAGACCGACGATCCGGTGGCGATGTGGTTCGAGCGCTGCCTCGATCTCCATGGCGGGGCGGGACGAGAGGTTGCTGCCGCAGAGTGATCGCCTGCGAGACGGCGATGTTTACAAATGCCGGAGCATGGCTTAGTCGACAGCAATGCCGAGGCTGGGAGAGGCGCCGTCCGTGAAGTTGATCCTCCATATCGGAACTGAGAAGTCCGGGACGACGACGATCCAGAAATATCTGCACCGGAATTCCGCTACGCTCGCGCAGCAGGGCATCGTCTACAGTTCCACGCTCGGACGTCCCAACAATATCGACATAGCCGTCTATGGTATGAACCTGAGGCGGAACGAACCGTTTTTCGATCAGCGCGCGATCTTCGACGAGGCCGGTCACGATGCGTATCGGAGAGCGCTTGCGAAAAGACTGGCCGCTGAAACGGACGAGGCCGTCGCGTCCGGCGCCAAGGTTTTCGTCATCAGCAATGAACACTGTCATAGCCGCCTGACCACATCGGATGAGGTTGGGCGGGTGCATGAACTGCTGAGCGCGCATTTCAACGATATCGAGATCATCTGCTATCTCCGTCCGCAGGTCGATCTCGCAGTCTCGCATGCTTCGACACTGGCGCGGCAGGCGAGGGTGACGGCGGAGCATTTCGCATCGATCGATGCGACAGACCCGTATTTCGACTATGAACAACTGCTTGATCGTTGGGCCGTTTGGTTCGGCTCCGCCGCCATCACGCCCGTCGCCTTCGTCGGCGTCGACAATCCCGCGGCCGATTTCGCCAGGCGGATTGGCGCCGATGGCTGGGAGCAGATCCCGAATGATCGCAGCAATTCGGCGCTCGACGTCAACGCCATCGCCTTGCTCAACGCCATGGAGGCGGCGCCGCATATTCTTCCGGGAAGGGTGGCGCGACATCCTCTGACTTTCGCAGAACGTCTGCCGGTGATCGACAAACTGCGCTTGCCGCAGGCGGCAGGCCGGGACTTGCAAGCCAAGTTCTCGCGGTCAAACGGGCGGCTCGTCGGCAAATGGCCAACGATCAGCGAGGATGATCTCGAGCCGGACTGGTCGCGTTATGACGAGATGGGCAATCTCGACAAACTCGTCCTGGATGATGCGGTCGCGCTGCAAGTCAAAGCGATGGTGAACGAATTCTGCCGCAAAAACTGGTTGTTGGAAGCCGAACTCAACCTCGCGAACAGCCAGCG
Source organism: Rhizobium sp. TRM95796 (assembly GCF_025779995.1). NCBI lineage: Bacteria > Pseudomonadati > Pseudomonadota > Alphaproteobacteria > Hyphomicrobiales > Rhizobiaceae > Rhizobium > Rhizobium sp. TRM95796. The sequence goes on along the minus strand of NZ_JAOXHE010000002.1, from coordinate 290,346 downwards.
CGCGCATGCCCGCGGCAATCTGGCCAACGCCCGCCAGTATAACGAGCTCGCAGCTTCGCTGGCCGATCTGGTTCGCCTGTCTTTCGGCGAAACGCCGGCGTCGACACGTCTGGCGAGGCAGATCAATAAGCAATCGGAGCTTTTGGCGCGCGATGCCGTCACGTCGGCGCCTGCGCCAAGATGACGATCTTGTAAAATTCCGGTCGCCCCCTTGTCTTCCTGCGATCCCGCAGATAGAAACCGCGCACTTTCCCCACACTATGAGGACCAAGACATGGCGATTGAACGCACCTTCTCGATGATCAAGCCGGACGCCACCAAGCGCAACCTGACGGGCGCCATCACCAAGATGCTCGAAGACGCCGGCCTGCGCGTCGTCGCCTCCAAGCGCGTCTGGATGAGCCGCCGCGAAGCCGAGGGCTTCTACGCCGTGCACAAGGAGCGTCCCTTCTTCGGCGAACTCGTCGAGGGCATGACCTCCGGTCCGACCGTGGTGCAGGTGCTGGAAGGCGAAAACGCAATCCTCAAGAACCGCGAAATCATGGGCGCCACCAATCCGGCCAACGCCGATGAAGGCACCATCCGCAAGACCCACGCTTTGTCGATCGGCGAAAACTCGGTCCACGGCTCCGACGCTCCGGAAACTGCCGCCCAGGAAATCAAGTACTGGTTCTCCGACACCGAAATCGTCGGCTGAATTCATTGACCGGAGCCTTCTCCGGTCTGAAGTTCGGAACCGCTCGCGAGGCGCCTCGCGGGCGGTTTTTCTTTGGCCGATTGAATGATGATGCGAGCTGTGGAACTGTGCGGCGCAACACATTCGCCGCCGTCGCCCAGGAACCGCCATGCCGACCATAGCAGCCAATCCCTATCCCTGGCCGCATGACCACGTGATCGACCCGCTGATGACGGCGTTGGTCGTCATCGACATGCAGCGCGATTTCTGCGAAGTCGGCGGCTATGTCAGCGCCATGGGCTATGACGTCGCCCCCGCCCGTGCGCTGATCCCGCGCATTCAGGCCGTCCTGGCGGCGGTGAGAGCCTGGGGCGGATTGGTGGTGCACACCCGCGAGGGCCATCGCCCCGATCTTTCCGATCTGCCATCACAGAAACGCTTCCGCTCGGCCAATGGCGGCGCTGAAATCGGAAGCCGGGGACCGCTGGGACGTCTGCTGGTGCGCGGCGAGGCCGGCTGGGATATCGTGCCGGAACTTGCGCCGGCGCCCGGCGAACCCATTATCGACAAGCCTGGTTTTTCCGCCTTTTACGCCACCGACCTCGACCGCATCCTGGCCGCCCGCGGCGTCCGCCGCCTGATCGTCTGCGGCGTCACGACAGACATCTGCGTGCACTCCACCATCCGCGACGCCACCGAGCGCGGCTACGAATGCCTGTTGCTGGAGGATTGCTGCGCCGCGACCGTGACCTCCAACCATGCGGCCGCGCTGGAAACGATCCGCTCGGAAGGCGGAATTTTCGGCGCGACGGCGCGGAGCATGGACGTGATCGGCGTCTTGAAGGCGGTTACCCCTGCGCCGCGCACGCCGTCCTGAATTTCACATGGCCCTCGGCGTCATAGGCGGCGGGGTTCTTGTCATAGGCGTTGCCGCGCACCAGCGCCTGTTCGGGCATCACGGTCTGGTCGAGCGTCGAGGCGAGCGTGGTCTCGATCTTCTGCATCTCCTTACCCGCGGGATCGCGTAGCGTGATGATGATCGCATAGGGCTTGTCGGCGACGATGCAGTCGAGATCCGGGCTTTGGAAATCGATGCGGGCCATGTTGGGGAACACCTTCCTGGTGACCGTGAGTGGCGGCCCGCCGGCCGGATTTTCAAACTCCGCCGTCACCTTGGCCCCATCCGGCACGCCGGCGAGCCGGTTGAGATTGAGCGCGTAATAAGCCTTGGAGAGCCGCACGTTGAAGATGAAGATCTTGCCGTTGATTGTGAGGTAATCCTTGTCCTCGCGCTGGCAACTGGCAAGCGCCAGAACGACGAGCGCCGATAGCCATAGGCGAGTCATCCGTCTTTCCCCTTTTTCCGTCGATAGTGGAGGCGGGCCTTGGCGCGATTGCCGCAGACGGCCATGTCGCACCATGCCCGGCTCTTGTTCTTGCTGCGGTCGAGGAACAGCCAGCCGCAATTCGGACAGATCTTCAGCCGCTCGGGCTCCGGCATGGCGATCAGCCGCAGGGCCGAGCGCGCCGTGGCGAGATCGACCGGTTCCGGCGTCGTCGCATGGGGATGGGCGCGCAGGATGCGGGCGATGGCGTCGAGCAGATCGGCGAGCAACGATGGATCGTCGCCGCCGTCACGCGCCTTCACGCGATAAAATGCGTCCGCCTTTTCCCGTAACTCCAGGAAAAGACTCTCGTTCTCCGGTCTCACCGCAGCGAGCTGAGAAAAGTCGTCCCGCTCGGCGCACATGATTTCGGCGGCCGCCGGAAAGGCGGCGAGGTGATCTGCCGTCGCGAAGCGATCGACCCGTTTCTCTGGGTCGGCGCGCAGGATGACGCTGTTGGCGACATCCAGCGCCAGTGCGCCGCCGGAAAAGCGGTGAGGTGTCCATTCGAAGCTCATAGGCTGAATAGTAACTAGTAAAACCGCATTTACAAGTTATAATTTATCATGCTCACTGCGTCCGACCTGGCCTTCTGCCTGCAGCAACTCATCAACGCCGCGCCGATCTCGGCGCTGTATGCGCTGCTAGCTTTCGGCTACTCCATCAGCTTCGCGCTGACGCGGCGGCCGGATTTCACCATGGGCGCGCTGTTCGCCTTCACAGGCCAGATCTTCATCTTCTTCACCGGTTTCGGCTGGACGGCATTGTGGTTGACTTATCCCGCCGCCCTCGGCTTCGGCGCGACGGTCGCGCTGATCTATGGCCTCCTGGCCGGCGGGGTCATCGGCTGGAAGATCACGGGGCCGCTTCAGGCGCACGCTCCGACCTCCGTGATTCCGGTGTCGCTGGCGCTGATGATCGTGCTGATGGAGCTCGTCCGCATCGCCGCCGACAGCCGCGATCTCTGGCTGTCGCCATTTCTCAACCACCGCAGCATCCTGTGGGACGGCGGCGGATTTCCCGTGTCGGTCACGTTGATCCAGGTGATCGAGCCCGCGTTCACCGCGGTCCTGCTGGCTGCCGGCGCGCTCTATTTGTCGAATAGTGCGGGCGGACGCGCCTGGCGGGCGGTCGCCGATGATCCCTTCGCCGCCGAACTCATGGGGATCAATGCGCGAAATGTCGTGGTGGTCGCGGGTCTGGCGACCGCGGTGGCGGCGGCGATCGCCGGGCTCTTCGCCTCCGCCTATTACGGCTCGATGGATTTCGGATCCGGGTTGATGTTCGGTTTGAAAGTGGTGATGATCGCCGCAATAGGCGAACAGACGTCGCCGGGCCACTGCGCGACCGGCGCTTTTCTGTTCGGATTGGCCGAGACCTTTTTCGGCGCCTATATCAGCTTCGAATGGCGCGATCTCGCCATGATGGCCCTGCTGGTGCTGCTGGCGGTGACCCTCCGACGAGAAAGTCGGTCATGATGGCCGGTCGCCATGATGCTGTTCGGTTCCGGGCAGGGGATGCAGCCAATTTTCGCGGCGGCGGATCCACAATTCGTAGCTCGGCGCGAGATCGGTCGGGGCGTCATTGAGGCTGCCGAAGCGGATTTCCGCTTCTTCCGTCGTCAACGTGAATAAACGACCGCCACAGACCGGGCAGAAGCTGCGGCCCTGATAAGTCTTGATTTCGCCCTCATACTTTACCGCGTCGGCTGGATAGATGGCGAAGCAGGCAAAAGCGGAGCCACTCTCCTTTCGGCAATCCAGGCAATGGCAAATGCCGACGCGCAGAGGTTCACCCTTGACGTCATATCGCGCTTGACCGCACAGGCATCCGCCGTGTCTCTCCGTCATGATCTTTCTCCTCGTTCTGCTTGAAAAATCGAGGATGGGGCAGATTTGTTCCCGAGCGTCAGCGCCGCCAGCGGGCGAAGGCCGCGTCGTCGGCGTCCTTGGCGCTCACCCAGTCGCCCGACTGTCCATCACGCCCATGTTCTTTTTTCCAGAAAGGCGCCGCGGTCTTGAGATAGTCCATCACGAAATTTGCGGCGTCGAAGGCGGCTTGGCGATGGGGCGAAGCGGCGATCACCAGCACGATCTGCTCGCCAGGCGCAATGCGGCCATAGCGATGGATGGCCGAAAGTCCCTGCAACGGCCAGCGTTCAGCGGCCTCCTGGCAAGCCTTGGCGATCTGCGCCTCGGCCATTCCCGGATAATGTTCCAGCTCCAGCGCCTCGAGCCGACCGCCTTCGTCGCGGCAGAGGCCGGTAAAACTCACCAGCGCGCCTATGTCGGCGCGGCCATCTGTGAGCCGCGCCATCTCCGTCGCGACGTCGAAATCCTCGGCCTGCACCCGGACATGAATGGGGCAGGGCGCCATGTCAGCCGCCCGTCATCGGCGGGAAGATGCCGATCTCGCGCGCGCCGAGAATGCTCTCGCCATGATCGGCATGCTCCTGGTCGATGGCGACGCGGATGACCCGGTCATGTTCGAGCGCCGCGTCATACTCTTCGCCCAGGCCCTTGAGATGATTGAGCAGTTCACCCACGGTTGTCACGGCGTCGGGCAGATCGAGCGTTTCGCCCGGCTTGCCGATCCGCTCCCTGACCCAGGCGAAATAGACGAGATCGACCTTCATTCCTCGTCCACCACATGTTTGAGGCCGGCGCGGAAATAGTCGTAGCCGGTGTAGATGGTCAGCAATGCCGACACCCACAGCAGAACGATCCCGGTCTCCGTCGTGTAGACGAAGATGTTGTCGCCGGCATGCCCGACGAGCAGGAAGCCGAGCGCCACCATCTGCGCCGTGGTCTTCCATTTGGCGATGCGGGTCACCGGCACCGACACTTTCAGCGCCGCCAGATATTCGCGCAGGCCCGAGACGAGGATTTCGCGGCAGAGGATGATGATCGCGGCCCAGAGCGTCCAGCCGGCGATGGTCTGGTCGGCGGCGAGCAGCAGCAGCACCGAGGAGACCAGCAGCTTGTCGGCGATCGGGTCCAGCATGCGGCCGATATTGGAGGTCTGTTTCCAGATCCGGGCGAGATAGCCGTCGAGGAAATCGGTGATGGAGGCCACGGCGAACAGCCAGAAAGCCGTCCACCGCGCGAAATCCGAACTCTGCAGTTCGCCGTTCACGAAGAAGCACACGACGATCAGCGGCACCGCCACGATCCGTGCATAGGTCAACATATTGGGAATATTGTATGCGCGCTTTGCCATGATGCCCGTCTGAGACTCGCCGATATCCACCATTGGATCTGTCGATTGCGCCAGGGTCAAGGCGACCACCGATCCAACGCCGTCGCCCGGAACATAAGTGAGGGGATGGGCCGGTTCAAATTCAATCGCGACATCAGGCGAAATAAATTCCGGCTCGCCTGCGTTAGCAAGGGTGAAACCAGTTGCGCGTAGACTCGATGCGGTAGACACGACACGGCGCGCGGGGGCGGGCTTTCAGGGGGCATTGTGCGCATCGCATTCTTTTCAGGCCTGATCGCTGCGGCGATGACCAGCGTCGCAAACGCCGACGATTTCACATTGACGCCGCAGGCGGGCACATTGGGGATCGGCATCGGGGCCGAGAAACGTCTCGACGACGCCTGGGCGGCGCGATTCGATGTCTCGGGCGCCAGCTTCGACTTTTCCTACGCGGCCCATCGATCGGATACGGACAACAGGGCGCGGCTGTTCAGCCTCGGCGCAACGGCGGATTACTACCCTTATGAGCAAGGCTTGCGCCTCTCCGGCGGCGTCAGGCTGTCAGGCTCTTACGTGAAGGGCAGCCTGTCGAATCTCGAACGCCGCTACGGCAAAGGCAAGGACGCGATCACCGTCATCATCCGCGATCCGCTGACCACCTACAAGATCACGCAGAACCCGGTCCAGCCCTATCTCGGCCTCGGCTACAATCTCAAGATCAAGGATCGCCTCAGCGTCTCCCTCGATCTCGGCGCGCTCTATGGCGGCCAGCCGGATCTCGACGTCGTCTCGCACGCCGATCGATACGGTTTCACCGACAAGCAGATCCAGAGAGAGATCCGCAAGCAGCAGGAACGCCTGAACCCTTATCAGGTCTATCCCGTCGTCCAGATCGGCCTGACTTACCGATTCTGAGCCGTCGTCTCACGGGCGAATGAGCCCTCCGTGATAGACGAGGTTGTAGGCCTCGACGCCGCCGACCTCGATGCGCTCGCGGCCGGTGAAACGGGTGAAGTCGCCTTCGTTCTCGTCGATATAGACGCCATGGTCATGGGCGCAGGCGAAGCCGCCCAAGAAACGTCCCTCTTCGGCATAGAGCCGCCCGAGCGCATGCTTGATCACCGCTCCGGCGCGCGGCGCGTCGATGCGGTCGTCATGGATGATGTAGCCGAAATAGGACATGGCCCATACCGGCTCGCCGCGGCGCCACACCACTTCCTGGCCCGAAAAATCCGTGCCGCCGAAATAGCTGTCGAGATAGGACCAGTCGCCGCGACGCCAGGAGATGTCATGGGCTCCCATGCGTGAGGGAGCGGGCAACGCAGTCGCCCCGCCGATATAGGCCGCGCTTTTGGCCTCGATGATCACTTTTTCCAACTCGCCCAAGTCCGCCTCCCGTCGTCACCCTCGACCACATTAGCTGCGAAAAGCGGAGCCAACAAGAACAAAAAGAGAACATTATTCGGGATTGCAGGCGGATATGGTCTCGTCGCCGCTCCAGGTCGAGAACGGCGTTGGCCGGGCCTGAATGGCCACCGGCGATTTCACCGGGTCGCCCTCATTGGGATACGTCTCGCGAAAACCCTTGCCGGTCAGGATGTTGATGTCGCACCGGCCGGCATTGTCGGGTTCCAGCGTGTCACGCCATTCGTATGAAAAGCCTGCGACGAGCAGCGCCTTGTTGCGATAGGCGAGCGTGAGCGTCTGGCTCCAACGGTTGCGCCCGATGGCGTCGTTGCGCGTGTGCACCGCGAGGGACCCGTTCGGCAATGCTTCGAGGAAGGGCTCCTGCCCGACGAAGTCGTCGGGCCCGGCCTTGCCCCAAACCTTCCCCCTGATCAACTCCGTCGGAGCCAGATAACCGCGCCCCGCCACGCCGAGCAGAAGATGGAAATCCATGTCGTCGTCGCCGCGCGTGAGGAGGGCCAGATCGTTTTCGCCGTCCTTGTTGAAGTCGCCCGTCACGGCCGAAACGATCGACGCCGTGTCGATGGGGCCTGCGAGCGCGGGCGGGGCGAGCAGGAGGCCGAAAACGACGAGGGCGGACAGGCGCATGACGGATTTTCCCGAACAAGGTGATCTGGTTGAACAACGGTCGACGCGGCCGGATTATTCTCGGAAAGAATTCATTTACCTTGCCCCTGTGGAGATCGTTGACAACAGAACAATGATAGAACATAAAAAGAACATAACCGAACAGGAGGCGTAAATGACCGATTTTTTTCGTGACATGGCAGCATTCACCTCAGTCATCATGTTCGTGGCGAGCTTCGCCGTGGTGATGAGCGCATTGTGAGTTCACGCGACTCCGCTTCGCCTCGGACTGGACGGGCGCCGGCTCGACCCGCTACAACGGGTCAAAGAATCCAGGTGAAGCGACATGGCCGACGCGGACGCAATTTCTCCCCTCGAGGGTTTGGCTGAGACGCCGCAATTCGTGCATCTTCGGGCGCACTCCGCCTATTCGCTGCTGGAAGGGGCCTTGCCGGTCAAGAAGATCATCGCCAAGGCGGTGGCCGACCAGCAGCCGGCTTTGGCGCTGACCGACACCAACAATCTGTTCGCGGCGCTGGAATTCTCCAAGCTCGCGTCGGGCGACGGGCTGCAGCCGATCATCGGCTGCCAGCTGTCGATCGATTTCGAGGACGAGGTCGCCGACGAGCGCAGCCGCCAGCCGCAGATGCGGAAGCTTCCGGCGATCGTGCTGCTGGCGGCGACCGCGGACGGCTATAACGTGGTCTCCAATCTCGTCAGCCGCGCCTATATGGAGGGCGACGGGCCGGGCACGATCCACATCAAGCGCTCCTGGCTGAATCACGGCGCCGAGGGCGTGATCGCCCTGACCGGCGGCGTGGCGGGGCCTGTCGACATGGCCCTGCGCGAAGGCCATGCCGCACTCGCTTCGTCGCGGCTCAGATCTCTGGCCGATTATTTCCCGGACCGGCTCTATGTCGAAATCCAGCGCCATGCCGGTTATGACCGCCGCCATGAAAACCGCATGCTGGAGCTGGCTTATGGGCTGGAACTGCCGATCGTCGCCACCAATGAGCCCTTCTTTCCGGCCGCCGACGATTTCGAGGCGCATGACGCGCTGATGGCGGTGGCGCATGGCGCGTTGGTGTCCGACGACAGCCGTTTCCGGCTGACTCGCGACCACTACTTCAAGAGCCGGGCGGAAATGGCGAAACTCTTCGCCGATCTGCCGGAAGCGATCGAGAACACGGTCGAAATCGCCCGCCGCTGCGCCTTCATGCTCAAGGGCGTCGCGCCGATCCTGCCGCGCTTCACCGGCGCCTCCGACGATCACGCCGCCGCCGAAAAGGCCGAGTCCGACGAACTTTCGCGCCAGGCCTGGGAAGGCCTGCGGATGCGGCTTGACACGATCGGCCTCGCCAACGGCTATACCGAGAAGGACTACAACGAGCGGCTCGATTTCGAACTGTCGATCATCACCAAAATGAAGTTCCCCGGCTACTTTCTCATCGTGGCGGACTTCATCAAATGGGCCAAGCAGCACGACATTCCGGTCGGCCCGGGCCGTGGTTCCGGCGCAGGCTCGCTGGTGGCCTACGCTCTGACCATCACCGACATCGACCCCTTGCGCTTTTCGCTGCTGTTCGAACGCTTCCTCAATCCCGAACGCGTCTCGATGCCCGACTTCGATATCGACTTTTGCCAGGATCGCCGCGAAGAGGTGATCCGCTATGTGCAGCAGAAATACGGCCGCGAGCAGGTGGCGCAGATCATCACCTTCGGATCGCTGCAGGCGCGGGCGGCGCTGCGCGACGTCGGTCGCGTGCTCGAGATGCCCTATGGCCAGGTCGACCGCATCTGCAAGCTGGTGCCCAACAATCCGGCCAATCCGACGCCGCTCTATAAGGCCATCGAGGAGGAGCCGCGCCTGAAGGAGGAGGCGGAGAAGGAGCCGGTCGTCGCCCGCCTGCTCAACATCGCCCAGAAGATCGAAGGCCTCTATCGTCACGCCTCCACCCACGCCGCCGGCATCGTCATCGGCGACCGGCCGCTCGCGCAACTCGTGCCGCTTTACCGAGACCCGCGCTCGGACATGCCGGTCACCCAGTTCAATATGAAATGGGTGGAGCAGGCGGGGCTGGTGAAGTTCGACTTCCTCGGCCTCAAGACGCTCACGGTGCTCAAAGTCGCCGTCGACTTCATCGCCAAGCGCAACATTTCCGTCGATCTCTCCGCCCTGCCGCTCGACGACAAACTCACCTATGAGATGCTCTCGCGCGGCGAGACGGTCGGTGTGTTCCAGGTGGAAAGCGCGGGCATGCGCAAGGCGCTGATCGGCATGCGGCCCGACTGCATCGAGGACATCATCGCGCTCGTGGCGCTCTACCGCCCGGGCCCGATGGAGAACATCCCGGTCTACAACGCCCGCAAACATGGCGAGGAGGAGATCGAGTCGGTCCATCCGACCATCGACTACCTGCTCAAGGAAACCCAGGGCGTCATCGTCTACCAGGAACAGGTCATGCAAATCGCCCAGGTTCTGTCGGGCTATTCGCTCGGCGAAGCCGACCTTCTGCGCCGCGCCATGGGTAAGAAGATCAAGGAGGAGATGGACAAGCAGCGCGAGCGCTTCGTCGAGGGCGCTATCGCCAACAAGGTCTCAAAGCCGCAAGCCAACCTGATCTTCGACCTGCTCGCCAAATTCGCCAATTACGGCTTCAACAAATCCCACGCCGCGGCCTATGCCGTGGTCTCCTATCAGACCGCCTATCTCAAGGCGCATTACCCGGTGGAGTTCCTGGCCGCGTCGATGACGCTTGACATGGCCAACACCGAAAAGGTCAACGACTTCCGCCAGGACGCCATGCGGCTCGGCATCAAGATCGTGCCGCCTTCGGTGCAGACCTCGTTCCGCCGTTTCGAGACCGGCGACAATTGCATCTTCTATTCGCTCGCCGCCATCAAAGGCGTCGGCGAGGCGGTGGTCGACCACATCGTCGAGGCCCGCGGCGACACGCCCTTCGAAAGCCTCGAGGATTTCTGCCTGCGCACCGATCCCAAGCTCGTCAACCGCCGCGTCTGGGAAAGCCTGATCTCGGCCGGGGCCTTCGATTGTTTCAACGTCGACCGCGCCACGCTGGCGGCCGGCATCGACCGTCTCATGGCTTATGCCCAGCGCGCCGTGCAGAACAAGACCAGCGGACAGTCGGACATGTTCGGCTCGGGCGCGTCTGGTCCCGAGAAAATCGGCCTTCAACCGACCGCCCTTTGGCTGGCCTCGGAAAAGCTGCTCAAGGAATTCCAGGTTCTCGGCTTCTATCTCACCGCTCATCCGCTCGACGCCTATCAGGCGGTGCTGACGAAACTCCGGGTGCAGACCTTCGCCAATTTCACCAATGCGGTAAAGCAGGGCAAGGCGCCGGGGCGGCTCGCGGGCACGGTCATCTCCAAGCAGGAACGCAAGACGCGCACCGGCAACAAGATGGGCATCGTCGCCTTCTCGGACTCCTCAGGCCAGTTCGAGGCGGTGATGTTCTCCGAGACCTTGGCGCAATATCGCGACCTTCTCGAAACCGGCAAATCCTATGTGATCGGCGTCGAAGCCGAGGAGCGGCCGGAAGGCGTGAGCCTGCGCATCCAGTCGGTTCAGTCGCTGGAGGAAAAGTCGGTGCAGATGCAGAAGGCGATGCGCATTTTCGTGCGTGACGCCGCGCCCCTGCGCTCGGTGGCGACCCATCTCAACAAGCGCGGCGAAGGCGTCGTATCGTTCATCGTCATCAAGGACGAGGGCAAGCGCGAGATCGAGGTGGAACTGCCCGAACGCTTTCGCATCTCGCCGGAGATCGCCGCCGCCATGCGCGCCACCCCCGGCGTGATCGACATCGAACTGGTCTGATCGGTTTCAGGCCTCTGCTTCTGCGTCGGCGCGGCGGGTGAGAAAGAGCATCGCCAGCGCCGCCGTCATCGCGAGCCCGGCGGTGGCGATCGCCGCCTGAAAGCTGAAGGCGGTGGCGATGAGACCGGTCATCGTGCTGGCCGTCAGCGACCCCAAAAACAGGCTGTTCATGTAGAGCGAGGTAGCGCGACCGATGCGGCCTCGGGCGAAACCCTGCATGAAACTCACGGCCACGCCCGCGAAAAGCCCGAAATAGGCGCCCTCCATCAGCGCGCCCAAAGCCATCAGCGGCAGGCTGGTCGCCTCATGCAGGACGGCGAAGGCCGCCATGCCGGCGACGGCGGCGAAATACAGCGCGTTGCGGCGCCCGATGCGCTCGGTGATGTAGGACGAGCCCATGATGGCCACTATTTCCGCCAGGCATTTAAAGGTCAGCGACAGACCCGGCGCATAGACCGGCAGATGCGCTTCGCGGATATAGAACAGCGGCAGCGCCGAGGCGCAGAGCACATGGGCGATGTTGAACAGGAAGCAAGCTCCTGCGGCGAGCCAGAGCGGGCGGTTGTCGAACCAGCCCGGATTTTCGGAAGCCGAACGCGTTTCGCGTTTCTCCGTCCGAAAGTCGCGCGGCAGGCTGATCGCGGTCGTGGCCAGGGCGGCGATCGACAGCGCCAGCACGAACAGGAAGACGTAGAATGAGCCGCCGCGCGCGGCGATCAGATAGGAGAGGGCGGGGCCGAACATCCAGCCGGTCGACACCATCGTGCGGACCTTGGCGTTGTAGCGCTGCACGTCGAGGCCGTTACGCTCCGCGAACAAGCGACCGAGGATGTAGACGGCCGAGACGCCTGCGCCCGCAAGCGCCAGACAGGGCGCCGCCGCCAGCAGCACGGTGGGATAGGTGGGGACGATGAGAACCGCGAGACTCGCCGCCATCAGCCCGATATTGCCAACCGCAACATAATCGAACATCCGGCCGCCCCGGTCGATGCGCTCGCCGACCACGCGGTTGCAGAGCATCGTCAGCAGGCTCGCGGCCACGGAATAACCCGTCACATGCAGGGCGCTCATATGGAGCTCCTGCATGATGAAATAGGCCATGAACGGGATCATGGCGGAATTGCCGAGCGCGGTCACGAAAAGCGACAGCAGAATCAGCCGTGCGGAACGAGTGGTCGCGGCGTTCATGGGAGGGATGCGGAACCGGGATGACGAAAGGAAAGCGAATCCTGCCTAGACCCGCCGACGTGGCGCGGCAAGCCGTCTCCCGCGCCCAGCCGGAGCGCTTGTCGTTTTCAGCGGCTCTGTTGCCGACTTGCCCAACGCAAAACCGCCGGGCGATGCGACGCCCGGCGGCTCAGGAGATCGTCATTGGAATGGAAGGCTCACCCGGCCTTGCGCGGCTCGACGGTCGTGGTGATGAAATCGGTGCCGTCGCCGGTGTTGAGCGTGTCCTGCGCGTCGGTGATGGTGAGGGAGGAGCCGCTGCCCATCATCATTTCGATCTTGTCGCGAAGGTCGGTGGGGATCGAGATCCGTTCGAAGGCGGTTTGGGCGGCATCCTCGGCCTCGGCGTCCGGATAGCGGTCGATGCCGAGGCGGGCCGCTTGTTTCGCCGGGATCCGGTTGTCGAGCGTGACGCCGTACCAGTCGGCGCGGCGCTGGGCGGGATGCACGGCGACGGCGTGATAGAAATGCGTGCCGAGCGCCAGGTCCGGCTCGTTGATGTCGACCGGGCCGTCGAAGACCGGCTTGAACTTCTGGCGGGCGTAGAGCCACCCGGTCGGGGCCTTGCGGTTCAGCACTTTATAGATGGACGTGCGGAGCGCGGCGTTCATCTGTCCGGTCGGCTTCTGGCCGTGCAGGCTCTGATAAGCCTTGATCGCCTTGGCGGTCTTGGCGGTCGGCGTTCCCGTCTCGTCGCCGGCTTCATAGCCGAGTTGGTTCAGCATGGCCTGGACTTCGCGCAACGCGTGACGTTCGGTCACCCGCGTGATCAGCAGTTTCAGCGCAGGCTGCGGCTTGGGCAGTTCCGCCACCGCGCCCGCTCCGAGCTTCGGCAGGGTTTCGGCGGCCGCGATTTCGACGGCCGAATCGCCCGCCGGCATGCTGGGCCGCATGGCCGCATCGCTCAACAGGTCGCCGTCTCGGGCCGGATAGCGCGGCTTGAACAGGCCGATTTCGGGCATCGGCTGCGGCGCCATTTCACGGTCTGCGATCACCACATGGTAGCCGCGCTTGGTCATGCCGAACAGCATCTTGGCGAAGTCGCGCGGCATGCGCACGCATCCATGCGACGCCGGATAGCGCGGCACATGCGCCGATTCATGCAAGGCGATGCCGGACCAGGTCAGCCGTTGCATGAAGGGCATCGGCGCGTCGTCGTAGAGATTGGAAAAATGGGTCTTGCGCTTTTCGAGCACCGAGAAGATCCCGGACGGCGTTGTATGGCCGGGTTTTCCGGTGGAGACGTTGCTGGTCGCCACCAGCGCCGCGCCGTCATAAACCGCCAAGCTTTGTTTGTCCTTGGACACGAAGATCTGCAGGGGATCGTCGCTCTCCGCTTTGGCTGTTGCGCCGAAGAGAAATGTCGTCGCCAGAGCCAGTCCCAAAATGGCGCGAAAATTCATGGGCGTTCTCCACACTATACTGTCGCCTCGAAAACTATAGAAGATCAATTACGAAAGATTTTCAAGGGGCGCTGTTTCCACGGAAACATGCATAGGTGTGAAAACATGGTTTATGCTTGGTAAATGCGCGAGGAGAATGTTGCCGTCTCGGCTCAAGGCCCATGCCCGCGCTTGCCGCGCCCGAACGTGTAGCCGGTCTCGATGCTCTTGACGCCGAACTTGTCCCTGAGCTTGTCCATGGCGGCCTCGGCGGCTGCACGCCTGCCGGCGTCGGGATCGACGAGATCAGGCGGATCGGCCTGACCCTCGTCGCAGAGATCTGTGACGCCGATGCCGATCAGGCGGAATTTCGTGCCGTCGAGCTCCTTGTCGAGCAGGGACAGGCCTTCACGAAAGATCCGGTCGGCGAGCTGGGTCGGAGGGTCGAGCCGCCGGTTGCGGGTTCGCAATTTGAAGTCCGCGGTCTTCAGCTTCAGCACGACGGTCCGGCCCGCAGTCGCGGTCTTCTTCAGCCGCTTCGACACTTGTTCGGCCAGCGCGCGCAGAGGAGGCGTCAGCGCCTCTACCGAGGCGTGGTCGTCGAAGAAGGTGGTTTCGGCCGACACGCTCTTGGCCTCGTCGTTCAGATGCACCCGGCGATCGTCTATGCCCCGCGACAAGGAATAGAGCCGCCGACCCATGACGCCGTAGCGGCGCATGAGATCGCTCTCCTCCATCTGCTGCAATTGGCCAATCTGGGTCACGCCATCCCGCGCGAGCGTCTCGGCAAACGCCTTGCCGACGCCCCAGATCAGCGTCACCGGCTTGGGTTTGAGAAACTCCACCGCTTCGACCTCGCCGATCACGGAAAAGCCGCGCGGCTTGTTCATGTCCGAGGCGACCTTGGCCAGGAATTTGCAATAGGACAGCCCGACCGAGATGGTGATCCCGATCTCTTGCTCGACCCGCCTGGCGAATTTCGCCAAGGTCCGCGCCGGCGGATCGTGATGCAGCCGTTCCGTCCCGGCGAGATCGAGGAACGCCTCGTCGATGGACAGCGGCTGCACCAGCGGCGTCAGATCCTGCATCATGGTTCGGATCTGGCGACCGACGCGGGCGTATTTCTCCATGTCCGGCTTGACGACGACAGCGTCCGGGCAGGCTTCGAGCGCCTTGAACATCGGCATGGCGCTTTTGACGCCGCGGATGCGGGCGATATAGCACGCGGTCGACACCACGCCGCGCTTGCCGCCGCCGACGATCACCGGCTTGTCGGCGAGTTCCGGATTGTCTCGCTTCTCCACCGAGGCGTAGAAGGCGTCGCAATCGACATGGGCGACCGTCAGCTGGAAGAGTTCCGGATGACGGAGCAGGCGAGGGCTGCCGCATTTGCCGCAGCGACGCGCCCCGGCGGCCGCGGGCGCCAGGCAATCACGGCAGAAACCGGACACTCTCTCGACATCGGCCATGGCGATCGGAACAAAGATTGAACGGAGCGACCCTATCGACAGCCGGGATCGCGCTCAAGCGCAATCATCGCTGTATGCCGGAATTCTCAATCCTGGCCGAAATGGCCGCGGATCAACAACTCCGCCTCCAGCCAGCTTTCCGCCTTATGGATGCGCTCACCGGGATCGGGCGCCATGGCGCGGAAGATGTCGTTGGCCATCAGGTTGATCAACAGGCAATCCGGAGCATGGGTCCGCACCGAATGAAGATTGGTGAAGATGTCGTCGACGAAGGCGGCCGGCACGCCGCGATCGGAGATCAATTGATTGACCACGGGCCCTTTCGGCTCTTCCGTGGCGATCATCGGGAAGTGAAATCCGAACAGATCGAGCAGCGCCCGCCGCACGCCCTGATGTCGCGGCGGCATCGCGGTGAGCAGCACGATATCGGCGCCGGCGCTCAGCCGCTCCAGGGTCTCGCGCGCGTTGCGCGCGGGTTTTTGCCATTTGTCCTGTGTGCGGAAGAACTCTTCCTGAAAGGCCTCGACGGCCTCCGCCGTCGCCGCCTCGCCGCCGACATGCCTGATATTGCCATGCAGCCTGAAGGAATCGGGATGCAGCCGATGATCGACGGATTCCAGATAGGCGTGAAACGGATCGAGGAATTCGAGGATCACTTCGTCGACGTCGCAGACGAGCAGCGGTCGCGCAGACGAGGCGAGGGAGGCGAGCACGGCGTCGATCACAGCCAGACCCCTTCGCCAGGACCGGCGAAATGCCGATGCGCCGCCTGGATCCATTCGACGGGAACGCCGCTCTCGGCGCTGAAAGCCATCAGGGTCGGCTCGTGATTCATCAGGAAGCCGGTCAGGCCGCCGAAAAAGCCGGGCTCGCCGGCCGCGCGCCGGATGTCGCGCGCCTCGATGCCGGTCATGGCGAGAAAGCGCGACATCAGGTCGTCCTGACCCGAAAGCCAGGCGAGGATCTTCACGGCAATCTCGTCGGCCTGTTCGGGCGTGACTGAGGCGGGCGGGCGGCTTGGGTTTTTCATGGGCTTCATTACGTCTTTGTAAACTGAATCGCCGTAAGGTCGATCGGACCGACCGTGTAAATACTGCATGCCGTCCTTAAATGGGACTCGAAAACGTCAGGCGCGCAGATGAAGGGTATTTTGGAACCGCCATGCCGAAACAGGTGATGATCGTCGAGGACAACGAGCTCAACATGAAGCTCTTTCGAGACCTGATCGAGGCGTCGGGATACAAGACCATCCAGACGCGCAACGGCATGGAGGCGCTCGATCTCGCTCGCCAGCATCGCCCCGATCTCATTCTCATGGATATCCAGCTGCCGGAAGTTTCGGGCCTCGAAGTCACGAAATGGCTGAAGGAAGACGACGAACTGCATGTCATTCCCGTCATCGCCGTCACCGCCTTCGCGATGAAGGGCGACGAGGAGCGAATCCGCCAGGGCGGTTGCGAAGCCTATATTTCCAAGCCGATTTCGGTGCCGAAATTTCTGGAAACCATCAAAACCTATCTGGGCGACGCCTGACCTGGAGCCCTCATGACCGCGCGTATCCTTGTCGTCGACGATATCCCCGCCAATCTGAAGCTGCTCGAAGCGCGGCTCATTGCGGAATATTTCGAGGTGCTGACGGCGGATGACGGCTATAAATGCCTCGATATCTGCGCCAAGACCCCCGTCGACGTCATCCTGCTCGACATTATGATGCCGGGGATCGACGGGTTCGAAGTCTGCGAACGCCTCAAGGCCAATCCGCGCACCGCGCATATCCCCGTGGTCATGGTCACCGCGCTCGATCAGGCTTCCGATCGCGTGCGCGGGCTGAAAGCCGGCGCCGACGATTTTCTCACCAAGCCGGTCAACGACCTGCAATTGATGGCGCGGGTGAAGAGCCTGGTTCGCCTCAAGATGCTGAACGACGAATTGCGCCTCCGCGCCGAGACGGCGCGCAGCGTCGGACTCGACATGGCGTCCTTCAACGCCGATCGCGATCAGGGCGAGCCGGCCAATGTGCTGCTGGTCGACGGCCGCGCCAATTCGCAGGAGCGCATCGCCCGCACCTTGAAGCCGATTGCCGAAGTCAGGGCCATTTCCGACCCGCAGGCCGCGATCTTCGATGCGGCGGAAGGCGAGTACGATCTGGTGATCGTCAATTCCAATTTCGACGAATATGATCCCTTGCGGCTGTGTTCTCAGCTGCGCTCGCTGGAACGATCCCGGTTCATTCCCATTCTTCTGGTGGTCGATCAGGGTGGCGAAGCCATGGTGGTGCGGGCGCTCGAACTGGGCGTCAACGACTATATTCTCCGGCCGATCGAGCCGAATGAGCTTCTCGTGCGCTGCCTTACGCAGATCCGCCGCAAGCGGGCCAACGATCAACTGCGCGCCGGCCTCGAACAGACGCTCGAACTGGCGGTGACGGACGGCCTCACGGGCCTCAACAATCGCCGCTATCTCGACCGCCATCTCAAGACGTTGTTCGAACGCGCCCTTGTTCGCGGACGGCCGTTGTCGCTGCTCATCACCGATATCGACCGCTTCAAGTCGGTCAACGACACCTATGGTCATGACGCGGGCGACGAAGTGCTGCGCGAATTCGCCAACCGCGTGCGCCAGACGGTGCGCGGGGCGGATCTCGCCTGCCGCTTCGGCGGCGAGGAATTCGTGGTGGTCATGCCCGACACCACGCCCGATGTCGCCGCCGTCGTCGCTGAACGGTTGCGCGCCGTGGTGGAAATCGAGGCTTTCAAGCTTCGCGGCGCGGGGCTCACCTTGCCGATCACCGCCTCGATCGGCATTTCCTCCACCGTATGGGGCGCAGAGACGCCGGATCAACTTCTCAAGCAAGCCGACAAGGCGCTCTATGAGGCCAAGCATGCAGGGCGCAACCGCGTCGTCGCTGCCGCAGCCTGATCACCAGCCGCATTTGGACGAGTCGGAACAATTTCGCGAGTGAGTCTCCGATGTTTTTGCGGAATTGCCCGCGAAGCAGGCGCGATTCATGAAAATTACGCCTGGTCAAGAGTCCCGCCGGGTCATCGGACCATAGTTATCCACAGCTTTGTTGAGGAAAATGCCGCCGTCGAGAAACCCGCTTGACGACAACGACTCAATCCTCGGCCCCTTAGGGTTGCTGATGGAAGCCGGACAGTACAAATCAATAAAACCCTGAAATCTCATTTAATATGACAAATTGGCATTTTTCAATGATTTCAGGGTCCTATGCGGTTTGTTTGGAATGGCGCTTAAGTGAGCATTTCTGAGTCTACCTGCCATAACTTGTGCAAGGCTTGCTCGCTTGTTGCTCATATTTCAGCGTTGTTACAAATGCACATTTTGAGCTTCTTTGTTAGAAACCCGTGAAATATGAATTGTTTCCACTGCATAATGCGCAAGGGGCCGTTGATTTCCGCCCGATTCCCGGTCATGTTCATTTTAACGGTTGGGAAACAAAACCTTACCAGCTACCCCATGATGCTCAGGTCCGCCGCATCTCCTGAATCGTGGGGCCGGTCGGTCAGATGTAAAATACGCGGAGTCCTCGTTCTGCCATTACGCTGACCGACCCCCAATTCGAAAGCGCCGTCTTGCACAGCAAGGCGGCGCTTTTGTCATGAAGGGGCAGATCGCGCAACCGTTATTTTTCCGGCAGGGCGTCGTGGAAATGCGCATAGATCAATCGCGCCACCGCCTCCGAGATGCCCTGCACCGCCATCAGATCCTGTATGCCGGCGCGCGACACCGCTTTCGCCGTGCCGAAATGTTGCAGAAGGGCGCGCTTGCGGGTGGGCCCGATGCCGGCCACTTCGTCGAGCGGATTTTTCACCAGCTCCTTCTTCCGCCGCGCCCTGTGTGAGCCGATGGCGAAGCGGTGCGCCTCGTCGCGCATGCGCTGAATGAAGTAGAGCACCGGGTCGCGCGGCGGCAGGGTGAACGAGGCTTTGCCTTGTTGGAAGAATCGCTCGCGACCGGCTTCACGATCTGCGCCCTTGGCGACGCCGATCGCGGTCACGCAATCGGTGATGTCGAGTTCCGCCAGAATGGCCCGCACGGCGGTCATCTGTCCCTGGCCGCCGTCGATCAGGATGACGTCCGGCCACGCGGGTACGACGTCGTCGTCTTCCGGCGGCTTGCTGCGGTCGGGCTTGCCATGCTCCTTGATGAGACGGCTGAAGCGGCGCGTCATCACTTCGCGCATCATGCCGAAGTCGTCGCCGGGCGTCAGGTCCTGGGATTTGATGTTGAACTTGCGGTAGTGGTTCTTGAGGAAGCCGTCCATGCCGGCCACCACCATGCCGCCGACCGCATTCGTCCCCATGATATGGGAGTTGTCGTAGATCTCGATGCGACGGGGCGGGTGGGGAAGGCCGAAGGTTTCCGCCATGCCTGCGAGGAGCCGCGTCTGCGACGACGTCTCTGCGATCTTGCGGCCATGCGCCTCGCGCGCATTGTTGAGCGCGTGGTCCACCACCTCGCGCTTTTCGCCGCGCTGCGGCGCGTGAATTGCGACGCGGAAGCCGGCCCGCTCGGTCAGCGCGTCCGACAACAATTCCATTTCCTCGATCGTTTCCGAGAGGAGAATCTGCCGAGGGCAGGGCTTGTCGTCGTAGAACTGCGCCAGAAACGCGTTCAGCACCTCCGCCGACGTCAGCGACGGGTCGGCCTTCGGGAAATAGGCCCGGTTGCCCCAGTTTTGGCCGGTGCGATAGAAGAACACCTGAATGCAGGAGAGCCCGCCGTCGTGATGGATGGCGAAGACGTCGGCTTCCTCGACGCTGGCGAGATTGATGCCTTGGTGGCTCTGCACATGCGACAGCGCCGCCAAACGGTCGCGATAGACGGCGGCGCGCTCGAAATCCAGATCTTCGGCGGCCTGATTCATCTGGCCGGCGATCTCCGCCTTCACATTCTGGCTCTTGCCGGACAGGAAGTCGCGCGCCTCCCGCACCAGTTCGTCATAGTCCCGATCTGAGACCTCATGGGTGCAGGGGCCCGAACAGCGCTTGATCTGGTAGAGAAGGCAGGGCCGCGTGCGGCTCTCGAACACCGAATCGGTGCAGGTGCGCAGCAGGAAGGCGCGCTGCAGCGAATTGATCGTCCGGCCCACGGCGGTGGCCGAGGCGAAGGGGCCGAAGTAATCGCCTTTGCGCACGCGCGCGCCGCGATGCTTGTAGATCGCCGGAGCGCGATGGCCGCCGGTGATCAGGATATAGGGAAATGACTTGTCGTCGCGCAGCAGCACGTTGAAGCGCGGGCGCAGCCGCTTGATCAGATTGGCTTCGAGCAGCAGCGCCTCGGTTTCCGTCCGGGTGATGACGAATTCCATATTGGCGGTTTCGCGCACCATCCGCGCCGTACGGTTGGAATGCACCCGGCCCTGGGCGTAATTGCCGACGCGCTTTTTCAGCGACCGCGCCTTGCCGACATACAACACCTCGTTTTCGGCGTTGAGCATGCGGTAGACGCCGGGACTGTTGGGGAGTCGCTTGACGAATTCCCCGATCAGCTCCATGCCGGTCAGCCCGGTTTCCGGCAGCGGCGTTTCGCGCCAGGCGATATCGGGACCCTTGACGGCGACGATCTCGGCGTCGTCGGTCTCGTCGAACTCGTCTTCCGTCAGATTTTCGTCATAGAGAACGCCGCCATCCTTCGGCGTCATTGCCGTCATTCCTTGATCTCCGCGACATCCGGGGTTTGCCAGGCGAGATGTTGCCCGCCGTCCAAAGCGATCATCTGGCCCGTGATCGACGGCGTGTCAAAGAGAAAACGAATGGTGCGGCCGAATTCCGGAAGCGCGGGACCGGCTTTCAGGATCAGTCCCTCCACCTGCGCTGCGAAGTCCGCGTCGCTCTGCCGCTCGTTCTTCAGCGTCGGGCCGGGACCGATCGCATTGACCCGGATTTTCGGCGCGAGCGCCTGAGCCAGGGTCTGCGTTGCAGTCCAGAGCGCGGCCTTGGACAGCGTATAGGTGAAGAATCGCGGATTGAGCGCCCAGACCCGTTGATCGACCATGTTCACGACCAGCCCCTGCGCATGCTCGGGCAATTGCGCTGCGAAATCACGGATGAGGGCGGCCGGCGCCTTCACATGCACGGCGAAATGCCGTTCGAACACCGCCTCGTCGAAGCTCTCGATGGAATCGTCCTCGAAGATCGAGGCGTTGTTGATCACGAGACCGATAGGCCCCAGCGCCTCGACCGCCGCCGCGATGATCCCGGCGCGCGCCGTGGCGTCGCAGAGATCCGCTTGCACCACGGCGGCCTTGCCGCCCCGGGACCGGATCTCGCTGCAAAGTTCCTGCGCCTGCGCCACGGAGCCGTTGGCGTGGATGGCCACGGCGAAACCGTGCTCGGCAAGATCCTTCACAATCGCTGCGCCGATTCGCGTCGATCCGCCGGTGACCAACGCAGTTTTGATGGAAAATATATTCAACTTATGCGCCTTCTGAATCGCCCGCGGACTTGTCGCTGCAAGATATAGGCATGATACGCGCATGTGCAAATTTCAGATTAAAGCTTTTGTTTACCATGATAATCAAAAATAAGTTTGGAAATTTTTAAAGTATAAGTTTGGTAAATGAATGAATAACTTTGCAAACGACATGAATTGAGGCCTGAATGCCGGAAAATGTCACAACATTGCCTCTTTTGATTAACCGGTTGGTAATGAAAAACGCTTCATTAAGGGTGCATCAGAGCTTTGGATCCTTTTGGGTCATGTCGAAATTCAATAGCGACGCTGGGCGCGACCCAGCACGTCGGATGTAAGGAGAAGAAAATGCGCAATCTGTTCGTGACGCTCGCAGCTTCCACCATGATGCTGTCCGCTCTCACCGCCGCCCAGGCGGCCGACGCCATCGACGAAGTTCCGATCGCGCCGGAAGCCCAGGACGCAATGGCTCCGGTCGGCGGCTGGGACGGCGCCTATGTCGGCGGTCGCGTGACCCAGCAATGGGCGAAGACCGCTCCCGGCGGCTACGACACCAACGGTCTCGGCGGCGGCCTCTATGGCGGCTACAACATGCAGCAGGGCCAGATCGTTTACGGCGGCGAAGCCGACGTCAACTATTCCGGCGTCGATGGCAACAAGAATGGCGTCGAAACCACCCAGCGCCTGAACGGCGCGATCCGTGGCCGCGTGGGCTACGACCTGCAGCCGGCTCTCGTGTACGGCGCCGCTGGTCTGGCCGCCACCAATGTCAAGGCCGAAGACGGCACCTCGGAAGACTCCAAGACGCTGTTCGGCGCGACCATCGGCGCCGGCGTCGAAGCCAAGATCACCGACCAGATCACGGCGCGGACCGAATACCGCTTCACCAACTACCAGACCCAGACCTTCGACCTCGACAGCGGCGCGCGCGACCGCGGCTTCAAGGAGCATCAGGTCTCCGTCGGCCTCGGCATGCGCTTCTGATCCAGCGATCCATAACCGGATCAATCAACCGAAAAGACCCCGTCGCGACGAGCGGCGGGGTTTTGCGCGTTTCGGCGCCGGTGGAACCATCGCCTCGGTGCGCCGTTGAATTCTCGAAGGCCGTGTCCATGCGGCCGTGATCACCGAGGACGAGGATATGGCCGAAGACAGCGAAGACCATCTCGGCGAGGCCGACGGGCAGGGGCGTATCCGCCTCGACAGCCAGGAAGCGCCGGCCGCCTATCAAGTGCGGGCGATCCGCAGCGAAGGCGACGACTACAATATTCTCGTCAGCGTGATGGCGTCGCGCGATTGGCTGCTCGACAACGGCTTCGTCAAATCCGTGGATCTGATCCGCCAGAACGGCAGGGAGGCGGCCATGTATTTCGACGGCGCGCTCGATGTCGGCGACAATATCGCGGTGCGGCTTACGTGCGAGGAAGGATTCAGCGGCTCGGAAGACCAGTTTTTGAGCGTCTATCCGGAATTCGTCGCTTCAGTGAAACCCGGCGTCGCCTGACGTCGCCACATCCGGGAGGATCCCACATGTCCAGATATATCGATACGGATGGAAAAGTGAAGGATGCGCCGATCGTCGATCGCACGGTCGAACGCAACGCCACCGAAGCCCGGCAGGGTTCCAAGGGCGTGCCGGTGCTTTGGGTTCTCGTGGCTGGCCTGATACTGGCGATGTTGGCCTGGGGTGCCGCGGAGATCTATGGCTTCTCGATCGCTCCCGAACAGCCGGACCCGCCTGCAGTCGGCGCCGACAGTAACACCGAGCCTCCCGCTCAGGATGCGATCGACGCGACGCCTGCGCCCGGCGACGTGGAGCCGCAACGCGGCGTCACCCCCTGAAATGAATTATGACAGGCCTATATCAGGCCTGGGGCTTGAGCGCGTCGTAATCAGCGAAGACGCGCTCGAACTTTTTTCGCCAGGACTTCAGCTTGCCGCGCCCCTTTTCCCAATGTCCGGCGAAGCGCAGATCGAGATAGCCGAGGAGCGCCGCCAGCGCAAAATGGCCGCCATGCAGGCTCTTGCCCGTTTTGGGAAGGTTGGCATTGAGATGGTCGAGCGCCCGTTCGACCTTCACCCATTGCCTGTCGATCCAAGGCTGATGCTGCTTGTCTTCGGGGCGGAACCGACGCTCGTAGATGATGGCGATCAGGCAATCCGTGACGCCGTCGCATAACGATTCCAGAACTTCGGCCTCCGTGCGCCGTGTCGGATTGCGCGGATAGAGCTTGCCCTTCGCGTCTCGATTGAAGAACTGCATGATGGCGCCGCTGTCGAACACCGGCGGCGCGTCATCCCGAACGAGACAAGGTATCTTGCCGAGCGGGTTGTTGTCGACCAGCAGCGACGGCTCTTCGTCGGTCTTGACGGCCACGAACTCGACGTCGAGACCGAGATAGCGCGACGCCATGCGGCATTTCGCGGAAAAAGGCGATGTCGACGAGTAGAGCAGCTTCATGGCGCGACTTTCATTGTGCGGAGGGGATAACGACGCTTTTGGCGCGGCAGGATTGGCGATCGACTTCCTCGCATGACCGGAACCCGAGCGATTTCGTCAGGCATATCCGTATCTCTTCGAGTCTGCCGTCGCTGCAGGAAACCGCGACGCCGTCTCGCGGCAGTCCGGGATTCGCCCTGGTCATCAAGGCTTCGATCTCGTCTACGCCGATCCGACGATCTATCTTTCCGTCGAACATCACGGCGGGCAGCTTGATCCGCCGATAGGCGTCTTCGAGGAGGCGGAAATAGCGCTGTTGGCTCAGCCCAGAGCAAGCGCCGTGCTTGCGCCATTGATGACCTGCAAGCCCGATCGACGGCATGACGTCGCCGATCTCTCGCATCATCGCCGACGGAACGCGCTCTGGCTCGTCGCTCTTGCAGAATTGCGGCCAGCCGCGCTCGTTCTGCGGCCAGAGGCCATGAACGATGAATCGTCGCTTTTCTTCGCACTGCGCATCGTCGGCGCGACCCGGATTTGCCGCGCACCAGCTCGGCGACCACGACAGCGACAGGACGTAGAAATCGAAGGACTCGGCCTTTGCCGCCGACCCCGAAAAGCCGGCGATCGACGCCGTGAGTGCGACCAGCAGACGAACTGCGGCGCGCATGGCTGTCACCAGCCGATGGTGGTGCGGAGCGTCGAGCAATCCTTGCCGTAGATCCGCCAGACGTCGAGCCCGGAAATGCAGAAATCGATCCTGGCGACGCCGGGAATGCCGGCGAGATCCTGCGGCGTCGACAGCGTGTACCAGATGTCGCGTTTTTCGTATTTCGAGCCGGCTCCGCCCATCAACGCCACGCCGTGGCAAAATTTCCGGCCGACCCTGTGCAACTCGTCCTTGGGTCGCTCATAGGTCGTCCGCGCATCGACGACTTTCTTTATATAGAGCTTGGTCTTGTTCACCGAACGGAAACGACCGTCGACGCGCTCTTTCAGCGAGGCGAGCACCTTGGCGGAATCGCATTGCGGCGCCGGCATTTTCAGGAACTCGAACGAGAAGGCGGGCTGCGCCGAAACGGCGGAGAGAGCGAGCGAAAAAGCCAAGGCGATCCGGGCGGCGGACATGAAGCGATCTCCTGAAAATACCGCGTGAGCTTTGTCTGGAAGCGGCGCGGGGGTCAAGAGCCTAGCCGATGCGGCGCTGGGCTATGAACCGTTTCTTGGCGTCCCGGTGCGGCGGGGAAGGTGAGGCGTTTTACGTTGTCTCGTCGGTTTCGATTAACTAATCCAGTTATCCTTACATTAGCAGCTTCGAATTATTGATGGCGTTCCAACCAAAGGCGGGGCGCCGTGTTCCAATCGCTGATGAAAGATCGCTCGGGAAATTTCGCCATGATGGCGGCGTTGCTGATTGTCGTGCTCTGTATGTCGATCGGTTCGGCCCTCGACTACATGTCCGCCTTGGACGCCCGCCAGAAACTGCGGCAAGCGGCCGATTCCGCTGCGGTCGGGGCGATCGCGGAACAATCCGTCGGGGTTCTCGCCGCGCTGACCAACGGCAGCACCGGCGCGATCGCCGAGGCGGAAGCGGACGCGCAACAATGGTTCAGGACCAACACAGACGCCAAGACGCTGGCCTATCTGACCGATTTCAGTTTCGACATCGAGAGAAACAGCACCACCTTCACGTCTCGCGTCGAGTTTCACGCCAGCGTGCCGACGACCTTTTTGAAGATCGTCGGCAGGAATTCGATCGACATCGCCGGGTCCGCCACCGGAACCTATTCGCCGGTCACCTATACCGACTTCTATCTGATGCTCGACAATTCCCCCTCGATGGGTCTGGGCGCGACGACCAGCGACATCGCGCTGCTGGAATCCAACAATGGCGGTTGCGCTTTCGCCTGCCATATCGAGGGAAGCACCAACGACGCCTATGCGCTCGCCAAGACGATCGGCGCGACCCTTCGCATTCAATTGGTGGCGTCGGCGACGCAATCGATGATCAGCACGGCCAAATCCACCCGTCGCTATAACGACCAGTACCGCATGGCGCTTTACACGATGGGCGCCGCCGCGACCAACGCCGTGCTCACTGAAGTCGCCGCGATGTCGTCCAATCTCGATACGATCAAGACGGCCGCCGGCACGGTCGACATCATGAGCATCCCTCATCAGAACTACAACAACGATCAGCAGACCGATCTCTTGACCAATTTGACGTCGCTGAAAGCGACGATGGGAACGGGCGGCCAAGGACTGAATTCAGCGGACCGGCAAAAGGTGCTGTTCCTGGTCAGCGACGGCGTCGAGGACGCCAGCCGAGCAAACGGTTGCCTCAAGAAGCTCAGTGGAAACACGCGGTGCCAGCAGCCCATCGACACGTCGGTCTCAACCAAGATCAAGGCCAACGGCGTCCGTATCGCAGTCCTCTACACGACCTATTTGGAGATCGGCAACAACGGTTGGTACAACACGTGGATCAAGCCGTTCCGCAGCGAAATCGCCACGAATATGAGGGCTTGCGCAAGCGACGGTCTCTATTTCGAAGTCAGCCCGTCGAGCGGCATCGCCGACGCCATGAACGCGCTGTTTCTCAAGGTCGTCAACATGCCCCGCCTGACGGGCTGACGCATCGATCAGCCTTCGCCGCGAATCCATATCGCCCGCGCCGACGCGGAGCGGTCCTGACCAAGACGCTCTTTCAGAAAAGGCAGGAGGATGTCGAGTTCGCCCTTCAGCGTGAAGGGCGGATTGACGATGATGAGGCCGGTTCCGGTCAGGCCGGTCGTGTCGCGCTCGCTGCGCACGGTCAGTTCCACCGCAAGCGTCTTGGGGATTTCGAGCGCATGCAGCGCCGAATGAAACTCTTGTATCGGCGCGCCCTTCTTCAACGGGTACCAGAGGCAATAGACGCCGCCAGGGAATTTGCGCCAAGCCTTGCCGAGATAGTCGGCGAGGCGCCTGTATTCGCCGTCCTTCTCAAAAGGCGGATCGACGAGGATCAGGCCGCGCTTCTCCTTGGGCGGCACATGCGCATTCATCGCTAGCCAGCCGTCGAGATGGGTGACGCGGGTCTGGAAGTCGCCGTCGAAATTGGCGTGCAGCGTCTCGTAATCGTCGGGATGCAGCTCCATCAGCGACAGCCGGTCCTGGCTGCGCAGCAGATGGCGGGCGATCTTCGGCGAGCCGGGATAGAATTGCACGCCGCCGTCTGGATTGAGCGATGTCACCGCCTGGAGATAGGGCGCCAGAAGCGGCGCGACCTTGGCCGGAATATTCTTTTCCAGAAGTCGTCCGACGCCGTCGAGCCATTCGCCGGTCTTCTGCGCCTCTTCGCTGGAGAGGTCGTAGATCCCGATGCCGGCATGGGTGTCGATCACGCGGAAGGGCTTGTCCTTCTGCTTGAGGTAGTCGACGAGCCGCGCCAGCACGGCGTGCTTGAGGACGTCAGCGAAATTTCCGGCGTGGTAGATATGGCGGTAATTCATGATTTCCGGTGAAGTCGGGATGATATTTGTCAATGCGCGCGAGCCCGGCTAGCGGCGCGGCGTCGGCTGAATTATACCGATAGCATGAACATTGCGACCCGCCCCTCCGAAAAAATCGCCATCGGTCATTCGGCTTGTCCGCATGACTGTCCCTCCACCTGCGCGCTCGATATCGAGATCCTGCCCGACGGCAAGATGGGCCGGGTGCGCGGCGCCGACAACAGCTACACCGCCGGCGTGATCTGCGCCAAGGTGGCGCGCTATGCCGAACGGCTCTATCATCCTGACAGGCTGATGCATCCGATGCGGCGCACGGGCGCCAAGGGCGCGGGCTCCTGGCGGCAGGTCACCTGGGAGCAGGCGCTGGACGAGATCGCCGAGGCCTTCGCCAAGGCTGAGGCGAAGGACGGCTCCGAGAGCGTTTGGCCCTATTTCTATGCCGGCACGATGGGCTGGGTGCAGCGCGATTCGATCGAGCGGCTGACGGCGGCCAAGAAATATTCCGGCTTCTTCGATTCCATCTGCGTCAATCCCGCCTGGACCGGATATGTCATGGGCACCGGCCAATTGCGCGGCCCCGATCCGCGCGAAATGGCCAAGTCCGATTGCGTGGTCATCTGGGGCACCAATGCGGTCTCGACCCAGGTCAATGTGATGACGCACGCCATGCGCGCCCGCAAAGAACGCGGCGCGAAAGTCGTGGCGATCGACATCTACGACACGCCGACCATGAAGCAGGCGGATCTGAAACTGATCCTCAAGCCCGGCACGGATGCGGCGCTCGCCTGCGCCGTCATGCATGTCGCCTTCCGCGACGGTTACGCCGACCGGGACTATATGGCCCGCTATACCGATGATCCCCAGGGTCTCGAGGCGCATGTCGCGAATAAGACCCCGCAATGGGCCTCCGCCATCACCGGGCTGTCGGTCGAGGAGATCGAGACGTTCGCCCGCCTCGTGGGCGAGACGAAGAAGAGCTATTTCCGCCTCGGCTATGGCTTCACCCGTTCGCGCAACGGCGCGGTGTCGATGCATGCGGCGCTGTCGGTGGCGAGCGTGCTCGGCTCCTGGCAATATGAGGGCGGCGGCGCCTTCCACAGCAATTCGCATATTTTCGGCATGGACAACCGGCTTCTGACCGGACGGTCGCTGGTCGATCCCTCGATCCGCGAGCTTGACCAGTCCGAACTCGGCCGCATCCTGACCGGCGACGCCCGCGCGCTGCGCAACGGCCCGCCTGTGACGGCCATGCTGATCCAGAACACCAATCCGGCCAATGTCATGCCCGAGCAGCGGCTGGTGCGGCAGGGTTTCGCCCGCAACGACCTGTTCGTCGCCGTCCACGAGCAATTCATGACCGAGACGGCCGAGATCGCCGATATCGTGCTGCCGGCCACCATGTTTGTCGAGCATCACGACATCTATCGCGGCGGCGGCCAGAGCCACATCATGCTCGGGCCGAAGCTGGTAGAGCCGCCTCAGGATGTTCGCACCAATCTCTTCGTCATCGAGGAACTGGCCAAGCGTCTTGGCGTCGCCGACCAGCCGGGCTTCGGCATGAGCGAACGCGCGCATATCGAGCGCATCCTCTCGGTTCCCGGCCTGCCCAGCTATGACGATCTCCTCAATGACCGCTGGTTCGACCGCCAGCCGGATTTCCGCACCGCTCATTATCTCGACGGTTTCGCCCATCCCGACGGCAAGTTTCGCTTCCGGCCGGATTGGGTGGGGCAGAAGGGCTCTGTGCGGCCGCCGGATTCCATCGGCCTGCTCGGCCCCTATGACCGGCTGCCGGAATTTCCGGATTACTGTCCCGTCATTGAGGAGGTGGATGAGGCGCATCCTTTCCGCCTCGCCACGCCGCCGGCCCGCAACTTTCTCAATTCGAGCTTCACCGAAACCCGCACATCGCGGGAAAAGGAAGGCCGCCCGGAAGTGATGATCGCGCCCGCCGACGCCCTGGCGCTCGACATCCAGGCCGGCGACATCGTCACGATCGGCAATGACCGAGGTTCGATCCGCATCCATGCGCGGGTGACCGAGACCACCAAGCCGGGTGTGCTGATCGTCGAGGGGCTCTGGCCCAACAAGGCGCATCTCGACGGCGAAGGCGTCAACGTGCTGACGGGCGCCGACAATGTCGCCCCCTTCGGCGGCGTCGGCCTGCATGACAACCGGGTCTGGCTGCACAAGTAGGCCTTTTCCCGCGACCCGTTTCATGTAAAGCCGGTCGCGGGAGGATCGTGATGGACAAGGGCAGACGACATGGACGCTAAGCCTTCCCGCAAGGTCGATATTCTCACATCGGAGACGCTCTACAAGCGCTTCGTGCATCTGCAACGGCTGACCGTCGAGCATGAGACGCTGAAGGGCGGCCGCCAGACGCTGAGCCGCGAGATCCATGATCATGGCAACGCCGCCACCATCCTGCTCTACGATCCCGCCCGCAAAAGCGTGATCCTGGTCCGGCAATTGCGCGTGCCGCCGGTGCTGAACGGCGATGACGGCTGGCTGATCGAGACGCCCGCCGGCCTGCTCGACGGCGATGATCCCCTGAGCGCGATTATCCGCGAGGCGATGGAGGAGACCGGCTACCGCATCGACCGCGCCGATTATCTCTACGACGCCTATATGTCGCCGGGGACGCTGACCGAGCGCGTCTCCTTCTTCGCCGCCGAAATCGATGTGACCCAGAGACAGGGCGAGGGCGGAGGTCTGGAAGAAGAAGGCGAGGATATCGAGATCCTCGAAGTGCCGCTGAAGGACGCGTTCGAGATGATCGCAGCCGGCAAGATCGCCGACGGCAAGACGATCATGCTGCTGCAATGGGCGGTGATGAAATACGGCCTTTGACGCCTCAGGGCGCGCCGTTGTCCGCCAGCTTCATGGTGGGAACCAGGCTCGCATAGGCCGCCGACGCCGCGAGCCGCGCCATCGGCGTGCCGGGATCGAGTTTCGAGGCGACGGACAGCGCCGTGATGCTGCAATTGCCCTGGCGCTTGCGGATCACTTTACAGGCGTCGGCCGCGGCCGCATAGATTTTCTGCCGCTGCCGGTCGGCTTCCGCAAAATAGAAGCGCTTGCGCATATATTCCGAACCGGGCGTCGACCGCGTCAGCGCAAAATCGTAGCGGCCGTCGCGGTCGCGCTTGCCAAAAGGCTGCGCCTCGCGGAACGCGAGCTGTAATTGATATTCGAAGGTATTGGCGCCGATGCGTCGGCCGGTCGCGGCCACCGGCATGCACTCAGCGGCAAGCGGTCCGAGCATCAGCGCGCATTCGCGCTCCGCCATCTCCTGGGTTCGCGCGGCGGCCTCATCGGCAAGCTGTGCGAGATCGCGAGGCCGGTCGGCGCCGGTCTTCTTCAACCCGATGGGAACCTGCACCGTGACGATCACCCGCCGCTCTGGCAGCAACTCGCCATGGCCGTTGACCAGTCGATAGGCGTTGCGCTTGATCGGGTCCTTGAGGCTCGCCGGCGTCACCTGCCGGTCGATGGCGGCGGCGTCCCCCTTCCAGGCGTCCGCCCGCGCCTCCATGGCCTGACCCAACCGCGAGAGCGTCAGCGCATTGTTGATCCACAGGCCCGTCAGCGCCAGGATCGGCGCGAGCAGCAGCACGCCGCCGAGGATCGCCAGCCGCTCCTGGCGCTTGGTGAGGACCAGATAATATTTCTTCCGCAAATTCGACATCAGCGCCGCCGGTTCATTCAGCGCTCATTCAGGGCGAGGCGCGTTAAGGCAGGCTTAACGGCGCTCTCGGTCGATCCGATGGGGTTGAGGGCGGGTTAGGAGAATGGGGAGAATTTTAGGGAATGTTCGGGCGGAGACAGCGGCGGCGCACACCTTCATCGCCGTCATCCTCGGCCTTGTGCCGAGGATCTAAGACATCGAACAATATCAAAGCGTTGCAGATGCTCGGGACAAGCCCGAGCATGACGGAGGAGAGGTTTTTGCACGTCGCGTGACGGCTCCTCTCACCATAAACACAGCTAGAAGACCCGCAGACCTCACCCGAACGACATCAGCCGCGATTCCGCGTTGGTCTCGACCACGCCGCCCGCAAACTTCGCCACCGCAGCCTTGTAGATCTCATGCTCCACCTTCAGCACCCGCGCCGCCAAGCCGTCCGGCGTGTCACCCGCGAGGATCGGGGCGACGCCCTGCGCCAGCGCCGGGCCCTCGTCCATGCCTGGGGTGACGATATGCACCGTGCAGCCCGACACCTTCATGCCGGCCTCGATGGCGCGCTGATGGGTGTGAAGGCCCGGAAACAGCGGCAGCAGGGAAGGGTGGATATTGAGGATGCGCCCCTCATAGGCGGCGATGAAACCGGCCGACAGCAGGCGCATATAGCCGGCGAGGCAGATGACATCAGGCGCGATCTCGGCGAGACGAGCGAGGATCGCCGCCTCATGCTCGGCCTTGGAGCCATAGCCCTTGCGCTCGAACACATGGGTCGTGACGCCCAGCGCTTCCGCCTTGGCGATGCCGCCAGCTTCTGCTTTGTCGGAGATCACGGCGACGAAGTCCACCGGGTAATGGGCATCGCGCGCCGCCTCGAGCAGCGCGACCATGTTGGAGCCGCTGCCCGAAATGAAGATCACGCCGCGCTGTTTGATCATAGGCCGAGACTGCCCTGATAGGCGACGCCGGCCGCGCCCTCGGTGCGGGCAATCATGCGGCCGAGGCGAACGACGGTTTCACCTTCGGCAGTCAGGACGTCCGCCACCGCGTCGGCCTGATCGGGTGCGACCACCAGCACCATGCCGACGCCGCAATTGAAGGTGCGCAGCATCTCGCGCTCGGCCACGCCGCCCACGCTGGCCAGCCATTTGAACACCGGCTTGACCGGGATGGCGGCGAGGTCGATTTCGGCGGCCAAGGTCTTGGGCAGCACGCGCGGAATGTTTTCCGGGAAGCCGCCGCCGGTGATATGGGCGAGCGCCTTGATCGCGCCGGTCTCGCGGATCGCCTTGAGCAGCGGCTTCACATAGATTTTGGTCGGCTCGAGCAGCGCTTCGCCGAGCGTCTTCTCTGCGTCGAACGGCGCTTGCGCGTCCCAGCCGAGGCCGGAGAGTTCGACGATCTTGCGCACCAGCGAATAGCCGTTGGAGTGAACGCCCGAGGAGGCGAGGCCGAGAATGACGTCGCCTTCGGCCGCATCCGCCTTGGGCAGCAATTCGCCGCGCTCGGCGGCGCCGACGGCGAAGCCTGCGAGATCGTAGTCGCCTTCGCGATACATGCCGGGCATTTCAGCCGTTTCGCCGCCGATCAGCGCGCAGCCGGCCTGGCGGCAGCCTTCGGCGATGCCGGCGACGATCGCGGCGCCCTGGTCGGGATCGAGCTTGCCGGTGGCGAAATAATCGAGAAACAACAGCGGCTCTGCCGCTTGCACCACGAGATCGTTGACGCACATGGCGACCAGATCGACGCCGACAGTGTCATGCTTGCCGGCCTCGATCGCCACTTTCAGCTTGGTGCCGACGCCATCATTTGCCGCCACCAGAATGGGATCGTTGAAGCCGGCCGCCTTGAGATCGAACAGGCCGCCGAAGCCGCCGATTTCGACATCCGCGCCGGGGCGGCGGGTGGAGCGCACGAGCGGCTTGATTTTCTCGACCATCAGATTGCCGGCGTCGATATCGACCCCTGCATCCGAATAGGTCAGGCCATTTTTGCCATGTTCGCTCATCGCTCTCTCCGGTGAGATAAGGAAATAAGGCGGCCAATGGCATGGACAGCCCAGAATTTCAAGGAACGAGCCGGTTCCAGACGCGATTATCTGTTGGTTTCATCCGACCAAGAGCCACCGGGGAGCTTTTGCGGAAAGCATGCGCCCCGTCGAGGGCCTGTTCCTTCCCGCTATCTGATCTGTTGCGCCGCCTTGAGCCGGACGAGCTTTGAATCCGGTCGCGGCCTGAATGTGATAAATTCATTAAATAAGAGCGACAAAATAAACGATTTTGTTACCAACGCGCTTATAGTCTGCGTAGAACAACCTGCGGCGATGACGCAGCAGGGCAGGGAAGGCGATGACGGATGGCTCAGGTAAAGCGCGCATTCGACCCCGCTTCAGCGGATGTCGCAACGGCGGAGGCGTCTCCTGATCAGACCGCAAGCCAGCTGCAATTCTGGATCGATTGCATGGGCGGCCCGGTCCTGGTCGCTGAAAAAGGGTCCCGCACCGTCAGTTTCTGCAACAAGACCGCGCATAACTTTTTCATTCCCGGCTCGCCGTCCCCGGTTGGGCGCTTGATCGACGAACTGATCGGCGTCGCCGCCAGCCTGCTTCTGACGCAGATCTGGTCGATTCCTCAAAACGGCGCGATCAGCGAGCCGTTCATCATCAAGTCCGTGCTGGACGACAAGGAGCGCCTTCTGGTCACCCATGTCAGTTCGGTCCGCGTCGAAGGGCGCGATCTGCGTCTCTATAGTTTTCGCGACGCCCCGCCGTCCGACACGCTCGGCATGGTGAATTGGCAGTTGAATCTCATGGAGCTTCTGAACTGGCTGCCGCTGGGTTTCGAAGTGGCGACTCTTCGCGACGAGGTCCAGTTCGTCAATTCGGGCTTCAAGCAGATGTTCGGCTATGACTTGGACCAGTTGGAGGATGCCGAGGACTGGTGGCGACTCGCTTATCCGGATCCCGATTATCGCGCCATGGCGCGGCAGAAATGGGAAGACGAGATCGCCGCCGCGCGCCGTGAAAACCGCGAGATGACGCCCTTCGATCTCGATGTGAGGACTGCTAGCGGGGAAACGCGACGCATCCAGTTCCGCCATCGCGCCATCGGGCATTTTCATCTGAATCTCTATCTCGATGTCACCGCCGAGAGACTCTACGCCCAGCGCATGCAGAAACTGGCGGAAATCGATCCGTTGACCGGCCTGCTCAATCGCCGCTCCTTCTTCGAGCAGACATCCGAGATTCTGTCGATCGACGGCGGCGACGAAGCGAAGCATGTCGTATTGATGCTGGACATCGACCACTTCAAGCAGCTCAACGACCTGCATGGCCATGCGGTGGGCGATCTGGCGCTGGAAGCCTTCGCCCGCTGCTGTCACGGGGTCGTGCGGGGGCGGGATGTGGTCGCCCGTCTGGGCGGCGAGGAATTTTGCGTCTTCCTTCGCTCCGTCACGCTCGACAAGGCGATCGAGGTCGCCGAACGCATCCGCGCCGCCACCGAAGAGCTCGAGATCGAGGCAGGCGGCGCGCCTGTCAGGATCACCGTCAGCATCGGCCTCGCCCAATGTTGGTCGGGAGAGAACGCGGTGGATCAGGCGCTTCGCCGCGCCGACGGCCTGCTCTACCAGGCCAAGATGAACGGCCGCAACCGGGTTGCTCACTAGCGGGCTGGGCGCATCCGCCATCGGCCCAGCTTGACCGTTCCGCCGCATCTGCCTATTCCCTGAAGGCGTGCAGCGCGGAAGGACCGAGGCGATGATGACCACCCATATTTCCGGCCAGAGCCTGAAGCGTCAGATCCTGTTCTGGTCGCTCGTGCTCGCATTGTTCATCGGCTTTCTCTACCTTTTTTCCTCGATCCTGCTGCCTTTCGTGGCCGGGATGGCGCTCGCCTATTTTCTCGATCCGGTCGCCGACTGGCTGGAGCGCAGAGGGCTGAGCCGAATGGCCGCCACGGCGCTCATCCTGATTTTCTTCGTGCTGCTGCTGATCGTCGGCCTGATCGTCGTGATCCCGCTCCTGGCCTCGCAGGCGTCCGATTTCGCGCAGAAGGTTCCGGGTTACCTGACCCAGTTGCAGCAATTGGTGGCGGACGCGGACTCCCATTATGC
The DNA here is from genome assembly GCF_025779995.1 of Rhizobium sp. TRM95796. NCBI lineage: Bacteria > Pseudomonadati > Pseudomonadota > Alphaproteobacteria > Hyphomicrobiales > Rhizobiaceae > Rhizobium > Rhizobium sp. TRM95796. The sequence goes on along the minus strand of NZ_JAOXHE010000002.1, from coordinate 254,973 downwards.
GCCGGCCTGGCTGAAGAGCCAGCTCGCCACCGTGAAGCAGAATTTCTCCCGCTATGTCGGCGAGGGCGCGAGCTTCATCGGCGGTCTCGTGGTGCAGATCTGGGCGTCGGGCAAGGCGCTGGTCGACATCCTCTCGCTGCTCGTCATCACCCCCGTCGTCGCTTTCTACATCCTGCTCGATTGGGACAAGATGGTCGCCAAGGTCGACAACTGGGTGCCGCGCGACTGGTCGCATACGGTTCGGCGGCTGGCGAGCGAGATGGACGATGCGATCGCCGGCTTCGTGCGCGGCCAGGGATCGATCTGCCTGATCCTCGCGATCTTCTACGGCGGCAGCCTCACGCTGGTCGGGCTGAATTTCGGCCTGTTGATCGGCATCGTCTCGGGCGTCGTCTCCTTCATTCCCTATCTCGGGTCACTGCTGGGCTTCTTCCTGTCGGTAGGCGTGGCGCTGGTGCAGTTCTGGCCGGATTATCCGTGGGTCCTGTTGATCGGCGGCATCTTCTTCATCGGCCAGTTCATCGACGGCTACATCCTGCAGCCCAAGCTGATCGGCGAAAAGGTCGGCCTGCATCCGGTCTGGCTGATGTTCGCGTTGCTGGCCTTCGGCGCCCTGTTCGGCTTCGTCGGACTGATGGTGGCCGTGCCGGCCTCGGCCTCGATCGCCGTGCTCGTCCGCTACGCCATCTCGCGCTATCTTGAAAGCGACCTCTATCACGGCTATGGCGCACGGATCGGCGCAAGCGAACGCGCCGGAGTTCTTCCTCCGCCAGAGAGATGACATGACCGCTTCCGACGCACGGAAACCCGAACAATTGCCGCTGAGCTTCTCGCACGAGGCGGCGCAGGGCCGGGACGATCTGGTTGTTTCCAGCCCGTTGAGCGCCGCGGCCGCGCTGATCGATCGCTGGCCGGATTGGCCTTCGCCGGTGGTCGTCCTCGCGGGGCCGCCGGGTTCGGGCAAAACGCATCTGGCCGAAATCTGGCGAAAGACGGCGTCCGCCGCCCGCCTGGCCGACGAGACTGTCGACGACGCGGTGCGCCTGGCTGAAATCGGCCCGGTGCTGGTCGAGGACGCCGACCGCAACGCGTATGACCAGACGCTGCTGTTCCACATCATCAACGCCGCGCGCGCGCATGGACAGAGCCTTCTGATCACCGCGCGCGTCCGTCCCACGGCCTGGGGCGTGACGCTGCCGGACCTGATGTCGCGGCTCAAGGCCGCGACCCTGGTCGAGATCGGTCCGCCCGACGACGCGCTGCTGACGCAGGTGCTCTACAAACTGTTCGCCGATCGGCAATTGATGATCGACGAGAAGCTCGCGGCCTATATCGTCGGCCGCATGGAGCGGTCGCTCGCGGCCGCGCAGAGCATCGTCGACAAACTCGATCGGCTGGCTCTGGCGCGTGGCGTCAAGCTGTCCCGCGCGCTCGCCGCGGAGGTTCTGAAGGGCGAGGCTGGCGACGCTTGACTGTCACGGAACTGTCGTCATTCTGTAATAGTCCCGGCTCACAAATGCCCCGACGCCATCCAGAGAACGGATTGAATTCATGAACATCAGCGCGCCCGAAGCAAACGAGACGGAAGCCCACGCAATCGCCATGGATGCGCCCGCCAATCCGCTCCGCCAAAGCGACGAGCGCTTCATCAACCGGGAATTTTCCTGGCTGCAGTTCAACCGTCGCGTTCTCGAGGAAACGCTGAACACCAACCATCCGCTGCTCGAGCGGGTCCGCTTCCTGTCGATTTCGGCCAACAATCTCGACGAATTCTTCATGGTCCGCGTCGCCGGTCTCGAAGGCCAGGTGCGCGCCGGCGTCGCCATCAAGAGCCCGGACGGCAAGACCCCGGGCGAACAACTCGACGCGATCCTCAAGGAAATCAACAATCTGCAGATGGAGCAGCAGGCGGCGCTGGCCGTGCTCCAGCAATATTTGGCGCGCGAGGACATCCTGATCGTCCGTCCCGGCGCGGTGTCCAAGGAAGACCGCAAATGGCTGGAGAAGGAATTCGACGAGTCGCTGTTTCCGGTGCTGACGCCGCTCTGCATCGACCCGGCCCATCCGTTCCCGTTCATCCCCAATCTCGGCTTCTCGATGGGGCTGCAACTCTCCAGCCTGTCGGGCAAGGAGCCGATGACGGCGCTGATCCGCCTGCCGCAGGCGCTCGACCGCTTCATCCGGCTGCCCGACAAGGATGGCGCGCTGCGTTATATCACGCTCGAAGACACGGTGCTGCTGTTCATCAACAAGCTGTTTCCCGGCTATAAAGTCGAGGGATCGGGCACGTTCCGGATCATCCGCGACAGCGATATTGAAGTCGAGGAAGAAGCCGAAGATCTGGTGCGCTTCTTTGAAAGCGCGCTGAAGCGCCGCCGCCGCGGCTCTGTGATCCGCATCGAGACCGATTCCGAGATGCCGCAGTCGCTCCGCCAGTTCGTGACCCACGAGCTCGGCGTGCCGGAAAACCGCATCGCGGTCCTGCCGGGCTTCCTCGCGCTCAACACACTTTCCGAGATTGCCAAGGCCCCGCGTGAAGATCTGCGCTTCGCCCCATACAATGCTCGTTTCCCGGAGCGGGTGCGCGAACATGCCGGCGATTGCTTCGCGGCGATCCGCGAAAAGGACATGATCGTCCACCACCCCTATGAAAGCTTCGACGTGGTGGTGCAGTTCCTGATCCAGGCGGCGCGCGATCCCGACGTCGTCGCCATCAAGCAGACGCTCTACCGCACCTCCAACGACAGCCCGATCGTGCGCGCCCTGATGGACGCCGCCGAAGCCGGCAAGTCCGTCACCGCGCTGGTCGAACTCAAGGCGCGCTTCGACGAGGAGGCCAATATCCGCTGGGCCCGCGACCTGGAGCGCGCCGGCGTGCAGGTGGTGTTCGGCTTCATCGAATTGAAGACTCACGCCAAGATGAGCATGGTCGTCCGCCGCGAGGACAATCGCCTGCGCACCTATTGCCATCTCGGCACCGGCAACTATCACCCGGTCACCGCCAAGATCTATACCGACTTGAGCTTCTTCACCTGCAATCCGGTGATGGCGCACGACATGGCCAACATCTTCAACTTCATCACTGGCTATGGCGAGCCGGAGGCGGGGATGAAGCTCGCGATGTCGCCGACCACGCTGCGTCCGCGCATCCTTCAGCATATCCACGAAGAGATCGAACACGCCAAAGCAGGCCGTCCGGCGTCGATCTGGATGAAAATGAACTCGCTGGTCGATCCCGACATCATCGATGCGCTCTATGACGCTTCCGCCGCCGGCGTGAAGGTCGAGCTGGTGGTGCGCGGCATCTGCTGCCTGCGTCCGCAAGTCGAGGGCCTCTCGGACAATATCTGGGTGCGCTCGATCGTCGGCCGCTTCCTGGAGCACAGCCGCATCTTCTGCTTCGGCAACGGCTATGGCCTGCCGCATGAAAAGGCGCTGGTCTATATCGGCTCCGCCGACATGATGCCGCGCAATCTCGATCGCCGCGTGGAAACGCTGGTGCCGCTCATCAACAAGACTGTGCATGAGCAGGTGCTCTCCCAGATCATGCTGGCCAACATCATTGACAACCAGCAGTCCTACGAGATACTTCCCGATGGTACCTCCAAGCGCTGTGAAGTGCGCGACGGAGACGAGCCGTTCAACGCGCAGGTCTACTTCATGACCAATCCGAGCCTGTCTGGCCGCGGAGAATCCCTGAAGTCGAGCGCGCCAAAACTGATCGCCGGCAGGTTGCCTTCCGGCAGGAAGTAATACCGGATTTTCATGGTTGAGTCTGAAGCCCAAGGGCGTTTGCCCGGCATCGTGCCTGTTTCCATCGTCGATATCGGCTCGAATTCCATCCGCCTCGTGATCTATGAGGGCATGAACCGCGCCCCGGCCATGCTGTTCAACGAAAAGGTCATGTGCGGCCTCGGCAAGGGCATCGCACAGACCGGGAATATGGATCCGGGCAGCGTCGAACGGGCGCTGACGGCTTTGCATCGCTTCAAGGCGCTCTCGAAGCAGGCGCGGGCGCGCACCATGTATGCGCTGGCGACCGCCGCCGCGCGCGAGGCCGCCAACGGCCCCGATTTCATCGCCAAGGCCGAAGCCATTCTCGGCTGCCGCGTGCGGGTGCTGACCGGCGAGGAAGAAGCGCAGTTTTCAGCGCTCGGCATCATCAGCGGCTATTTCGACGCCGACGGCATCGTCGGCGATCTCGGCGGCGGCTCGCTGGAGCTCATCAATGTCAGGGGCGCGGATTACGGCCAGGGATTGACCATGCCGCTGGGCGGCATCCGCCTGTCCGAATTCTCCGGCGGCGACCTGCCGCGCGCCCAGGCCTATGCGCGTAAACTGGTGCGCGCCGTGCCTTTCCTGAAGGAAGGGGAGGGCCGCACCTTCTATGCTGTCGGCGGCACCTGGCGCAGCATCGCCAAGCTGCATATGGAGCTCAACAAATATCCGCTGCACATGGTGCAGGATTACCGTATGCCGTTTCAGGAGGCGATGAGCTTCCTGGAAGCCGTGATCCGCAACAAGGAGCAGAAGGAGCCGGCCTATCAGGCGGTGTCCCGCAGCCGTCGCGCGCTTCTCCCCTATGGCGCGATCGCCATGCGGGAAGTGATCAGCGTCATGAAGCCGGCCTCGATTTCCTTTTCGGCGCAAGGCGTGCGCGAAGGCTATCTTTATTCGCTCCTGCCCAACCATGTGAAGATCCTTGATCCTCTGGTGTCGGCCGCCGACGAACTGGCCGTGTTGCGCGCCCGCTCGCCCGAACATGCGCGCGAACTCGCCGACTGGACGGGCCGCATGCTGCCGCTGTTCGGCGTGTCCGAAACCAGGGAGGAAGCGCGCTATCGCCGCGCCGCCTGCCTGCTCGCCGACATCAGCTGGCGCGCCCATCCCGATTATCGCGGTCTGCAGGCGCTTAACATCATCGCGCATTCCTCCTTCATCGGCATCACCCATGCCGGGCGGGGCTATCTCGGCCTGGCGAATTACTATCGCTTCGAAGGATTGAACGACGACAGCGCGACCGGCGAACTCGCCGCTATGGCCACGCCGCGACTTCTCTGGCTGGCGAAGCTGCTCGGCGGCATGCTGCGGGTTCTCTATCTCTTCTCCGCCTCGATGCCGGGCGTCGTCCCGCGCCTGAGACTGGAAAAGCCCGTCGACCCGTCCAAGGGTCTCGATCTGGAATTCGTGGCGCCCGCCGAATTCGAGGAATTTGCCGGAGAGCGGCTGGATGGCCGTCTCGCCCAGCTTTCCAAGCTCACCGGCAAGAAGCTCGGCTTCCGCTTCGGCTGATCTTTGCGGACTTCACGCATTCGTTCTCAATTGGTTGTTACCGCCTTTTCACGCCGGGTGAAACGAGCGTTTCATATCGGCACGAATTTGCGCCATTATTGGAAATCGTCTGTTAACCTACTTATTCGGCTCGCTTTTTTCAGTTTCGGGTAAGCATGCTTCTGAGCAAAAATCTAACACTTCTAAGCTAGAACCTCCTCATCGGATCAACACCTGAGGGGGCTACAATGATCAAGGTGACTATCGGGGACAAAGCTGGCAATTACGATTTCGATCTGTCCGGCATCGATATGAAGGAGATTTGGGACACCAACGCGCATGTCCCTTCCAAGGTCGAACTGAAAGGCGAATCCAAGGGCGTGATCACCGCCACTATCCTGGTCGAAGAAAAGGGCAAGGAAGCCGACGCCGCAATCGAACTCACGGGAAAGTTCAGCGCTAAAGCGCTCGAGAAGCTCGACTACGACAAGCTTCTGGTCTCCGTCTCGTCCCTGACCTATTACGAGAAGGGCGTCGAAACCTACACGATCTCCGGCCTCGATCTGTCGAGCGCCGACATCAAGAGCAACAAGACGCTGGCCGCCTATCTCAACGGCGAAACCGTCCAGATCGTCGGCAACGACAAGGACAACGAACTGGCCGGCAGCGCCGGCAAGGAAATCTTCGTCGGCGGCAATGGCGACGACGTCTATTATGTCACGTCCAAGGACGGCGTTCAGGAAGACAAGAACGCAGGCGACGACACGGTCGTCGGTTCCGGCAAACTCGATCTTTCCGACTATAAGAACGTGGAAAACCTCACCGGCGGCAAGTCGAACGACGACTTGACCGGCTCGTCGGGCGCCAACACGCTCGATGCCGGCGCGGGCAACGATACGCTGGACGGCAATGGCGGCAAGGATGTGCTGATCGGCGGATCCGGCGACGACAGCTACTATGTCACCGGCGGTGAAACCATCAAGGAAGCGGCCGGCAAGGGCGGCGGCGTCGACACCGTGATCGGATCCGGCTCGGTCAGCCTCGCCAAGTTCGACAACATCGAAAACCTCGTCGGCGGACGCAAGGACGACAATCTCACCGGCAACTCCGGCGACAACGTGATCGACGGCGATCGCGGCGCCGACAGAATGTCCGGCGGCGCGGGCGACGACACCTACATCGTCGACAACGCCAAGGACTCCGTGATCGAAACCGACAAGAAGGGCCATGACACGGTCGAAACGTCGGTCTCCTTCAGCATCGAGAAATTCAAGCTGGTCGAAGACCTCTATCTCGTCGGCAAAGGCGACATCAAGGGCGCCGGCAACGTCGCCGACAACGTGATTGTCGGAAATTCGGGTGACAACGTCATCGAAGGCGGCGAGGGCGACGACGAACTGAGCGGCGAGGGCGGCGTTGACACATTCGTCTTCAACAAGGGCGACGGCGAAGACGTGATCACCGACTTCGACGCGAAGGGCTCCGACCACGAACAGATCGAAGTCAACGGCTACGGACGGAAGTTTGATTTCGACGATATCGACATGTCTTCCACGAAGAAGGGCGTCGAACTTGAATTCGCCAATGGGGACTCGATCTTCCTCGAAGGCGTGAAGAGCAAGGATATCGACGCCAGCGACTTCCAGTTCTGATCATCAAAAAGCAAAGACGCCGCCGCGATGCCTCGCGGCGGCGTCTTTGCGTCTCGGACATTCAGTCCGTTGCGAGATCGACCACGTCGACGCTGCGATTGACGAACCGCAACGCCAGTTCTCCACGGATCAATTTCAGCGCCGGCAGACCGAACAGGTCGCGCCTCCAGCCTTTGAGCGCCGCGACATCGGCCTCTTCGCCCTTGGCTGCGATCATGTCGAGATCGTCGGAAGAGGCGATGATCTTCGCCGCCACGCCATGCTTCTCCGCCGTCAGCTTGAGCAGCACTTTGAGGAGCTCGACGGCCGAACCGTTGCCTTCGGGCAGGGCCTGCTGCTTGGGCAGCTTCGGCAGATCGGACTTGGGAAGGGCGAGCGCGGCATTCACGGCTCCGAGAATCGCCCCGCCCGTCTGCGAGCGTTCGTAGCCCTTCGGAATGGTCCGCAGCCGTCCCAGCGCCTCGCTGTCCTTCGGCGCCTGCTGGGCGATCTCGAATATCGCCTCGTCTTTGAGGACGCGGCCGCGCGGCACGTCGCGGCTGCGCGCCTCGCGCTCGCGCCAGGCCGCGAGGTTCATGAGGATCTGCAACTCGATGGGCTTGCGAATGCGCATCCTGAGCCGCTGCCAGGCATTGTCGGGATGGAGGTCGTATGTCTCTGGAGATTCGAGGATCGACATCTCTTCCGCCAGCCATTCCGAACGATTTTCGCGCTCGAGCTGACCCTTGAGATGCAGATAGACGTCCTTCAGATGCGTGACGTCGGCGATCGCGTAATCCAGTTGCTTGTCGCTGAGCGGCCGATGGCTCCAGTCGGTGAAGCGCGAGGATTTGTCGAGCTGAACATTGCAGATCTTCTGCACCAGGCTGTCATACGATGCGGAGTCGCCGAAGCCGCAGACCATGGCGGCGACCTGCGTATCGAACAGCGGATGCGGGATCAATCCGCCCCGGTTGTAGATGATTTCGATATCCTGCCGGGCGGCGTGGAACACTTTGGTGACGCCGGAATCAGCCATGAGCCTGAAGAACGGCGCGAGATCGAGACCGGGCGCCAGGGGATCGACGATCGCGTCCAGCTCCGGGCCGGAAAGCTGGATCAGGCAGAGTTGCGGCCAGAAGGTGGTTTCCCGAAGGAATTCCGTGTCTACGGTCACATAATCGCTTTTCGCGAAGGTTTCGCAGGCTTTGGCGAGTTCGGCGCTGTCGGAAATGATGAGCATTTAACGGAAATCCATGAAGAATACAGGCGCGACGCAGTGGAAGCAGAGTGTCTATTCACAGCTTCCGGACAGGGAAATCAACCCTTCGGCGACGACGGCGGGCCTCCGTGAACATCTTTGTCCCGAAACGCGCCTGATTTCTCGATGGACATCGAACCGTAGGCCCGCTGTCGCCATGACGGCGTCGTCTCTATCCAGGCGTCGACGTCACGGAAACGGCGCCCCATCGACCGCCTGGACGAAGGTCGCGCCGACGAGCGCGATGCTCGCGAACAATGTCAGGATGACGCCGATCCGCGCCTGCTTCGGCGCAAAGCGATCCAGCAGCAGGCCGGCGAGGGGAAGCGCCTGCATGATATGCGTGGCGAAGAAATGCGGAACGCGCAGATCGCCGCCCGTGCGCGACCAGCCGAACAGGAAAAGGCCGCCGGCATCGCTGCGCACGCCGCCGACCCAGTGACCGGGCCCGTCGATCTGACCGCTTGCGAGAACGAAGGCGGTGACCAGGGTCAGAACCGAGCCCGCCGCCAATCCCCAACCGGCGCCATATCGCAGCCCCGCTCCGACGTCGGGCCTGGGGCGCCGCAGTATGTAGACGCCGATCACCAGGCAACTCAGCACCAGCAGCGCCGCGCCGACCCCCATGACGCTGTAGGCGGCGGCCTCGAAGGCGGTCTGGTCGTTGAAATGGGATGCTCGTCCGCGCGCGGCTTGCAGGGTGATATAGAGGATCTCCGCCGTCGACGTCAGCGCCGCCGTCGAGGCCGCGATCCGGAAAAACCGGCTTGCCCGGGCTTGGTTTGCGACGATCGGCGCGAGCCATAGGAGCGTCGCCAGGAGCATGATGAGCGATGCCTGGAATTTGAGCGGTTTGATCCAGATGCTGACTCCATTCAGAAGCCTGTCGTCGAAGCCCAGCGCAATCAGGCTGGGCGCGGCCAGAGCCAGTTGCAGGCCGATCGCAAGAGCCAGCGGGCGTCGATAGAGATCGCCCTCGGCGATCGTCTGCGGAATTGTCGGGGCGGCCCGAACCATGGAAAAGGACGTCATGTTCTCATTGCCTTGTCGAGGATTGCGGATGTCACCGTCTCGGATCGGCGGACGATCAGGAAAATCAGCAGGCCGATCGGTCCGAACATGAAGGTCGCCAATAGGATCGGGACCTGAAAGATGCGGCTCCAGCCCAGGCGATCCGCCTCCGTCGCGATCCAGAGGCCGACGAACAGGTCGAACGCCAGATAGTGGATCCAGCCGGCCGTCAGGCCGGCATCGTTGAGAAACAGCGACCGGACTTCGCCGATCGATCCGAAGCCGCCGCCCTCGATGCGAAAGAAGTAGACGAAGATCAGTAGAGCGTAGGCCAGCGACAAACCCGCGATCAATCCGCCGCGGATCGCGGTCATCACGATCGGCGCGCGAGGCGCGAGCGTCAGGACGAGCCACCCGGCCATGGCCGCTCCGCTCGCCAGAGAGAACACCGTATCGAAATTCATCCGCTCGCCTCCGATCTTGTCGCCGCCAAGATTAAACTTGTGCATGAATCTTGGCGTTGTCAAGATCAGTTTTGACAGGAGCTTGCCGACCGCGCTATGGAGAGCCATGGTCAGGAACAAACGATACCATCATGGCGATCTCCGGCAGACGCTGGTCATCGAGGCGCTCGGCTTGCTGGAAGAGGGAGGGATCGAAGGTCTGTCCCTGCGCAAGATCGCCGCCCGGGCGGGCGTGTCTCACGCCGCCCCCGACCATCATTTCCCCACCCTGCGCCACTTGCTGAACGGGCTTGCAGTCGAGGGATTTCGACGCTTCGGCGCATCGATGCGTTCGGAAATGCAGGCTTCGCCGCCTGCCCCGGCGGACCAGTTGCGCGCGGCGACGCGCGGCTATCTGAATTTCGCGGTCGGCCAGCCGCATCTGTTTCGCCTGATGTTCAGCGCCGACCGGTTGGATTGGTCGGATGCGGAGCTCGTCGAGGCGGCGACCGGCCCGCGCAGTCTCCTGAGCGACATATGCCGCCCCGTTGCGGTGATCCGGGGAATGGACACGCCGGAGGGCCGCGCGAGCATCGAGCAGCTCGTATGGTCGCAGATCCACGGTTATTCGCATCTCGCGATCGACGGGAAGTTTCCGCTGGGCGAAGAGGGGCCCTGCGAGCCGAGGGCGGCGCTGTTCGACCTCACCGGCCTTCTGTTTCCATAGAGAAACAGCAGCCTTCGGCGCGGGATCGGCGCTCGGATCAAAACAGCTCGAACAGGTCCCTGTCGAGATCGGACTTGTCCATATCCTGGAGAATCAGTTGCTCGCCGGACGCCAGCGTCAGGACGACATCGTCGCCGTCCTCCGTCCTCTTCATCCCCGCATAGAGATAAGAGTCCAGATAGATCAGATCGTGTTCCGAACCTACGTGGTCGAAATCGGAAATCGTGTCCTTGCCGCCGCCGCTGGCGAATTCGAAAATGTCCTCGCCTGCGCCGCCGGACAGCCTGTCGTTGCCCGTGCCCCCGGAAAGAATGTCGTCGCCGCCGCCGCCGCTCAGCGTATCGGCGCCGTCACCGCCGTCGAGGGCATCATCGTCGTTTCCGCCGAACAGCCTGTCATTGCCGGAGTCGCCGTAGAGCGTGTCGTCGCCGTCATCGCCGGAGATCGCGTCGCCGCCTTCGTAGCCATAGACGGTGTCGACGCCCGCTCCGCCGTTCAACTGATCGGCGCCGTCATAGCCGTGCAACGTGTCCTTGCCGGCTCCCCCCAAGAGCTTGTCCTTGCCGCCATGGCCGTAGAGCATGTCGTCGCCGGCGCCGCCGTTCAGCGTGTCGTTGCCGAGGAAGCCCCAGACATAGTCTGCTCCGTCGGTGCCCGTCACGATGTCGTCGCCGGACATCAGCCCATGCATGATCCGCTTCATGTCGTTTGACAGATCGAAGGCGTCATAGATCGTCTTGGCTTTGACGGAGACGTCGCTGAACTGATAGAGCGTATCGCCGTCCGCATCGAGAAATTTCGCGCCGGTGACCGTTCCCTTGACGATGTCGCCTTTGCCGTTCTCCTCGAACTTGGCGCCGGTGAGGATCATCTGCGCGCCGTTCTCATCCTCGAAGACGAGCTTGGTCGAACCGACGGAGTTGAGCTTCAACGACTCTTCGTCATAGAAGTCCGTGAGCGAGGCTCGATCGCCGAGGGCGGAAAAATATGTGACCTTCGCCATCATGGCGCTCCCGTTCCGTTGGTCTCGCGACGAGGCTAGACAGATTCGATCAGGCTCTACAACCTTGCCTGGTCAGTTCGCCATGACCGCCGGCCGCCCATCAGCCTTGACAAATCCGGCGCGTCATGCGCTTGTCCCGCCGGATTCCAAAGCCCGAGAATCCGCGTCTTTCGCGGATTGCCCCAAGACAAGAATGCAGGATCAGACCATGCACCGCTATCGCAGCCACACTTGCGCCGCCCTCCGTAAAACCGACGTCGGATCGACCGTCCGCCTTTCCGGCTGGGTGCATCGTGTCCGCGATCACGGCGGCGTGCTGTTCATCGATCTGCGCGATCACTACGGCATGACCCAGGTCGTGGTCGATCCCGATTCCCCGGCTTTTGCGGCGGCGGAGAAAGTCCGCGGCGAATGGGTCATCCGCATCGACGGGAGCGTCAAGGCGCGGTCGGACGACACCGTCAACAAGAACATGGCCACCGGCGAGATCGAGCTTTACGCGCAGGAGATCGAAGTTCTCTCCGCCGCCAAGGAATTGCCGCTTCCCGTGTTCGGAGAGCTCGAATATCCCGAAGACATCCGCCTGAAATACCGTTTCCTCGATCTGCGCCGCGATACGCTGCACAAGAACATCGTCAAGCGCACCCAGATCATCGCCGACATGCGCGCGCGCATGTCCTCGGCCGGCTTCACCGAATATACCACGCCCATCCTGACCGCCTCGTCGCCGGAAGGCGCGCGCGACTTCCTCGTGCCGAGCCGCATCCATCCCGGCCAGTTCTTCGCCCTGCCGCAGGCGCCGCAGCAGTACAAGCAGCTGTTGATGGTGGCGGGTTTCGACCGCTATTTCCAGATCGCTCCCTGCTTCCGTGACGAAGACCCGCGCGCCGACCGCCTGCCGGGCGAATTTTACCAGCTCGACGTCGAAATGAGCTTCGTGACCCAGGAAGACATCTGGAACACGATGGGTCCGCTGATCACCGAAGTGTTTGAAAAATTCGCCGACGGCAAACCGGTCACCAAGAACTGGCCGATGATCCCCTATGACGTCGCGATCCGCAAATACGGCTCCGACAAGCCCGACCTGCGCAACCCGATCGAAATGCAGAACGTCACCGAACATTTCGCCGGCTCCGGCTTTAAGGTGTTCGCCAACATGATCGCGTCCAACCCAAAGGTCGAAGTCTGGGCGATCCCGGCCAAGACCGGCGGCTCCCGCGCCTTCTGCGACCGCATGAACGCCTGGGCGCAGTCGCTGGGTCAGCCCGGCCTCGGCTATATCTTCTGGAAGGAAGAAGACGGCAAGACCGCAGGCTCCGGCCCGCTCGCCAAGAATATCGGCGAAGAACGCACCGACGCCGTACGCGCCCAGCTCGGCCTTGAAGCGGGCGACGCCTGCTTCTTCGTGGCCGGCGAGCCCGCCAAGTTCTACAAATTTGCCGGTGAAGCCCGCACCCGCGCCGGCGAGGAACTCAACCTCGTCGATCGCGACCGCTATGAACTGTGCTGGATCGTCGACTTCCCCTTCTTCGAATGGAGCGAGGAAGACAAGAAGATCGATTTCGCCCACAACCCGTTCTCTATGCCGCAGGGCGGGCTCGAAGCGCTGGAAAGCCAGGATCCGCTCACGATCAAGGCCTATCAGTACGATGCGGTCTGCAACGGTTTCGAAATCGCCTCGGGGTCGATCCGTAACCAGTCGCCGGAACTTATGGTCAAGGCGTTCGAAATGGTCGGGCTCAGCCAGGCGGATGTCGAAGAGCGCTTCGGCGGCATGTATCGCGCCTTCCAGTATGGCGCGCCTCCGCATGGCGGCTGCGCCTTCGGCATCGACCGCGTGGTCATGCTCTTGGTCGGCGCCAAGAACCTGCGCGAAATCACGCTGTTCCCGATGAACCAGCAGGCGCAGGATCTGCTGATGAACGCGCCGTCGGCCGCCACGCCCAAGCAGTTGATGGAACTGTCGCTGCGGGTGATCCCGCCGGCGAAGAAGGACTAATCCTTCGAAATCTCGATGTGGAAAGGGCGCCGGTTTCGGCGCCCTTTCTGTTTGCGGCTTATTCGGCGTTGGCCTTGACCTGGACATTCAGGGTCTTGGCGAGATCGGCGGGATTGCCCATCGCCGCGCCCATGATCTGCGGGACGGGCAACGGCTGCCCCGGCGTCGCGGAGACCTCGATGCTCTTGGGATCGTCGAGATAGGCGTTGATCGCCGAGGAGATCTGCGCCTGCAGATCCGGAATGTTGAGTTGCGCCAGCATCATCGGCGCCATGCCTTTGAGCGACTGGGCGAACTGCTTGCCGTCGACGCCCTGCTGCTTGCCGGCATAGTCCAGCGCCTTGGCGGTGATGCCGGCGTCTTCGAAGCGGATCGAGGCGCCGTTATAGCTCAACTGCTGCATCAGGCCGAGCATGGCCATGCCCAGCGCCTGCTGGCCGGCTTCCTTATTCGGGTTCGCCTCGGCGGCCTTCAGGGCTTCCTGCATGTTCTTGACGAAATCGAGCGTATAGCCCGACATCGAGAAGGTGACGTCGAGACGGCCGACATTGTCGAAATCGAAGGCGTATTCCGTCAAGTTCATCTTGCCGTCGGCCAATGTCCAGTCGGCCTTCATGGTGATGTCGCCCGAGATGGTTTCAAGGCCGAGCGCCTTGATCGTGTCCTGCGCCTTGGGATCGGGAGCCGAGGAGGCGTCGATCTTGATGCCGCTGACGGAAGCGTCCATGTCGATCTTGGACTCGTCGTCCGACAGAGTGTAATTCGCCGTCACCTCAGCGAGGCTCGCGACTTCCTTGCCCTTGTCGGTCACCACGACCGCGCCGATATGCACGGTCTCCGGCATCATCAGCGAATCGAGCGAGCCGGGCTCCGCATTGGCGGGAAGGTAGAGACCTTCGAGATAGATGTCCTTGGCGGTGACGCCGCCTTCCTTTTCCTTGACGTCGATATCCGCGAAGCTCGCTTTCTCGATCGTATAATTGCCTTCCTCTTCGGTGACGCCTTCGAGCGTCACGTCGCCGAGCGGCAGCACGGTGTCGTTCGGCTCCTGGGTCGTGGCTGCCGAAACAGTGAGTTTCGCGCCTGTGAGGGTGACGGTGTCGCCATCGACCTCCGTTCCCTCGGCCGAGAGCGTCACGCCATTCGCCGAGGTGAGCTTGTTGAAGTTCGTGACGATTTCCTGACCGTCGAGGGCATAGGCGTTGTGCGCGAGCGCAGTGAACGATGCGCCGGCGAGAAGCAGGCCAATGAGGCGTTGGCGGTTCATGAAACTCCCTTTCATGGTTTGGTCACTAACCGGTCGGCGGAACCGATGGTCCTGGCGTCTGAACGAAGCGGCCGACGGAATTATTCGACTTGCGATGACAAAAAGGGCGCTTCCGCGGCAAAGGCGCGAAGCGGCTCTTAAATCCCGGCAACGCCGTTGACGCCGAGGTTAATGCGCAGGCGCCCAAATAGGAAGATCTAAAATGATGCGGCGGACGATCCCCGAGTATCGGCCCGCCGCTCGGATATGGCTTCATTCCACCGTGATGTTGATGAACATCGCGCGGCTGTTATAGACCTGAGTCAGCGGAATCTCGGTCTTGCCGATACCGACGCGGGCATAGTCTTTGCCGCGATATCCCTTGTCCGGCGTGTAGAAGATCGCCGTGCCGTAAACCGGCCGACCCTTGCAGTTCTTGGGAACGTCGGTCAGGTTCAGCTTCATCCATTTGGAAAAGATCTTGCCGTGCTTGGGCTCGGTCAGCACCTTGAACGTGGGCTTGCTGCCGAAGGCGCAATTCAATTCGGAATAGACGTAGAAGAAGGTGAGGCCCGACGTCTTGTTGGCCGGAACCTTGTAATCCTCGGCCTGGGCGGCAAAACCCGCGGCGATGAAAGTGGCCGCGGCGAGGACGGTTTTAATTAAGCGACGCATAACTGCTCCATGAATGATCGATGCGATGCCGATCGTCGTCATGCGTCCGTGTAAAAAACCCGTCACGGATTCCGGCGGCGTTCGAACATCATCGAAAGCACCGCTTCCGACGAGGGGCAGGATTAGTCGTCGGAGCGGAAAATTGCAACCAGAGAGACACGAGATCGATCGTTCGAATACATTAGGCGTTGCTTTATTTCTGGACGTCGCCTGGCCGCTGTCCACAGCCCAATCGCCTGCGCTTCTTGCTCCTGCCGCCTTATCCGGTCTAGACAGAAGCCATGGGTAAGAGCGATTTGCCGCCGGGCGGCGGGGACGACATTCAGCCGATCGATTTGCGGACAGCGCTGGAAGAGCGCTATCTCGCCTACGCCTTGTCGACCATCATGCACCGCGCGCTGCCCGACGTGCGCGACGGCCTCAAGCCCGTGCATCGCCGCATCATCCACGCCATGAGCGAAATGGGCGTGCGCCCCAACACCGCCTATAAAAAATGCGCCCGCATCGTCGGCGACGTCATGGGTAAATTCCATCCGCATGGCGACCAGGCGATCTATGACGCGATGGTGCGCCTGGCGCAGGATTTCGCCATCCGCTACCCCATCGTCGACGGCCAGGGCAATTTCGGCAATATCGACGGCGATAATCCGGCCGCCATGCGCTACACCGAAGCCCGCATGACCGATGTCGCCGCGCTATTGCTCGAAGGCATCGGCGAGGACGCGGTCGACTTTCGTCCGACCTACAACGAGGAAGACGAAGAGCCGATCGTTCTTCCCGGCGCCTTCCCGAACCTGCTGGCCAACGGTTCCTCCGGCATCGCGGTCGGCATGGCGACGAATATTCCGCCGCACAATGTTCACGAGATCTGCGACGCAGCCCTGCATCTGATCAAGAATCCGGAGGCCACCGTCGCCGATCTGGTCGAATTGATGCCCGGGCCCGACCTGCCGACCGGCGGGACCATCATCGAAAGCCGGGCCAGCATTCTCGACGCCTATGAGACGGGCAGGGGCGGTTTCCGCGTCCGCGCCAAGTGGAGCCAGGAAGATCTGGGGCGCGGCGGCTACCAGATCGTCATCACCGAAATTCCCTATCAGGTGCAGAAGTCGCGGTTGATCGAAAAGATCGCCGAACTGCTGATCGCCCGCAAACTGCCGCTTCTGGAAGATGTCCGCGACGAATCCGCGGAGGACGTGCGGATCGTGCTCGTGCCCAAGAGCCGGACGGTCGATGCGTCGCTGCTGATGGAATCGATGTTCCGGCTGACCGAACTCGAAAGCCGCGTGTCGTTGAACATGAACGTGCTGTCCATGGGCAAGGTGCCCAGGGTCATGTCGCTCAAGGACGTGCTGACCGAATGGCTCGCCCATCGCCGCGAAGTGCTGGTGCGCCGCTCACGCCATCGCCTGGCCGAGATCGAGCGCCGGCTGGAAGTGCTGGGCGGCTACCTGATCGCCTATCTCAATCTCGACGAGGTGATCCGCATCATCCGCGAGGAGGACGAGCCGAAGGCCGTTCTGATGTCGACTTTCAGCCTGACCGATCTGCAGGCGGAATCGATCCTCAATATGCGGCTCCGCTCGCTGCGCAAGCTCGAGGAATTCGAGATCCGCAAGGAGTTCGACGGGCTGACGGCGGAGAAGGCCGGCATCGAGGCGCTGCTGGCCTCCGAAGAGAAGCAATGGCAGACGGTCGCCTGGGATATCGGCGAGGTGAAGAAGAAATTCGCCAAGGCCACCCCGCTTGGCCGCCGCCGCACCGATTTCGCCGACGCGCCCTCGACCGATCTGGAAGCCATCGAACAGGCCCTGATCGAGAAGGAGCCGGTCACCGTCGTCGTCTCGGAAAAGGGCTGGATTCGAGCGCTCAAGGGCCATCTCGGCGATTTCTCGACGCTGCAGTTCAAGGAAGGCGACAGTCTCAAGATCGCCTTCCACGCCCAGACGACGGACAAGGTCATCGTCTTCACCACCGGCGGCAAGGCCTTCACGCTGGGAGCCGACAAACTGCCGGGCGGCCGCGGCCATGGCGAGCCGCTGCGCATCATGATCGACATGGAAAACGATCAGGACGTGCTGACCGCCTTCGTGCTGGATTCCGCGCGCAAGCTGATCGTCTCGTCGGTTCAGGGCTACGGTTTCCTGGTCAACGAGTCCGAACTCGTCGCCAACACCCGCAAGGGTAAGCAGATCCTCAACGTCGCCATGCCGGACGAGGCGAAACTCGTGGTGCACGCCAAGGGCGATCATGTCGCCATCGTCGGCGAAAATCGCAAGATGCTGGTGTTCCCGATCAGTCAACTGCCGGAAATGACCCGCGGCAAGGGCGTTCGTCTACAGCGCTACAAGGACGGCGGCGTCTCCGACATCAGGGTGTTCGACATCGAGGCCGGCCTCACCTGGGACGACAGCGCCGGCCGCAACTTCATCCGCAAAAAGGACGAGCTGGCCGAATGGTTGGCCGACCGCGCCACCGCCGGCCGCACCGTTCCCAAGGGTTTCCCGAGATCGGGCAAATTCTCCGGCTGAGCCTCGATCACGAACGCGGCCGGTCTTTCGGTCGCCGGAGGAAATCGATGCCGGACCGATCCGCAGGTCCTTGCCGGCGCGGGTCTGATCTCCCATATCAGCAGCAACGCTGAAAAGGACCGCTTTCATGACCAACGCCCTCGACCGAGACTATGCGACCGCCGCCCTGGATGGCGTGTTGAGCCGGCGTATGCTGGCTTTCGTGGTCGACTATGCGCTGATCTGCCTCTTGCTGCTGCCGGCGGCCGTGCTGGTGTTCATCCTCGGCGTGCTGACGCTGGGCCTCGCCTTCTACCTGTTTCCGGTGTTGTTCTTCGTCGTCGCCGGCCTGTATTTCGCCCTGTCGCTGTCCTCGCGCGCCCAGGCGACGCCGGGCATGAGGGTGATGGACCTCACGCTTGTCAGCGACAGCGGCAACCGCATCGATTTCACGACCGGTCTCCTGCATGTCGTCCTGTTCTGGGTGTTGAACTCGTTCCTGACGCCGCTCATCCTGCTGGTGGGCCTCTTCACCAACCGCAAGCGCCTGCTGCACGACATCGCGCTCGGCACGGTTCTGGTGCGGGCGAGCCGCCTGGGCGGGCCCCGCTACTGAGGGCGGGAACGTCCCGCGACGATTGCGCTTTTACAAGCCGGCGAACTGATCTATCTTCTGCGCCGGAGCAAATGGTGAGAATCTTCACGCAGTATGAACACGCAGGCGCATCCATCCCCGCAGTTCTTCATGACGGCGCCTGCCTCATGCCCTTATCTGCAGGGGCAGGTCGAGCGGAAGGTGTTCACGCATCTGGTCGGTCAGCGCGCGCCGGAGATGAACGACATCCTCACCCAGGGCGGCTTTCGCCGGTCTCAGAACATAGCCTATCGTCCGGCCTGCGAAAGCTGCAGGGCCTGCGTTTCGGTTCGCATCCTCGCCGACGAATTTCGCCCGACCCGCTCGATGCGCCGGGTGCTCGCGGGCAATGAGGATCTCGTCGGCCGGGAATATCCCGCCGAACCGTCGACCGAGCAGTTTTCTCTGTTTCGCAAATATCTCGACAGCCGCCACACCCAGGGCGGCATGTCCGACATGTCGGTGCTCGACTACGCGATGATGGTCGAAGATTCGCATGTCCACACCAAGATCATCGAATACCGGCTGAGGACCGAAGGCGACGGCTGGCGTTCGCCGCCATCGGGCCAGTTGGCGGCGGTCGCGCTCACCGACATGATGGCCGACGGCGTGTCGATGGTCTACTCGTTCTACGATCCCGATCTCGAGCCGCGATCGCTGGGGACCTTCATGATCCTCGATCACGTTAGGCGGACGCAGGCCAAGGGCCTGCCGCATGTCTATCTCGGCTATTGGGTCCAGGGTTCGCGCAAGATGGCCTATAAGACACGCTTCCTGCCGCAGGAACACCTTCTCAATCAGGGCTGGACGCTGTACGAGCCTCCTGCGTCCAACGAAGCCCGGTAGAATCCATGCCATTTCAATCGCTGAGCCCGCACGCCAAAGGCGTGATCATTACTTTTCTCGGCGGGTTGGCTCTGTCCTTCGACATCCCCATTCTCCGGCTGTCTGAAGGCGGCGTCTGGGCGCTGCTGTTCGTCCGCAGCATTCTGACAGTGCTGGTTGCGGTCATCGTCTGGTCGGTGATCCGGGCCAGGCGCGGCGTCGGCCCCACATTGTTTCACGACTGGCGCGGCGTGCTCGTGGCGGGTCTCTACGGCTTGTCGACGATCTTCTTTCTTTTGTCGGTGTTCAATACGTCCACGGCGAACGTGGCGTTCATCCTCGCCTTCAACCCGATGTTCGGCGCGCTCCTGTCCTGGATCTTCCTGCGCGAGCGGCCCGACGCGTCGACCTGGGCGGCGATGGCGGCGATGACCATGGGCGTGGTGATCATCGTCGGCGACGGGCTGGAAAGCGGCCATCTCTTCGGCGACCTCATGGCGGCGCTGTCGGCGCTGTCGATCGCGGGCGCCTTGACAGTCAGCCGCGCCAGTCGCCTCGATTTCGGCTTTACGCCGCTGGCCGCCGCGATCATTCCCGCCATCGTCGGCGCCGCAGTCTCCATGAAAGTGGGCTTCACCATCGAACATCCCGGCTGGATCATCTTCAACGGATTGATCCTGACGCCCTTCGCCTTCTGGGCGCTGGCGACTGGTCCGCGCTATCTGTCGGCGGCGGAGTCGGGCATGTTCTATCTCCTGGAAACCGTGCTGGCCCCGGTCTGGGTCTGGCTCATCTTCCTGGAAACGCCCACGACGGCCACGCTGGTCGGCGGCGCGATCATTCTCGCGGCGCTCGCAGCCCATTCCATTGCCTCTATCCTCCGTCAGAAGCCGGCGTCGATCCATGCGCCCTGACGAAGCGGCTCCGATCAGGTGGTGAGGATCGTCCCGGCGAAAACGAAGCCGGCGCTCTGGACGGTCTGCAGGGGCAGCGTCATTCCGCATTCGGCCTGCACCTTCGAGCGAAGCCGGCTGATCGCCGCGTCCAGCGCGCGGCTGTCCGGATCGATCGCGCCCTTGCTGACGAAATGCATCAGTTCCGCCCGAGGCACGATCGCGCCCGCCTGAGCCGAGACCATTTCCATCACCCGCATCTCGTTGCGCGTGAGATCGACCCGCTTGCCCGACGGCGCCGACAGCTGGAAATCGGTGAGACTGAGCCGCCAGGCCGCGCCGCCCGAAGACGGCGGAGACTCCGTCTTTCGGCGTTTTTTCGAAAGCGCCACAACGGCGGCGGCGAGTTCTTCGCAGTCCACAGGCTTGACCATGTAGAGATCGGCGCCGGATCTGTAGCCGCGCACCCGATCCTCGACCGCCCCCTGCACCGTCATGATGATGATGGCCGCGTTGCTGGTTTCGGACAGATGCGCGGCGACCGACAGTCCGTCGTAATGCGGAAGGTTGACGTCGAGGATCACGACGTCGAAATTGTCTCGCGCGAGCGTTTGGTAAAATTCGATCGCATTGCCCACACCCTGCGCGTCATGACCGCATTCGCCGAGATAGTCGACCAGGCTGTCGCGCAGCTCGATGTCGTCTTCCACGATCATGACTTTTGCCATAACAATATCCGGGAAATGAGAGCGATAACCCTAAAATTTACAGATAAATTCTGGGGGCGTAATAATCAATGAGATTTGCGAACTGTCTTGCCGGAAGCCTGACGGCCCTGCTGATTTACGCATCCGCCGCATTCGCCGCCGAAACCTTGACCATCGACAAGCAGTTCACCCAGCTGTCGATCGACCACGACATGCAATTCCTGATCGATCCGTCGCACGGGCTGACGCCCGCGGATCTGGAAAGGCCCGAAATCGCCGCTCGCTTCAGGCCGGCGGGCGGCGGGCTGGCGCTCGGCTATCGCAACGACACGATCTGGGTCCGCATCCTGCTCGACAACCGAGACCTGACGTCGCGAAAGCTCTTTCTCGAGCTCAAGCCGATGGTGCTCAACGATGTGGAGGTGTTCACGCCGAATCCGGGTTGGACGGCGCGAAATCGAGATTTTGCTTCCGTGATGCTCGGCGATCATCATCCGAGGCGACTGCGGCCGGTCGTCGCCACCAGCCATATCGTGCCGCTGACCGCGCCGGTCGGCGCGAGCGAAATCCTCGTTCGCGTGCGCACCAGCAGTTCGCTCGCTGTGACCGGCTGGCTGCGCACGGCCGAAACCATGATCCAGCAGGCGGCTTTCGACGCGGCCAGGTTTGCCGCCTTCGAAGCGTTGCTGGTCTTTTCGGGCGTGGCGAACCTGCTGATCTGGCGCGGTCTGAGAGAGACGCTGTTCCTGCAATACGCCGTGGCGCTCCTGGCTCTGGCGGTCAACGAGTTCTGCTACAAGGGCCTCCTGTTCGAGGAGTGGGTCGTCGGCGGAGGCGTGGTCGTCGATGCGATCGGCGGCGCCTCGAGCAGCGTCTGCCTGGGCATGGCGAGCCTTTTCGTTCGCGGCCAGACAAGGGCGGCGAAACACTTCCCCTGGCTCGCCAAAGCCCTGCTGTTTTCGGCGCTCCTGTCGGTCTTCACCTTCTTCCTCACCGTGATCGATCTCTACCAGATGATCGCGCCGCTGGTGATGGTCTCCGCCGTCATCGTCTTCGCCGCCGGCTTCTTCGGCAACGCCTGGCTGGCCTTCAAGCGCGAACCGGGCGCAGGGATCGCGACATCGGCTTTCGGGGCGCTGCTGATCGGCATGATGGTGGTGACGCTACGGCTGACCGCATTGTCCACCTATACGCACTGGTCCGACTACGCTTTCGAGATCGCGGTTCTGTTCTTCATTCTCTACATGCAGTTGTCGCTGGCGCGCCGCACCCGGCAGGCCGAAAGCGATCACGCCGTCGCCCAGGCCAGAGCGCTCGACGTCGCCCGCGCCGCTGAGAAAACCGCGGTCGAACTGGTGGAGCGGCGAACTGCCGAGTTGCGCCTGGCCAAGGAGGAAGCGGAAACGGCTCTGAAGGCGGAGCGTGACGCGCAAGCCGAGCAGGTCCGATTTCTCGACGTGATCTCGCATCAATACCGCACGCCGCTCGCGGTGGTCTCCAGCAGCGTCGCCTCGATCGCCCGCGGCCTGTCTCCCGACGACGTCGGCAATCGACAACGGATCGAACGCATCAAACGCGCGATCGGACGACTGGTGGAGCTGATCGACGTCAGCCTGCATCGCAGCCGGATAGACGGCGCCTCGGCGCGACCGCGCTTCAAGCGTCAGGATTACGCCAGGGCGATGGACGCCTTGTTTTCCATGCTGCGCGACACCTTTCCGGATCGTCGGATCCGCTACGAGCGCCGGGAGGCGGAGCGGGATCTGGAAATCGTCGTGGACCCCGATCTTCTCGCCATGGCGCTCGCCAACCTCGTCGAGAACGCGCTGAAATTTTCACCGCCGGGGGCGCCGGTGGATGTCGATGCGGAGATATCCGGCGAGATGCTCAGCCTGAGGGTGACCGATTGGGGCATCGGCGTGCCCGAGGCAGAACGGCATCTGCTCACGGAAAAGTATTTCCGCGCCTCCAACAGCGCCAATACGCAAGGCATGGGACTGGGCCTGCATATCTGCGCCACCATCGCCCGTCGCCACGGCGGCGCCTTGACGCTGTCCGACCATGCGGACGGCGGCGCCGTCGCCTTGCTGGATCTGCCCGTCGTCTGCCGCTCCGATCAGGATTTCGCGAGAATCCGCGCCGCGTCCACGGCGAAATAGGTGAGGACGCCGTCGCAGCCGGCGCGCTTGAAGCACAACAGCTGTTCCATCATCACCCGCTCGCCGTCGATCCAGCCATTGGCGGCGGCGGCCTTGACCATCGTATATTCGCCGGAGACCTGATAGGCGTAGACCGGCAGGCCGAAGGCTTCCTTGATCCGCCAGCAGATGTCGAGATAGGGCAGGCCCGGCTTGACCATCAGCATGTCGGCGCCTTCCTCCACATCGAGGGCCGCGTCGCGCAGGGCTTCGGCGCCGTTGGCGGGGTCGATGTAATAGGTCTTCTTGTCGCCCTTCAGCAGGCCGGCGGTGGAGATCGCCTCGCGATAGGGGCCGTAATGGCCCGAAGCGAATTTCGTGGCATAGGACATGATGCCGACATTCTGATGGCCGGCGGCGTCGAGACCCTTGCGGATGGCGCCGATGCGGCCGTCCATCATGTCCGACGGCGCGATGATGTCGGAACCGGCGTCGGCCTGGGCGACGGCCGCCTTGACGATCTGGTCGACCGTCTCGTCATTGACGATTTCCCCGTCGCGCAGGATGCCGTCATGGCCGTGGCTGGTGAAGGGATCGAGCGCGACGTCGGTGATGACGCCGATATTGCCGACCTTCGCCTTGATGGCTTCTGTGGCGCGGTTGATGAGGTTGTTGGCGTTGAGCGCTTCCGAACCGTGATCGTCGCGCAGGTCGAGATCGATATTGGGGAAGGTGGCCAGCGCGGGAATGCCGAGATCGGCGGCCATCTGCGCCGCCTCCACCGCCTTGTCGACGCTCAGGCGGTTGACGCCGGGCATGGCCGCGATCGGTTCGACGATACTAGCGCCCTCGACCAGAAAGATCGGCCAGATCAGATCGTCCACCGTCAGGCGATTCTCCTGGGTCAGCCGTCGCGACCAGTCGGCCTTGCGGTTGCGTCGCATGCGCCGATGTCCGGTGATGTGGTCGACGAGGTGGGTCTTGTCGGTCATGGCGGCGCCTCTCAAATCTCCGTTTGCAGGCGGGTTAGCACGAAGACAGGCCGGGCGCAAAGCGAGGACGCAGTCTCGTCTGCGGCGCATCGTCCGCGGCGTTCGAGCCGACCGCTGGCCTTTCCCCGCGGCATCGTCTAATTGTGGGACATGACCGATCTGCCGATACAAGCGCCCCGGCCGCCGCTGCCGGACCTCTTGATGACCATCTTTCTCAGGCTCGTGGCGCTGGGAACTCTGTGGTTCGCTCTGATGATCTGGGCGGATCTCATCGGCTATCACCATGGCGGGGCGGGGCGGTTCGATCTGCTCGACGCCGACATGAAGGCGGCGCGCGGCACGCTCGCCGTGCTCTATCCGGTGGCCGCCGTCGGCCTCTGGCTGCGCGGCGCCTGGGGTCCGGTCATCTGGGGCGTCGCTGCGATCATGGAGATCGGCCTCCAGCAGGCGATGCCGGGAACCTTCGAGATCGACCCGCTGAAAGTGGCGCTGGTGTCGCTGATCGCGCTGATCTACCTGCTCTTGCGGCTGTGGACGCTGCTGACGAAGCCGCCCGTGAACGAGGCGCGCTGAACGCGCTTCGGTAAGCTGATGTTCACCTTGAAACAGGCAAACGTAAACATAACCGGCCGTTAAGCATGTGATTTAAGTAGAATTTTATCGGTGCTCGCTAAGTTGGCGACATAAGGCGGGATCAAAAAAACAAGAACCGCCGGCAAACAGCGAGGCAGAAAAATGAACACCAAGCTCAAGGCTCAGGCCCCGGTCGCGGAAACTCAGGACCAGGTCATCCACAATCTCTATCTCGAAAGCGTCCATCTCGTCGAGCGCCTGCATCGTCGCCTGCTCGACGTCATCAAGGACGAATTCGACCGGTCCGGCCGCGACGACATCAACGCGGTCCAGGCTCTGCTGCTGTTCAACATCGGCACGTCCGAACTGACCGCCGGCGAACTGCGCTCGCGCGGCTACTATATGGGCTCGAACGTTTCCTACAACGTCAAGAAGCTGGTCGAACTCGGCTTCATCAACCATTCGCGCTCCCGCGTCGATCGCCGCTCGGTCCGCATTTCCCTGACGCCGAAGGGGCAGGAAATCGCCGAAACGGTCGCCAAGCTCTATCACCGCCATGTCGGCTCGATCCACAAGGTGGGCGGCATCGGTCAGGACGAGTTCAGCCAGATGAACAAGCTGCTGCAGCGTCTCGACCGTTTCTGGAACGACTCGATCATGTATCGCCTCTAAGGCGTCGTCTCAGATCTCCAGGCTGGAACCGGGCGCATTCCCTGCCGCCCGGCTTCCGGTTTTTCTGCCTTTCCGCTCCGTCCGCTAACGTTTTCTTGATTTGTCCGAGGCACAAATCGGCCACAATATCGTGACATCCCGGCCACACAGACTGGCGCGAATGGGGCGAAAGCGGTTCACGGTCTCATTTGAGGTTGCTGAGGCTTCATCGAATAGGCAAAACGTCCGCCAATCCCCATTTGTTGAGATTTTACGTCGCGCATCCCGGCGCGCAATGAAAACGAGACATCGGAAGGCGAAATAATGTCTGAAAAGTTCGATCTGGCCTCTCTCTCTCGACGCAAGTTCCTCGGCGCGGCCGCCGCTGCCGGAACTGCGGCCGTCGCGGGCCCCGCCTTGGCCGATGTCGCGATCGACGAGATCATCAATGCGCCGCGTCGCGGCAATTGGGACGACCAGTTCGACGCCAAGGCGTCGCGCACCGCCGCCGCCGTGATGTCCAACAATCCGATCTTCGGCCCGGAAGCCGCAGCCAATATCCAGCAGGCCGTCTACGATTACGAGACCATCGTGTCGAACGGGGGATGGCCGCAGGTCAATCCCGGCCAGAAGCTGCGGCTCGGCGTCAGCGATCCTTCGGTCGCCGATCTGCGCAAGCGCCTGATTATCTCGGGCGATCTGTCGCGCACCGCCGGTGTCACGTCGGCTTACGACTCGCTGGTCGAAGAAGGCGTCAAGCGCTTCCAGGCCCGTCATGGCCTGCCGCTCGACGGCGTGCTCGGCCAATACACGATCAAGGCGATGAACGTGCCGGCCGACATGCGGCTGATGCAGTTGCGCACCAATCTCGCGCGCGTCCAGGAAATCAACACCGATCTCGGTCAGCGTTATGTGATGGTCAACATTCCCGCCGCCTATATCGAGGCGGTCGAGAACAATCGCGTCGCCCAGCGTCACACCGCGATCGTCGGCCGCATCACCCGTCCGACTCATATCATCGACTCCAAGATCTATCGGGTCACGCTCAATCCCTATTGGACCGCGCCGCGTTCGATCGTCGAAAAGGACATCGTGCCGCTGATGCGCAAGGACCCGACCTATCTGACCAAGAACCAGATCCGTCTGTTCGATGGCCAGGGCACGGAGGTCGATCCGACCACAATCGACTGGTTCGCCGACAAGGCCCCGAACCTGATGTTCCGTCAGGACCCGGGCAAGATCAACGCCATGGCGTCGACCAAGATCGAGTTTCACAATCCGCACGGCGAATATATGCACGACACGCCGCAGCAGGGCCTGTTCAACAAGCTGTCGCGCTTCGAATCTTCGGGCTGCGTGCGCGTCCAGAACGTCCGCGACCTGACGACCTGGCTGCTGCGCGATACGCCCGGCTGGTCGCGCCAGCAGATCGAAGCGACGATCAAGGCCGGCAAGAACAATCCAATCCCGCTTCAGAGCGAAGTGCCGATCTATTTCAAATATGTGACCGCCTGGTCCGCCCGCGACCGCATCGTGCAGTTCCGCGACGACATCTACCAGATGGACGGCGCTCAGGAACTGGCGCTGCAGACCGGCCTCAACCAGGAGCCCGTGGT
Organism: Rhizobium sp. TRM95796; assembly: GCF_025779995.1. Lineage (NCBI taxonomy): Bacteria > Pseudomonadati > Pseudomonadota > Alphaproteobacteria > Hyphomicrobiales > Rhizobiaceae > Rhizobium > Rhizobium sp. TRM95796. The sequence continues at coordinate 228,167 of NZ_JAOXHE010000002.1, read as the reverse complement.
CGCCAACTGATCCGGTCTCCATGTTCGATACATGGACTCGAACTGCAAAGTCCGACTGGCGACAGTCGGACTTTTTTGTTGGAATGACGGCGCCCGTACCGATTGACGCGATCTCAGCCGTATAGAGCGCGTGCCTTGGTCAATCGAGAAGGCCGAAGATCGCCTGCGCCAGTTCAGAACTCGCATAGGGCTTGCGTATGACTGGGACGTCCTGGAATTGCTCCGGAATCACGCCGCCGTCGCCGTAACCGGTCGCGAACAGGAACGGAACGTTCATCCGCCTCAGCGCCGCCGCGATGGGGATCGACGTCTCGTCGCCGAGGTTGACGTCGAGCACGGCCACGGTGGGATGAAACCGGTCCAGCATCGACAGGGCTTCCGTCACCGAACTCGCCGTCCGAAAGTTGCGGAGACCTTCGGTGGACAGCATCATTTCCGCGTCCATCGCAATCAACATCTGATCTTCGACGAGAAAGATGGCGACATCGGTCGGTTGCGCGGACTTTCGGTTCGGCTGTCCGCCCGCACTTCGGTGGGGCGCCGATTCTTCGTTCGCCGGATCCGCCAGGGCGATGTGCCGCGAGGGGATCATGAATTCTGCTTCCAGCCCGGTCGGCAGATAGTCGAGCGACGCCTTGCCGCCGAGTTCATGGGGAATGCTGCGGGAAATGAGAACCGAGCCGAAGCCTTTGCGCGTGGGCGGAATGACATAGGGTCCGCCGCTTTCTTCCCAGAATATCTCGCAATTGTTGTCCTGGTCGATTTGCCAGCGCACCGCGAGCTGTCCGGACGGGACGGACAAGGCGCCGTATTTCGCCGCATTGGTGGCGAGTTCATGAAAGACCAGCGCCAGGACGGAATAGGTGCTGTTGTCGACCCAGACGGCCGGGCCGGACAAGGACACCGTCGCGCTCTGTTCGTCATAGGGCTTGAGCTCGGCGGCCAACAAGGTGCGGATCAGACCGCCGCCGTCGCCACGGACGATCTGGTCATGCGCGACCGCCAGGGCTTGTATCCGGCCGCGAAGCGTTTCCAGATACTCCTCGATCGTAGACGCGTTGAAGCTCCCTTGGCCGATCAGCGACTTGATCACCGCGAGAATATTCTTGACGCGATGGTTGAGCTCTTCGTTCAGCATACGCTGACGCAGGTCGGCTCGACCGCGTTCCTCCGCGATGATCTCATTGTGTCGGAGCACGATCTCGACCAGGGCCGACCTGATCACTTCCCCGACTTCATGCTGTGTTTCCGTCCATTTCCGCGATTGGAGCCGGACGGTTTCTTTCCAGATCGCGAAGCTCTTGCGCGGCGTGAGCCGTTCGCCGAGCGGCCCGCTCGAATAGGCCTTGTTGGGATTTCCCGCCCAGTTCAGCGTGTGTTCGAATTCGCGGCGGAAGAACAGCAGGCAGTCCCTGGTGTGTTGCGACAGCGGGACCATCATCACGCCGGCGGCCAGGGGCGTCTGCTCGATGCCGAGCGTCTCGCTGGCGATATGTGTGCTCCAGACGCGAGAGCCGCCTCTCGCCCCTGCGGCCGAGGCAATGTTCTGGATCGTCTCGACGGGGGGACAGAGCCCATATGTGCAAAGGCTGCCGTTCATGACCAGAGCCATTCCGTCGCTCGGGATCATGCTGGCGAAATCGGCCAGGTAATTGCGCAGGAGATCGAACAGTTCGGTGTGGAGGGGCGCTTCCTGCAACAGGCGGTCGAGAGCCTTGCGGGTGGTGTTGGCGGCCATGAGCCGGCGTTTCTGGCGCAGCACGTCCAGCTGGATCGAAAAGAGTTCGCCAAACACCTCGACTGCGGCGCGTTCGGCCATGTCGAGATATTTCGGCGAGTAGTGATGGCAGGCAACGAGCCCCCAGAGCGCGTCGTCGATGATGATGGAGATCGACATGGAGGCGGAGACGCCCATATTGCGCAGATACTCACAATGGATGGGCGAGACGCTGCGCAGATGCGCGAGAGAGAGGTCGAGCGGGCCCAGATCCGGCCGATTGGCCTGAATGATCGGCGCACGCGCGCCATCCGCATTGGAGATGATCCGGATCGTGCTTTTGAGATAGAGGATGCGCGCCTGCTGCGGGATATCGGAGGCCGGAAAGAACTGGCCCATGAAACTCTCGAGATGCGCGGCCTTCGACTCCGCGATGACCTGTCCCGATCCCTCCGGTTCGAAGCGGTAGATCATCACCCGGTCGTAGCCCAGCGTCGCCCGGATCAGTCTCGCCGCCTTGCGCGCCAGCGCATCGACGGTATCGGGCTGGCCGATGCGGCTCGTAATGCTGCGGATGAGGTCGATCGGTTGCCGCTGTTGAACGACTTTCGGTTCGAACTCGATCAGCGTCTCCTCGCCTGAGCGGTGGATGCTGACATCGAAACGGTCGTCGCCGATGGCCATGTCGAAGAACAGCGCCGGGCGATTGGTCATCTGCGCGGCGGCGAGGCCGTTTCGGAAGTGATGGCCGTTTTCGCGGCCGACGATCTGGTCGAGAGGATTTCCCAACAGGCGCCGATCCTCATTGAGCCGCAATATGTCGACGGCATTGCTCGAATGGCGGCTGACGACATCCAGATTGCCGTCGCACACGATCAATGCGCCATGTGTCTGAATGCTGCCGGGAATGTGGATCGGTTCTCGATCGCAATTGGAGAGATCGACCTGCATCATGTGCGTGCGGCCTTGAAGGTCTGGATTGCGATCGTGAACATCGTTTTTGCCGAGCTTGCCGCCGCGCGCCAATCTTTTTCATCGGAGGCATCGAGGAGTGACTGAAGTTTGGACCAGGAACGGTCCGTGCTGGTCTGGGCGTGGAGGTGACGGGCGCCCCAGTCGGCGCGGAATCCGAGATCCTGTGCCCGCTTATAAAGCAGACGCGCCCCGAGTGTGGAGCCTTCGATGACATACATTGCCCCGAGAATCGATGCCGGCGCGATTTCTGCGTCAATCTTGCAAGGATGTTCGACCGGTTCGATGTCGAGATCCTGCATGTCAGCCACGGCATGGTGATAGATGAATGTCGGCTTAAAGCCGGCAAACGTCTCACTGGCTCCAGCTCGCCGCATGGCCGGCTCCACGACCGCCCTGAATGCGCCGACTCCGCGCAGATAGACGCGGTAGCGCTCGGCGTTGTCGAACGATCCGATGCCTTGGTCCAGTTCCTGGTGCAGGTCGTGCGTTTGTCGGCGCAAATATGTGCGCAGGGATGCCGTTGTCATGCAGATGTCAGTATGTCCGCCCCACCAGTTAGTCAGCGCAACGTCCGGTGTCCGGAACGGTTCCATCTTTTCTTGGCCTCACTGCCTCGAAACCGGATTCGAGCGCAGCATTTCGTTCGTCGCCGACGTCTTGCATAAGTGACGCTATGATGTCGACGATTTCATATACTGCCCTGTTTTCGGGAATATTGCGACTGATATTGGCTTTCAACTCATCGAACCGCAACAGCATGTCTTCTGCGGCGGCCGCAAGATCGCGCCTGAAACTCTTGACCACCAATCCAACGCCGTTGTCGCGGATCCAGTCGAGATTGGGCCGCTCCTGCGGCATGGTCGAGGCGTTGCCTTCGACGATCACCGGGCGCCCGAGATGCACAGCCTCGCTGATGCTGCCGGGGCCGGGTTTGCCGATCAGGAAATCGGCGAGCCGGAGATAGTCGGGCACGGTCTGCACGAAGCCGACGGCGCAGCAGTTCGGCCGCCCCTGCAGCGCCTTCTTGAGCGCGGCGTTCTTGCCGCACATCACGATCGACTGGATGCCCGAAGGCGATTTGTCGAGCTGTTCGAGAATGGTCATCGTCGCCCGTCGCGCGCCGTTGCCGCCGAACATGATCATCGCGGTAGGACGACCCTCGGCAAGGCCGAGATCGCTGCGCGTCAGCGCATGCGGGGCGGGCGGCAGGTAGAATTGCTCCTTCAGGATCATGCCCGAGACTTCGTGGATATCCGTCTCGCGATAGAAGCCTGTCGCGCGGGCCTGATCAGCGGCTTTCGGCGTCCCGCAAACGATGGACTGCGCCTGATCCTCCATCCAGAAATGCGGCGGCACGTCGACCAGATCGGTAATGACGGTGAGATAGGGAATGGAGGCGTCGACCGTCTGCAGCGCCCGATGCATGACGCGGTTGAAGTTGGGAATGACCGAAATCACCAGATCCGGCCGCGGCTCCACCCGCCAGCGCTCGACGAGCAGGCGTTCGATCTCGGCGGAGAAGCGACGGATGAAGCCCTGCAGGATCGGCAGGATCGTGCCGAGCCCGCGCGTTGCGCCGCGCTTGAGCGCATTGTTGTAGATGTCCTGCGCCTGGATCGGCGCGATCGGCAGGCGAGGGGCGACCGGAAGCAGGATCTTCTTGAGCGAGCCGGTGATCTTCTGCGTCAGCCGATGGACGGGGTCGATCGGTTCGAGCAGCTTCTGCAGATCGACGGGAACGACGGTCCAATCCGAATGCGTCTTCTCGATCAGCTTGCTCAGCGCCGTCATCGCATTGCGATGGCCGCCGCCGGCGTCGAAATAAAAGATTTCGATGCGGCGGGCTTTTGGAGGCGCGTCTGTCGTCACGGGAAATCCCCTGGATGAAAGTGCGCGCACCATTTGCGGAAAGGATCCTGCTGTCAAGGCGGTCGCGAAAGCCGCGAAACCGTCGCGGAGCGGCGGCTGCGGCGCAAGCATGGCATTCGCCGCCGCAATCCGTCTTGCCCCGGCCCGCCGCAATCGCTAAGACCGTGGCAGCCCGAAACCCGCGGCTCGCCGGCGATGAACCGGTCCGGCGGAACGACGGTATAAGGTCATCCCGAGCCCAAGAAAGACGAGACAGACATGAGCGCGAACGACGCCTTTTTCACCCGTAGTCTTGCCGATTCCGATCCCGATATCTTCGGCGCGATCGAGAAGGAACTCGGCCGTCAACGCCATGAGATCGAACTGATCGCCTCCGAAAACATCGTCTCCCGCGCCGTTCTCGAGGCGCAGGGCTCGATCATGACCAACAAATATGCCGAAGGCTATCCGGGCAAGCGCTATTACGGCGGCTGCCAGTTCGTCGACATCGCAGAAGAACTCGCCATCGAGCGCGCCAAGAAGCTGTTCGGCGTCAACTTCGCCAACGTCCAGCCGAATTCCGGTTCGCAGATGAACCAGGCCGTGTTCCTGGCGCTCCTGCAGCCCGGCGACACCTTCATGGGCCTCGACCTCAATTCGGGTGGCCACCTGACCCACGGCTCGCCGGTCAACATGTCCGGCAAGTGGTTCAACGTCGTCTCCTATGGCGTGCGTGAAGAAGACCACCAGCTCGACATGGAAGACGTCGCCCGCAAGGCCGAGCAGCACAAGCCCAAGCTGATCATCGCCGGCGGCACCGCCTATTCCCGCATCTGGGACTGGAAGCGCTTCCGCGAAATCGCCGATTCGGTCGGCGCTTATCTGATGGTCGACATGGCCCATATCGCCGGCCTCGTGGCGGGCGGCCAGCATCCGTCGCCGTTCCCGCATTGCCATGTCGCGACCTCGACGACCCACAAGTCGCTGCGCGGCCCGCGCGGCGGCATGATCCTCACCAATGACGAGGATCTGGCTAAGAAGTTCAATTCGGCCGTTTTCCCGGGCTTGCAGGGCGGTCCGCTGATGCATGTCATCGCCGCCAAGGCCGTCGCCTTCGGGGAAGCGCTGAAGCCGGAATTCAAGGACTACGCCGCCCAGGTGGTCAAGAACGCCAAGACCCTGGCCGAGACGCTGATCGGCCACAATCTCGACATCGTCTCCGGCGGCACCGACAACCATCTGATGCTGGTCGATCTGCGCAAGAAGAACGCCACCGGCAAGCGCGCCGAGGCGGCTCTCGGCCGCGCCTATGTGACCTGCAACAAGAATGGCATTCCCTTCGATCCGGAGAAGCCTTTCGTCACCTCGGGCGTTCGCCTGGGCACGCCGGCCGGCACCACCCGCGGCTTCAAGGAAGCCGAATTCAAGGAAATCGGCAACCTGATCGTCGAAGTGCTTGACGGCCTGAAGGTCGCCAATTCCGACGAAGGCAACGCCGCCGTCGAAGCCTCGGTGCGCGGCAAGGTGGTTGAACTCACCAACCGCTTCCCGATGTATCCCTATATGTAAGACGGTCCGGCGAAGGTCGAACTGCGCAAACCCTCTCCGCTCGCGGGGAGGGTTTTTTCATGTCCGGTTCGCCTGTGAGATGACGCCTTCGGGCGCGGATGTTAGACTTGCCTGAAACAGGGGGCGAGCGTGGACCTGAATTCGATCGAACTGAACACATCGCGCGGGCCGACCTTGAGGACGCGCCTGTCCGCCCTCTGGGCCGAGCGTCCGTGGAACACGCGCATCGCCGAAGAGAAAATGGCCGCGAGCAATCCGCATCTCGCCGAAGCGCTGCGCATCGAAAAGATGGAGGGGCAGCGCATCGCCACATGGGCGCGAACCGTCGCGCTTGCGATCACCGCCGTGCTGCTCGTCTACGTCAACCCTCGCGTCGAGGTGCTCTATTACGAGGTTCTGCTGCTCATCTTTGTGCTGATCGGCATGGCGCAGCTGCGGGTCGCCAAAGTCGGCCAGTCGCATCTCGAGATGGCGCTGATCATGGCCGATATTCTGCTCCTGACGCTGACCTTGACGGTTCCCAACCCCTTCGCCGCCGAGCAGTGGCCGACAGCCTTTCAATTTCGCTTCGACGGCTTCGTCTATTTCTTCATTTTCCTGGCCGGGGGATCGCTGGCCTACAGCTGGCGCACGGTCCACAGCATCGGTGTGGCCGCTGCTCTGATCTGGCTGGCGGGCGTGGTCGCGGTCATGCTGTTCGGGACGGTCGATCCGGAACTGTCCGACCGGGTGAGGAGCGCGCTGGTCGGCTACGACCGCGTCTTCGCCACGCTTGATCCCAACAGCGTCGAATTCCACAATCGGGTGCAGGAAGCGGTGGTGATTGTGCTCGTCGCCTATATTCTCGGCCTCAAATCGCAGCGGATGAGCAAGCTGCTCATCCGCCAGGCGGGCCTGGCCTCCGAACGCGCCAATCTCTCCCGCTATTTCGCGCCGTCGATGGTCGAGGAGCTGGCGCACAGAAATCAGCCGATGGGCGGCGTGCGATCCCAGAATGTCGCGGTGCTCTTCGCCGATATCGTCGGCTTCACGCGCTTCGCCGAAGGGCGCAGTCCGGACGACGTCATCGCCATGCTCCGGGATTTTCACGCGGCGCTCGAAGAAGAGGTGTTCTCCCATCACGGCACGCTCGACAAATTCATGGGCGACGGGCTGATGGCGAGCTTCGGCACGCCGCAAACCTCGCCCGATGACGCCGGCAACGCCATTGCCGCCGCCTTCGCCATGCAGGACAGGATCGTGGCTCTCAATGAAGGGCGGATCCGGCGCGGGCTGGAGCCGATCCGGCTGTCCGTCGGCGTGCATTATGGTCCGGTCATCCTGGGGGATGTCGGCAACAACAGGCGCATGGAGTTCGCCATGCTCGGCGATACCGTCAACGTCGCCTCGCGGCTGGAAGCGGCCACCCGCGCGCTGTCCTGCCGCATCGTCTTCAGCAGCGCCGTCATGGAGGCGGTGAGCGATCAGGCCATGCGAGACGGCTATCGCAGCCGCATGCAGTTTCATCAGGGCCTGGTCCTCAAAGGACGCAGCGAGGCGGCGGATGTCTGGACGGCGTGATCGGCGACGAGGCCGCGTCCGTTGCACACAGTGTTGACCACCGCTTCCTGCGCGTTGGTCGCGCTTGCCCCTTGTCGCCGGGCGCTCGGACCGCTATCTCGGGACTGCGTCGCCTCCGACGCACAAGATGATGAGTGAAGTGACATGCGCTGCCCGTTCTGCAATTCCGAAGACACGCAGGTGAAGGATTCCCGTCCTGCCGAGGACGGCTCCTCGATCCGCCGCCGGCGCATCTGCCCCGATTGCGGCGGGCGCTTCACCACCTTCGAGCGCGTGCAGTTGCGCGAATTGATGGTGGTCAAGAAGTCGGGCCGCAAGGCGCCGTTCGAGCGCGAGAAACTGGTGCGCTCCTTCGACATCGCGCTTCGCAAGCGGCCCGTCGATCGCGACCGCATCGAGCGCGCCGTCTCCGGCATCATTCGACGCCTCGAAAGCTCGGGCGAAAACGAAATCAGCTCCGAGGATCTCGGCTTGCAGGTGCTGGAGGCGCTGAAGAGCCTCGATGACGTGGCCTTCGTGCGTTACGCCTCGGTCTATCGCGATTTCACCCATATCGAGGATTTTTCCGCCGCAATCGCCCAGATCACCGCCAAGATCGCCCGCGATCCCGCCGAGGACCGCTGACCCATGTCATCGCCGGCGGATGATCAGCGCTTTATGTCCGAGGCGGCGGCGCTGTCGCGTCGTCATCTCGGTTTGACCGGCTCCAACCCCTCCGTCGGCTGCGTGATCGTCCGCGATGGCGAGATCGTCGGTCGCGGCGTCACCGCCGCCTCGGGCCGCCCGCATGCCGAAACCGAAGCCCTGAAGCAAGCCGGCGAGCAGGCGCGCGGCGCCACTGCCTATGTCACGCTCGAACCCTGTTCGCATCACGGCAAGACTCCGCCTTGCGCCGAAGCCCTCATCGCGGCTGGCGTCGCTCGCGTCGTTGTGGCGATTACCGATCCGGACGAACGGGTCTCGGGACGCGGTCTCGCCATGCTAGAAGCGGCCGGCATAAAGGTCGTCTCGGGCGTCGGCGCCGACGAAGCTCACGCGGTGCTTGAAGCCTATCTCCACCGCCAGCGCAACAAACGTCCGCAAGTGATTCTGAAGCTTGCAGTATCGGCCGACGGCATGATCGGCCGGCGCGGCGAGGGCCAGGTGGCGATCACCGGCAAGGAAGCCCGCGCCCGCTCCCAGCTGCTGCGCGCCGAAAGCGACGCGATTCTGGTGGGCTCCGGCACGGCCATGGCCGACGATCCCGAGCTTACCTGCCGCCTTCCCGGCGAGGAGCATCGCTCGCCGATCCGTCTGGTTCTCGACCGCCGACTGGAACTGCCCCTTGGTTCCAGACTGGCGACCACCGCGCGCGCCGTGCCGGTCATCGCCGTCACCAATCGAGCCGATGCCCCTGATCTCGCCGCCCGCCGCGCGGCGCTGGAAAATGCAGGCGTCGAAGTCTTGCAAGCCTCAGATCTGGGCGCGCTGCTCGATGAACTCGGCCGTCGCGGGATATCATCGCTGATCGTCGAAGGCGGCGCGCGCGTCGCGACGGATTTTCTCGGCGCTGGCCTCGCCGACCGCATTCTTCTGTTCACATCGCCGGTTGTCGTGGGCGAGGGCGGCGTGCCGTCGCCGCTGACCGAACAGACCGTTCCCGCGAGCTTCCATCTCAGGTCCCGCAAGCCGCTTGGCGCGGACTGGCTGGCCGACTATATCAGGGCCGAAACATCAGATCCGCGCTGAGGCGTAAGAGGGGCATCATGTTCACAGGCATCGTCACCGATATCGGCGAAATCACCGAGGTCACCCCGCTCAATGAAGGCGTTCGGCTGCGCGTCGCCACCCATTACGATCCTGCGACCATCGCGATCGGCGCTTCCATCGCCCATGCCGGCGTCTGCCTTACCGTCACGCTCCTGCCCGACGCCGGCGCCAATGAAGCCTGGCACGAGGTCGAGGCCTGGGAAGAAGCGCTGCGGCTCACCACGGCCGGCGTCTGGGGCGTGGGAACGCGGCTCAATCTCGAACGGGCGCTGAAGATCGGCGACGAACTCGGCGGCCATATCGTCTCGGGCCATGTCGACGCCATGGCCGAAATCATCGCGGTTGCCCAGGAAGGCGACGCCACCCGCTACACCATCCGCGCGCCGCGCGATTACGCCAAGTTCATCGCGCCCAAAGGTTCGGTGGCGCTCGATGGAACCTCGCTCACCGTCAACAAGGTGGATGGAACTGATTTCGACGTGCTGATCATCCGTCACACCCAGGAAGTCACCACCTGGGGCGACCGCAAGGCGGGCGACAAGCTCAATCTCGAAGTCGACACCATGGCCCGTTATGCTGCGCGGCTTGCGGAGTTCAAGGACTGAGCGCAGCCTGAAAATTACGACGCCGCAGCATTTCTTCAACGTCAGGGGGCTTCGGTGCAACTCGTCGCTCGCCAGAAGGGACGCGGACACGAAAAAGCCCCCGCAAAATTAGCGGAGGCTCGATGAAGACCCTGAGTGGGTTTTATGCGCGCCGTCAGCGCACATAGACGATCAGCTGACCGTCGGCGCCGCGTTCGGCGGCCACCACATCGTCGGCGTTGATGTTCTGGGCGTCGAGCTTGCTCTTGATCGCGCTGTTCGACGTCATGGCCGACTGGAGTTCTGCTCCGCCGTTGGCGCCTTCGAGATGGCTGCGGCGGCTTTCATCGGTGATCGTGTCGAGCTTGACGACGGAGACGTTTTCGCCGCTCCACGAGTTGAGATCGCTCGCGCCGAGCATGGTACCGCCCGACATTGCGCCGCTGGTCGAGTTGGTGACGGAACCGCTGGTGGTCGGGTCGATCACGCCTTCCTCGTTGTAGCCCTGCGACTGGCCGGTTTTGACCGACGAACCGGAGTTCATCTTGCCGGCTCCGTCGGAGCTCTTGGATGCGTCGCCGGCCATTGCGGCTCCCGCCGGAACGACGATTGCCAGGGCGGACGCGAGGACGAGATTGGTGAGTTTCGCCATGTCTGTTTCCTTTCGTGTTTCCTGCAAATCTTTCGTTTGCAAAGGTCCAACGATCTGACTCCCTGATTGTTTCATAAAAAATTAGGGTTTCTCGCGCGGCTGCATCGGTTCTATTGTCTCTACGCGCCGGCTCGGCCCGGTGCTGTCAGCGCAAAGAGGAATATATGTCCGACATCAATCCAGTGGTCCGGCTCGCCGAAGCACGGACCGAGCCCTTCGCCAAAGGCGAGTTCTACCGATCCCGGGACGCCCGTCTCGGCGCGTTGATGGGCCTGACCTCGCTCGGCTGCTGCTATTCGGAGGTGCCCGCAGGCAAATCGGGCTGTCCGTTTCACAACCATCATGCCGAAGACGAGATGTTCGTGATCCTCGAAGGCGAGGGCGTCTATCGCTTCGGCGAACAGCGCTATCCTTTCCGAGCCGGCGATGTTCTCGCGGCGCCGGCGGGCGGGCCGGAGACTGCGCATCAGATCATCAACACCGGCGAGACGCCGCTGCGCTACCTCGCCATCTCCAGTATGGCTGACCTGGAGATTTGCGAATATCCCGATTCCGGCAAGTTCCTCGCGCGCGCTAAAGGCGCCGACGGCAAGGCCGGCTTTCGCCGGATCCGCGTCAGCGACGGCGACATCGACTATTGGGACGGCGAGCCCGGAGCGGAATGAAGGCCGGTTTTTCTCCTGTTTGGCGATGCCGACCTGAATTTGCTTGCCATTCGCGCGCCGTCGTGGTTTGACCCGGAAAAATCCGCCGCGAGACGGCCAAAGCCCCCATTCCGAGGAAACAATGTCCAATCCGCATCTGCTGATCGTTGAAGCCCGTTTCTATGACGACATGGCCGACGCCCTTCTCGAAGGCGCGACCGAAGCGCTGAAGGAAGCCGGCGCCACCTATGACGTGGTCACCGTTCCCGGCGCGCTCGAAATCCCCGCGGCCATCGCCATGGCGCTCGACGGCGCCGACGCCGGCGGCACGGAGTATGACGGCTTCGTCGCGCTCGCCATGGTCATCCGCGGCGAGACCTACCATTTCGACATCGTCTCCAACGAATCCTGCCGCGCCATCATGGATCTCACGGTCAGCGAAAGCCTGCCGATCGGCAACGGCATCCTGACCGTCGAAAACGAGGATCAGGCCTGGGCCCGCGCTCGCCGTTCCGACATGGACAAGGGCGGCTTCGCGGCCCGCGCCGCGCTCACCATGATCGATCTCAAGAAGAAGTTCGGCGGCTGATCCATGTCCAGCGATAACCAGACACCGGACGTCAAGCCGGCCAATCAGCGCGGCGCCGCTCGCCTCGCCGCCGTCCAGGCGCTCTACCAGATGGAGTTGTCCGGAACCGGCGTGCTGGAAATCGTGGCCGAATACGAGAATTTCCGGCTCGGCCAGGAGCTCGACGGCGATCAGTATCTCAAGGCCGATCCGTCCTGGTTCCGCTCGATCGTGGCGGGCGTGGTGCGCGATCAACGCGCGCTCGATCCGGTGATTGCGGATTCGCTCGTCGAAGGCTGGCCGCTGTCGCGGCTCGACGCCACGCTGCGAGCTATCCTGCGCGCCGGCGTCTTCGAGATCATCGAGCGCAAGGATGTGCCGACGCCCGTCATCGTCAACGAATATGTCGAGATCGCCCACGCCTTCTTCGCCGAAGAAGAGCCGAAGCTGGTCAACGCCGTCCTCGACGCCGTCGCCCGCAAGCTGCGGATCGACAAGAAGTAAAGAATAGGGATGTCAGCCATGGCGCCGGTGGAAGGTCTGGAAAAAGAACTGGGCCTTGCCCGGCGCAATGTGTTTCTGCTCACCGCCGCCCAGGCGATCCTGGGGTCCGCGCCGCCGATCACCTTTGCGATGGGCGGGCTTGCCGCCTATCAGATCCTCGGAGACGACAAGTCCCTCGCCACGGCCCCGCTGACCGGTTTCAACATCGGCGTGTCAATCGGCACAATCGTGGTGGCGATCTTGTCGCGTTACCTCGCCCGCAAACTCAGTTTCATCATCGGCGCGCTCCTGACGGCTTTCGGCGGCTTGATCGCCGCCGTCGCGATCTTCCAGAGCAATTTCTGGCTGATGGTGGCGGGACTGGCGCTCACAGGCGTCTCGGGCGGCTTCACCCAGAAGTTTCGTTTCGCCGCCGCCGACGCGTCGCCGTCCTTCTACAAGGGCTCGGCGATCTCCTGGATTCTCGCTGGCGGCATCGTCTCGGCGGTGGCGGGCCCGCAGATCGCCATCGCCGCCAAGGATTTGTTCGAGCCGGTGCTGTTTGCCGGCGCCTTCGCCGCCTTCGCGCCGATGGGGCTCCTTGCTGCTTGCATTCTGGCCTTCCTCAAACTGCCGCCGGTGCATGACAAGAATGCGCCGAACGCCGAACCGGCTCGACCGCTTTCAGATATCGTGCTGAAGCCGCGCTTCCTCACTGGCATGTTCTGCGGCGTCTCCTCCTATGCGTTGATGACGTTCATGATGACGGGCGCGCCGCTGGCCATGGTGGTCGGCTGCGGCTATTCGACGGATGACTCCACGCTCGGCATCCAGTTTCACGTGCTGGCGATGTTCGGGCCGAGCTTCGTCACCGGCGCATTGATCAAGCGCTTCGGCGCCGAAAAGATCGTCGCCTGCGGGCTCGCCATCCTGATGCTGTGCGCGGCCATCGCGCATATGGGCATCGAGCTGTGGAATTTCTGGGGCGCGCTCGTGCTGCTGGGCTTCGGCTGGAATTTCGGCTTCATCGGCTCCACGGCGATCGTCGCGTCGAGCTATCGTCCAAGCGAAGCCGACAAGGTGCAGGCCTATCACGACATCATCCTGTTCACCACCGTGGCCATGTCGTCCTTCGCCTCGGGTCAGATCTTCGCCCGTTTCGGCTGGGACGCGATGATTCTCCCGGTCTGGCCTCTGGCGATTCTCGGGCTGACGCTGCTGGCGATCCAGGGCAGGACGGGCCGCCCGGCGCTTTCCGCCAAGGATTAATTTTCTCTTTCGAAGCTTCGCCTCGCGCCGGACCCTTGACGTCCAGAAAGTCGCGCCGCACTCTCCCCCGGTCGAAAGGAGCGGGGCCGACGAGGGGAGTAGTCGATCCCGTTTCCTGGCCGGCGGATATCCCATCCGCCGTCACTGTGGAGGAAACTGGGAATGAGCATCATGTTTGGCGTCATAGTTTGCGGACTTCTGTCCGTGGCCTATGCGATCTGGGCGACGCAGACGGTCCTCGCGGCCGATCAAGGCAACGCTCGCATGCAGGAAATTGCAGGCTATATTCGTGAAGGCGCGCAGGCTTATCTGACGCGTCAGTACACCACAATCGCCATTGTCGGCGTCGCCGTTTTCATTCTTGCCTTTTTTCTGCTGTCGGCCGCGGCGGCCTTCGGCTTTCTCATCGGCGCGGTTCTTTCGGGCGCCGCGGGTTTCATCGGCATGCATGTGTCTGTGCGCGCCAATGTGCGCACGGCGCAGGCGGCCTCGCGCAGCCTGGCGGCCGGCCTCGACATCGCCTTCAAGTCGGGCGCGATCACAGGCCTTCTCGTCGCCGGTCTCGCGCTGCTCGGCGTGGCGGTCTATTTCTTCATCCTGACCGATGTCCTCGGCCATGAGGACGGCAGCCGCGAAGTCATCGACGCGCTGGTGTCGCTGGGCTTTGGCGCGTCGCTGATCTCGATCTTCGCCCGCCTCGGCGGCGGCATCTTCACCAAGGGCGCCGATGTCGGCGGCGACCTCGTCGGCAAGGTGGAAGCCGGCATCCCCGAAGATGACCCGCGCAACCCGGCCACCATCGCCGACAATGTCGGCGACAATGTCGGCGATTGCGCCGGCATGGCGGCCGACCTGTTCGAAACCTATGCCGTCACCGTGGTCGCGACCATGGTGCTGGCCGCGATCTTCTTCGCAGGCACGCCGGCGCTTGAAAGCGCGATGATGTATCCGCTCGCGATCTGCGCCGGATCGATCCTCACCTCGATCGCCGGCACCTTCTTCGTCAAGCTCGGCCCGTCCAACAATATCATGGGCGCGCTCTACAAGGGCCTGATCGCCACCGGCGCCCTGTCGGTCGTCGCCATCGCGGCGGCGACGTCGCTCACCGTCGGCTGGGGCGACTTCGGCAAGGAAGGCGCGATGATCAGCGGAACCAGCCTGTTCCTTTGCGGCCTGGTCGGCCTCGTGGTGACGGCGCTGATCGTGGTCATCACCGAATACTATACCGGCACCAACAAGCGCCCGGTCAATTCGATCGCCCAGGCTTCGGTCACCGGTCACGGCACCAACGTCATCCAGGGCCTCGCCGTGTCGCTGGAATCGACCGCTCTGCCGGCGATCGTCATCGTCGGCGGCATCATCGCCACCTATCAGCTCGGCGGACTGTTCGGCACCGGCATCGCGGTCACCGCCATGCTCGGCCTGGCCGGCATGATCGTGGCGCTCGACGCCTTCGGCCCGGTCACCGACAATGCCGGCGGCATCGCCGAAATGTCGCATCTGCCGCCCGATGTCCGCAAGGTCACCGATGCGCTCGATGCGGTCGGCAACACCACCAAGGCGGTCACCAAGGGCTACGCGATCGGCTCGGCCGGTCTCGGCGCGCTGGTGCTGTTTGCGGCCTACTCCAACGACCTGCAATATTTCGCGGCCAATTCCGCGCAATATCCCTACTTCGCCGATGTCGGGCAGATCTCCTTCGATCTCTCCAACCCCTATGTCGTCGCGGGCCTCATCTTCGGCGGCCTGATCCCTTATCTGTTCGGCGGCATCGCCATGACGGCCGTGGGTCGCGCCGCGAGCTCGATCGTCGAGGAAGTGCGCAGGCAGTTCCGCGAAAAGCCGGGCATCATGGAAGGTCGAGACAGGCCCGACTACGGCCGCGCTGTCGACATGCTGACCCGCGCCGCGATCCGGGAAATGATCATCCCGTCGCTCCTGCCGGTGCTCGCGCCGCTGGTCGTCTATTTCGGCGTGCTGCTGATCTCGGGGTCGAAGGCCTCCGCCTTCGCGGCCCTCGGCGCCTCGTTGCTGGGCGTTATCGTCAACGGCCTGTTCGTGGCGATCTCGATGACCTCGGGCGGCGGCGCCTGGGACAACGCCAAGAAGAGCTTCGAAGACGGCTTCGTCGACAAGGACGGCGTGCGCCACATGAAGGGCTCGGACGCGCACAAGGCCTCGGTGACCGGCGACACGGTGGGCGATCCCTACAAGGACACCGCCGGCCCGGCCGTCAACCCGGCGATCAAGATCACCAACATCGTCGCGTTGCTGCTGCTGGCCGTGCTGGCCTGAAGAAGGGCGCCTGAAAACAAGGAAGCCGCGCATGACCTGCGCGGCTTCTGTCGTTTCGGAGTTCCGAACAATTCTTAGTAGGGGTTGCCCTGCGTATTCGTGCCGCCGCCCAGCATCTGCTGGACCTGCTGGCCAGGGTTGATGCCGCCGCGCAGCAGGCGCATCAGGAAGGTCATTTCGGTGCCGCCGGTTGGCGTGGTGCGCGATATCATGTCGAAGACGCGGCCGTCCTGCAGCTTGTAATGGGCGATGCGTGAGACGACGCCGCCCTTGTCGAAATAGACGGCCATGATCGACTGATTGACCAGCTTAGGCTTCATGAAGGCGGCGGCGCGGGTGCGTTCCTGCGAGATATAGTAGAACACTTCGGTGTCGAAGGTCGCGGTCGCCGAAGGCGTTCCGAGCGACAGCAGCACCTGCTCGCGGCTCGATCCGACCGGAGCCAGCGCCAGCGTCTGCTCGTCGACGACATAGCCGTTCTTGATGATTTCGCTGGTCTGGCAGCCCGACAGCGCCACGGTCGTCATCAATACCGCAAGGACCACGCTCGCCGTCTTCCCCGCCCGGCCTTGCTGAATCTGCATTTTCAACGACATCTCCCAAGCTCATGACCCGAGGGCGGGCATTCGCGACAATCAGCTTCGACATCTGGCGAAGCGCCGATCCGGTCGCCACATAAGCCAACGCCATTGCATTTCATGCCTGCTTCGGTAAACCAGCTTTCAGCAGGATGCAACATGGCGTCTGTCCCTCGTATCCGATTTCACAAAGCCAAATCAGGGCAAATTGATGATCTTCAGCCTGTTTCGCAAAAATAACCCAGAGCGCGACGCGGCCTTCCGGCAATACGCCCTGCTGACCGACGCCGGCCGCAGGCCGGACTTCTATCTTCAAGGCAATGCGCCGGATACGGTGATCGGCCGTTTCGAAGTGATTTCGCTGCTGATGATTCTTTATTTCCGTCGCACCGCCGAGATCGGCGGCAAAGCCAAGGACATCGCCCAATATGTGGCGGACGCCTTCTTCGAGGATCTTGATCACTCGATGCGCGAGCTCGGCGTCGGCGATCACGGCGTGCCGAAACGGCTGAAGAAGCTCGCCCAGATGTTTTACGGCAGGGTCGATTCCTATGGTGCGGCGCTCGACGCAGGAGACGCCTCGACGCTGGAGGCGGCGCTCAAACGGAATTTACACCCTGAATCCACCGATACGGCGCTTTCCATGCGTTGGCTCGCCGATTATATGATCGCCGCCGAGCGCGATCTCAAAACCGCGCCGGCCGAAACAGTGCTGCGCGGCGAGGCTCGGATCCCGTCGGCGGCTGGAGACGCAGTATGAGCAAATCACCCAACGACGCGCCCTTTTCTTACAAGGTGAAGGTCGGCCATGTGTCGCACAATCCCATCGAGGTGCATGTCGAGGCCGACGCCCGTGAACTCACCGCGCTCGCGGCGCTGTGGGGGGTGCTGTCTGTCGATGCGCTGAGCGCCGATCTGAAGCTGCGCCGGTGGAAGAAGGACGGCGTCAAAGTCTTCGGCGAATTGCGCGGTCGGGTGACCCAGTCCTGCGTCGTCACTCTCGAGCCGGTCGAGAGCGACTTCGCCGAGGAGATCGACCAGATTTTCGTTCCGGAAGGCTCCGCGCTCGCGCGCATGCCCGCCAATGACGAAGGCGAACTGATCGTCGATCCCGACGGTCCGGATCTGCCGGAAACCTTTTCCGGCGATGCGATCGACATCGGCGCGCTGGTGGCCGAACTCGCCGCGATGGGGCTCGACCCCTATCCGCGCAAGCCGGGGGCGGCTTTTTCCGACCGGATCGAATCCACCGCCGCAGAGGACAAGAAACCTTCTCCGTTCGCGGTGCTCAAATCCATGAAGCTCGACAAATAAGCGGCGAGGCCACGTGGCGATCCCGGTTGCGACGAGATCCGAAGGGATCTTCATGGGGGTTGTAAGTGGGGCCGAAAGCATTATTTTGGCCGCAATGGCCGAGGCCCAGGCCTTGGGCTAATAGGGATCAGAAACGACGTGATCAGAATTTCCATCGACGCCATGGGGGGCGATTTCGGCCCTGAAGTCTGCCTCGAAGGCGCATCCATCGCTCTTCTGCGGCAGCCGGACATCCAGTTCATCATCTATGGTCAAGAGGATGTCTGCCAGCCGATCATGGCGAAATACCCGAAGCTCAGGGATCGCTCCGTCTTCCACCATTGCGATGTGGCGATCCGCATGGACGAAAAGCCGAGCCAGGCCCTGCGTCGCGGCCGGTACGCGTCGTCGATGTGGCGGGCGATCGAGGCGGTGAAGCTCGGCGAAGCCGATGTCGCGGTGTCGGCGGGCAATACCGGCGCGCTGATGGCGATGTCGAAATTCTGCCTGCGCACCATGGCGAATGTCGAGCGTCCGGCCATTGCCGGCATCTGGCCCACGACGCGCGGCGAGAGCATCGTGCTCGATATCGGCGCGACGATCGGGGCCGACAGCCAGCAACTGCTCGATTTCTCGCTGATGGGCGGCGCCATGGCGCGCGCGCTGTTCGAAGTGCGCAGGCCCACCGTCGGCCTTCTCAATGTCGGCGTGGAGGAAATCAAGGGCCAGGAAGAAGTCAAGGAAGCCGGACGCCTGCTGCGCGAGGCCAATCTCGATACGATCGACTATCATGGCTTCGTCGAAGGCGACGACATCGGTCGCGGCACCGTCGACGTCGTGGTGACGGAAGGCTTCACCGGCAATATCGCGCTCAAGGCCGCCGAGGGCACGGCGCGGCAGATTTCCGATTTTCTGAAAGCGGCCATCAAGCGCAGCCTGATGGCCAAGATCGGCTATCTCCTCGCCAAGAGCGCCTTCGACGTGCTGCGCGAGAAGATGGACCCGCGAAAAGTCAATGGCGGCGTGTTTCTCGGATTGAACGGCATTGTCATAAAAAGTCATGGCGGAACCGATGGCGAGGGCTATGCGGCTGCCATCAAGGTCGGATATGACATGGTCCGCAACGGTCTGCTGCAGAAAATCGACGCAGACTTGAGGAAATACCATACCTTACGGGTCCCGCCCTCGGACCCTCAGGACGAAAACGCCAACGGGATGCTGTAAAAATGATCCGATCGATCGTGCGCGGGTTCGGCTCCGCTCTGCCGAAACGCGTCGTCACCAATCGCGAAATGGAATCCATGGTGGACACCACCGACGAATGGATCGTGCAGCGAACCGGCATCCGACAGCGCTACATCGCCGGCGAGGGCGAGACCTCCGCATCGCTCGGGGAAGCCGCGGCGCGGGCGGCGCTCGACAATGCCGGACTGACGCCCGACGACATAGACCTGATCATCGTGGCGACCTCGACGCCCGACAATACCTTCCCCGCTACCGCGGTCAACATTCAGAGCCGCCTCGGCATGAAGCACGGCGCCGCCTTCGACATGCAGGCGGTCTGCACCGGCTTCGTCTATGCCGTCACCACCGCTGACGCCTATATCCGCGGCGGCCTGGCGAGGCGCGTGCTGGTGATCGGCGCCGAAACCTTTTCTCGCATCCTCGATTGGAACGACCGGACCACCTGCGTGCTATTCGGCGACGGCGCCGGCGCGCTGGTGCTGGAAGCCGGCGAAGGCGAGGGCGCGAGCAACGACCGCGGCGTGCTGACGGCGCATCTGCGCTCGGACGGTTCCCACAAGGACAAGCTCTATGTCGACGGCGGCCCGTCCTCGACGGGCACCGTCGGTCATCTGCGCATGGAGGGCCGCGAAGTCTTCAAGCATGCGGTGGGCATGATCACCGACGTGATCGTCGATGCGTTCAAAGCCGTGCAACTGCCCCTTGAATCGATCGACTGGCTGGTGCCGCATCAGGCCAATGTCCGCATCATCGAAGGCTCGGCGAAAAAACTCGGGATTCCCATGGAAAAAGTGGTCGTGACCGTCGACCAGCACGGCAACACCTCGGCGGCGTCGATTCCGCTCGCGCTTGCCGCAGCGGCAGGCGACGGCCGCATCAAGAAGGGCGATCTCGTGCTTCTGGAAGCCATGGGCGGCGGATTTACCTGGGGCTCGGTGCTACTGCGCTGGTAAAGCAAGGAAAATCCCGCTTTGATGCCCGGTCGGGCGCTTGACCCCGCCCGACAACAACAATAGTCTCCGCTATGATTTTCACTTAGTTGATAGATCAAGCGGGGGACCATGAGCGGCAAGACTGTGACGAGAGCGGATCTGGCGGAATCGGTCTTTCGCAAGGTCGGGTTGTCGAGGACGGAGTCCGCGCAACTGGTCGAGACGGTGATCGACGAGATCTGCAACGCCATCGTGCGCGGCGAGAGCGTGAAGCTTTCCTCCTTCGCCACCTTTCAGGTGCGCAGCAAGAACGAGCGCATCGGCCGCAATCCTAAGACGGGTGAGGAAGTGCCGATCTCGCCGCGTCGCGTGATGACCTTCAAGGCCTCCAACGTGCTGAAGAACCGCATTCTCAAGAGCCATCTGGCGCGCAAGGCCAAGGCTAAGCCCGCCGAGGCCAAGGCGGCCGAACAGAAGGCCTGACGCAGGCCTATCGCGCCTAAAGAAGCGAGAGGCCGTCGGCGACAGCGGAGTGTTTTGAAACATGGAAAAAAGTCCGGACGCGTTTCGCACCATTAGCGAAGTCGCCGAAGACCTAGACCTGCCGCAGCATGTGCTGCGTTTTTGGGAAACGCGCTTTCCGCAGATCAAGCCGCTCAAGCGCGGCGGGGGCCGCCGCTATTATCGCCCCGACGACGTCGAGCTGCTGAAGGGAATCCGCCATCTGCTCTACGATCACGGCTATACGATCAAGGGCGTGCAGAAACTCCTGAAGACGAATGGCAACAAGTTCGTCGCGGCGGCCGCGTCCGGCGATCTCGCCACGATGGAGGCGCTCGCCGCACAGAGCCGGGACGAGCCGGATGACGCGCCGCCTCCGCCGCCGATGTCCATTTCGCCATCAGTTGTTTCCCATGCGTTGCCCAAGGGCATCCTTTCTGACGACGACCAGTTGGTCGGCCGCCCCAAGCCGCCCGCCAACAGGCGCTTTTTCGGACTGATCGGCGGCGGCGACGACGAGCCGGCGTTCGGCGGCGGCGGTGCGATGGGCAAGGAAGACCGGGCGCTGCTTCAGGAGGCGCTGTTCGACCTGCTCGAATGCAAGCGTCTGCTCGATCAGGTGCGCTAATTCGTTAACGAAAAGGAACCTCGCTTCGACCGCGGCGTTGATGCTGCGTAGCCAAGGAGGTATCCATGCAACTCAGCGCTTCCATCCGCTCGCCGCTTCGCGAACGCGACTCGTGGCCGTCCACTGGACCGGTCTACGCCTTGCCCCAGGCGACGGCGCGTCGCGCCGGCGACCGAACCCTCTGGCTGAGGTTTCTGGACCGCCTTTCGGCTCCGGAAAAAGATGACGAAACGCCGGTATCGCCGATCTATTACTGAGGCGACGGTCGGTCGCTCGAGAAGCGAATGATGAAATGCGCGCCTCTTCCTGGTTCGCGCAGAATGTCGATTGCGCCGCCGATCTGTTGCGAGAAGGCCCGCACCATCGCCAGCCCCGAACTCCGTTCGGTGTGCTCCGGCAAGCCGACGCCGTTGTCTCGCACCGACAGTGTGATTTCCGGCCCAGCTCTTCGAAGTTCGATGTCGATCTTGCGATCCGAATCACTGCTGAAGGCGTGTTTCACTGCATTGGTGAGAAGCTCGGTGACGATGAGCGCCAGCGGCGTCGCCTGGTCGGCCCTGAGCAGAATGGGGCCGTCGTGCTCGAATTTCAGGACGATGTCGTTCTCCAGCGGGATGATTGCCGGGCTATGACTGATCTGGTCGATCAGACAGACGAGGTTGACCTGGGAATCTCCGCCGGCGCGATAGAGGAGGTCGTGAACCTCCGAGATTGCATGAACACGCGCGCGGAGTTCCGCGCCGTTGATGGCGCTTTCACGTCGCATCTGCATTCCGATCATCGCTTCCACCAGCGCCAGGTTGTTCTTTACCCGATGATTGAGTTCCTGCATCAACCGTTGGCGCTCGGCAGCGAGTTTTTCCGCATCCTGGCGCCGCCTTTGCGATTCCTCCGCTTCGCGGCGGGAGCTCTGGGCGGCAAGATCGCTCCTGACCTTGCCGACCAGAACAAACCCGATCGCGCCCGAGGCCAGCAGCATTCCCAGAATCGGGGCGATCTGCGTAGCCCATTCCATGAAAATATGGCGCGTCGTGACGCCGTAATTGACCATGAGAGACAGATCGGAGAGCATCGACATGGCGTAAATACGTTCGATATTGTCTATCTTCGCGACGGTGCGGATGACCTCTGCGCCCTCCCTCAGCGCCACCATGGCGCCGGAGTCGGCGGGCAGCATCGAGGGCGGGCTGACAAAGTTGCGGACCAGCAGTTTTCCGTCCAGACGCATCAGCGAGGCGGCGTTGCCGTTGTTTTCCACAATCGTCTGAAGGTAGCTGCGAAGCGCATCGACGGCGACGGCCGAGACGATCACGCCCGAAAACCCGTCGACCGAAAAGGGCTGCGCGAACACCATCGCATCGCTCTTTCCCGGCTTGAGCATGATACGGTCCACGAAAATCCGCTCGCCCCGCCGGATCGCGTCGATATAGTCGCGCTGTCCGAGCTTGGCCTTCACGGGATAGGAACGGCTGGAGGCCATGACCACGCCGTCAAAGCCGACGATCAACAGACCCAAGCTGCTCTTCTGCGACTTTTCCATGCCTTGGAGAAAGAGATGGAATGCTTCCGAATGCAGGAAGTTGGGGTTCTCGCCATGGGCGCGCTGCCGGGCCGCCTGGTGAACCAACGTGTGCGTGAGCGCCAGCCGGTCCACGAATTGATGGATGAGATCGGCCTTGGACCGGGCGTTGGCGATCGCTTGACGTTCGATCGCCTGATAGCTGAACACAGCCCAGAGGGCGCCGATCAGAATTGGCAACAGCAAACTGCTCCACCGCAGCGCCGCGAGCGATGCAGGCAGCGTCCGCCATTTTGAACCGTCCGTCATCGCGTGTCCGTCCCCGCACGCCCTGCCATTGGCGTCAAACCGTTCGGCGGCACCTTAAAGATGTTTTGTCAGTTTGCAACGCGCCTGCCGCTGTCTCTCGCCTGTGCGGACCGCGTCGTGGAAAACTGCCGCAGGAGGGAGCGTGTCGACGGAAAAGCGCGCGTAGCGAACATTTTATGCTTGCTTCTGCCGCGGGGAAAGTCTAACGAACCCAAGCCTTAGGGCGAGGTCTGAACGCAACGCGGCGCCGCAAGCGCGGTCCCGGCAAAGCCGGGAAAATGTGTTGCGAAAGGTCTGGAACTGTCTCTCTGGCAGTTCGAAAACGTCGTACGGAGTGTAGCGCAGCCTGGTAGCGCACTTGACTGGGGGTCAAGGGGTCGTGGGTTCGAATCCCGCCACTCCGACGTTTTCTTCTCGGATGACCGGCGTCTCCGATGGCTTTCACGGATAGTAGCCGCCGCTCTTCGATCGCTTGTCCTTGCGTATTTTTATCCAGAAGCGTGATGGATCGTGGAAACGCGTTCGCCGACTTTTCCGCCCCATGACCATGATCCGGAAAATGTGGTGAAGTCATCGCGACGGCTCCTACGCCCGACGCCTCGATAGGAGCGTATGGGCAGGGCCGCGCGCTCAGCGCCGCACAAGGCTCTGATAGACGGCTTCCGTCTCCGTGGCCATGTGAGCGAGGGAATGACGTCCGCGCCTGTCTGCTGCGGCGCGCCGCAGGCGGTCCAGCCTGTCTGGCGCCAGGGCGGCCTCGAGAGTGGCCGCCAATGCGGAGGGATCGTCTTCATTGGCGACAAGGAGCCCGTTGTCGCCGTCGTCGACGACCGTGCTCGAACCGCCGACACGGGTAAGGACCATCGGCAGACCGGCGGCTTCGGCTTCGAGCATCACATAGGACATCGCCTCATAGCGGCTCGGCATCGCCATGAGGTCGAAAGCCTGCATCGCTTCCGGCCCTGCAATGTCCGAGACGAGTCGGATCCGGTCGGCCGCGCCGCTCCGGGCGATCTCCGTCCTGACCATGTCCTCCAGCGGGCCGGAGCCGATCATCAGCAGATGCGCGTCAGCAACGACTTTGGCGACCCGTCCAAAGGCGCGGATCAGCCGTTCCGGGGCCTTCTGCTCGCAGAGCCGCCCGACGAAGCCTATGACGAGGGCATCGTCACGCAGGCCGCAGCGCGCCCGGATTTCCGCGCGCCGACCGCTCGGCGGCGCATCGGCCCCATTCACGACCAGGCGCAGGATGTCCCGGGGAATGCCGAGATCGTGATAGGCGTGGACCAATTCGTCTTCCGAGACGCAGATCAGCGCATCGGTGAAATAGCGTCCGAACAGGCTCTCGATGCCGCCGAAGATCTGCCGTCCCCTGGCGCCGAGGGTCGGGTCCATCGTGCGGAAAGCGTGGGGGGTATAGACCCGCGGCGCATGGGCCCCCGGCGCTCGGAGGCGGGTGAGAGCGCCCGCTTTGGACGAATGGCCGTGAATGATGTCGAACGGGCCATGCGCGGCAAAGATGTTGCGGATCTTGATCCATGCGCCGACATCGGAAGGCGAGGGGCTGCGCGTCATCGGGACCGCATGGACGCCGGCGAGGCCGAGACTCGTCAGCTCGTCGACGAAGCGTTCCTCCGCGCGCATGGGCGAATAGATCGCCGTCACTTCATGGCCGCGCCTCGACAATGCGCCGCAGAGATCGTTGAAGTGGCGGCCCGAGCCGCCGCCGCTGGGTTCCAGCACCTGGAGTATACGCAGAGACTGTTGGCTCGACATCACGCCCGCCCGACGGCGCCGCGCGCCAATTGTTTCTGATGCCGATGCTCGAGCGCTGCGCAGCCCCAGACGATGCCGAACAGCATGAAGTGATGTCGCCAATGATCGGTGTCGATGACGTTGCCGATCAGTTCGTGGGCGCAGAGCACGATCCAGGCGGCAACCAGGAAGGGCTGCCACGGTCTGTTGCGGAACATGTATTTGAAACCGAACCAGATCGACGACCAGACGAGTCCGAGATAGGTCAGCAGTCCGAGCCAGCCATAGGTGGTCAGCGATTTCAGCCAGATGTTATGCTCGTCTTCCGGATAGATGGTGGAGAACACCATCGGGCCGATGCCGAGCGGCTGGCTCATGGCCGAGAGGAAACCGAGCTGGTGGCGGGCGAAGCGTCCGAGCCGTTCGCCGTCGTAATCCTGCACCAGCTTGGTGCGCTGGGTCAGCAGGTCCGAAATCTGCGGGATCTGCAGCGCCACGATGATGGCGACCACGCCGAGGGCTGCGCCGGCCAGCACGATGATCAGCACCTTCAACCTGAAGGCGCCGGAGCGTTCCTTGATGAACATGATCGCCACCATCATCATGGCCGAGAACATGAACATGGCCCAGGCGGCGCGGGAGAAAGACAGGAACACGCCGAAGGTGAGGATCGCCAGACAGCCGCCCCGCAGGGGCAGATGTTTGAGCTTGCCGGTCAGGATGCCGTGGATCAGGTAGAGCGCCGGGCAGACCAGGTAGGGTCCGAACACGTTCGGATCCTGAAACGCGCCTTTGGCGCGGTCATACAGCGTGAACACATGCGAGCCGGGAAAGGCGTTGAAATAGCCGAGTATGCCGAGCAGCGCGGTGATCACCGCCGCCGCCGTCCAGGCGTCGAAGATCAGCGTCAACCGGCGATGGTCATCCTCGATGATGGCGCAGAAGAACACCGAGCTCAGCGCGAGGAAGAAAGTCACGGCGAGATAGATCGCGCCGTCCAAAACGCCCTTGGACATCTGCGTCAGCGACAGCATGCCGCCGACCATATAGAGCAGCATGAAGATCAACAGCACGCCGGTGGTGCGCGAGATCTTCAGCCCGAGGATGAACCAGAGGCCGATGAGACCCGCCATGAACACTTCATACGGCGCAGGCTCGTTGATGACGAAGCCGGAGAGGAAGACGCCCACCGCGACCAAGCCCGAGCCGATCAGCCGCGCAGTGGCGCGGCCGGGGCGAAATGCGTCGGGATGGGCGGCGAGGGCGGTCAATAGGCGTTTTCCGTGTTGAGCAGCCGGAAGGGCGTGAGGAACAGGATCTTCAGATCGAGCAGCAGCGACCAGTTCTCGATATAGTAGAGATCGTAGGCGGTGCGGAACTTGATCTTTTCGTCGCTGTCGATCTCGCCGCGCCAGCCGTTGATCTGCGCCCAGCCGGTGACGCCGGGCTTGACGCGATGACGACCGAAATAGCCTTCGACGATCTGGTTGTAGATGCGGTCATGGGTGCGGGCGGCGACTGCATGCGGACGCGGACCGACAAGCGACAGATCGCCCTTGAGCACGTTGAACAGCTGCGGCAACTCGTCGATCGAGGATTTGCGCAGGAAGCGGCCAACCGGGGTCACGCGCGGGTCGCCCTTGGTCACGGCTTTGGTCGCGGTCTGGTCGCCCAGGTCGGTGTACATCGAGCGAAACTTGAAGACGTCGATGACCTCGTTGTTGAAGCCATGGCGCTTCTGCTTGAAGAACACCGGTCCTTTCGAGGTCGCCTTCACCGCGATCGCTGCGCCGATCATCACCGGCCAGAGACATGCGATGGCCAATGTGGCGAAGGTCAGGTCGAAGGCGCGCTTGGCGACCGAGTCCCAATCGCGGATCGGCTTGTCGAACACGTCGAGCATCGCCATGCGGCCGATATGCGAATAGGCGCGCGGACGGAACCGCAGCTTGCTGGAATGGGCGGCGATGCGGATGTCGACCGGCAGGATCCAGAGCTTGCGCAGCAATTGCAGAATGCGCTGCTCGGCGGTGAGCGGCAGCGAGATGATCAGCATGTCCACGCGAGCGAGCCGGGTGAATTCCACCAGCTCCGCCACCGTGCCGAGCTTGGGATAGCCGGCGATCAGTTCGGGCGAGCGATGGTCGAGACGGTCGTCGAAAATGCCGAGAATGCGGATGTCGTTGTCGGCCTGGCTTTCCAGCGAGCGGATCAGATCCTGGGCCGGTTTGCCGCCGCAGACGACGACGGCGCGGCGCTCGAGAATGCCGTTGCGCAACCAGTGGCGCAGCAGCATGGCGAGCGAGATGCGCGCGACGGCGAGATAGGCGAGGCCGAGTCCGAACCAGAGCACGATCGCGCCCGGGCCGAGATCGCCCAGCACGAGTTCATCGATGCCGAGCGTCGCGGTGAAACCGATCAGCCAGCCGGCGGCGTTGCGCCACGCCATCCGGCCCGGCGTACGGAGATTTTGAATGACGTAAGCGTCGAGGGCTTGCATCGACAGGACGGCGAAGCCTGCGGCCAGAAATGTCATGCCCGATTGCGCCAGCGCCGCGCCTCCGTCCCGGAGACCGAAATTGGCGATGCCGCCGGCGAGCGCCAGCATCAGAAAGTCCAGCAGCCGAAACATGCCGCGCATGATCGACGGCGAGTATTTGTCGTCGCGATATTGAGCGGCCACGCGTTTTGCGAAATCGTTGAGTTCCGCCCGGGCGTCACCGGCGGCCGCGGCGTCGATCGAGCCTTCCGAGACCTGTCGTCTCAAGGCGTCGATATCGATTTCCGATTGCTTGTCGGGTTGGGTCATGGCGTGTCTCGGTCATGCTTCGGGTTCGTCCGAGCATAGGGACAAGCCACTAAGAAACGCTTACGCAACGGGGGCCGAACGTGTCGCATCGGGACGTGGTTAACGACTCTCGACACGAGCGAAATCCGCCAACTCCTTGTAGAGGTTGGTAATTCGAGCCGCCATGGTTTGCGAGGAGAACACCTCGTGAAAATGTTCGGGCTGCGGCATGTTGCGCTTGGCCCATTCCGGATCGGATATGCTCTCGGCCATGATTTCGGCCAGGGCCTGCGCGTTCCCCGGGGCCGCCATCGCCTTGCTTCCCCGGCCCAGGACTTCGGCGATTCCGCCGACGTCGCTGGCGATCAGCGGCTTGCGGGCCGCGAGCGTTTCGAGAACGATATAGGGCATCGCCTCGGCGCGTGACGGCACGACCACGGTCTTGCCGAGTTTGAACGCCTCTCGGATGTTCATCGCCGGAGCCATCCTGATGCGCTGGCCGAGACCACGCACCGTCATCATGGTCAGGTAGTCGTCGCGCTGCGGTCCATCGCCGATCATCATGGCGCTGAGCGGTCGGCGCAGAATGCGTTCGGCGCGCGCGAAAGCGTCGATGAACACATCGGGACCTTTGAGATCGCGGAGCATGCCGACATAGAGGAAATCGGCGGCGTCGGGATTGGGCAGGCTCGGCTCGAAATCACTCTCGCCGACGCCGTTGTAGACGACTTCGCTCCTGACGGTCGGCGCCCCGACTTTGGAAGCATAGGCGTCGCGTTCGAATTCGCAGACGAATACGATCGCGTCGGTGGCCCATTCCTGAATTCGCTCCAGGCGAAACACCAGCCAGCCGGACAGGCGCGTCGGGTCGAAATGCATGCTGCCGCCATGCGGCGAATAAAGGCGGGATACGCGATACCTGTTCACCCGCAAGGCTGTGCCGGCAAGCCTGGCCATCGCGCCGCCCTTGGCGCCGTGCCCATGCAATATGTCCGGCCGCAAGCTCCTGATCTGTTTGTAACTCCTCCAGAATGCCGGAATGTCGCGCGGCGAGACCGAACGGTCGATCGGCATTCGGGTCAGCCCGAGCGCGAGATAGGGCATGATGGATTGAAACAGCTTCTCCTCGTGCTCGCCGCCCGTCGAGCTGTCGCAGATGACGCCGACTTCGCAGCCGGCGGCGGCCTGTTCCTTGGCGAGGTCGCGCACATGCCGGAAGATCCCGCCGATGGGCGAGCGGAAGCAGTGCAAGATCCTGAGCGGTCGGTCCTCCATCGGCCGCGAGCCTAGAACAGACGTTCGCGGACGTAAATCGTATCTCCAGCCATCACCGGGTCCGAGATGGACACGCGGCCGGTATGGACTTCGCCGTTGATCTTGCGGGTGATGTCGGCATTGCTCTGGTTGGCGCGCGGCGAGAAGCCGCCGGCGACTGCGATGGCGTTCTGCACGGTCATGCCCGGGACATAGGAAAACTGGCCCGGCTGCCCCACTTCGCCCATGACGAAGATCGATCTGTAGCGATCGACCTCGATGGACACGTCGGGATTGCGCAGGAAGCCCTGACGGAGCTTGGCGGCCAGCTGGCCCTCGAGTTCCTGAAGCGTCCGTCCGCGCGCCGGCACCGAGCCGACCAGCGGGAAGGAGATATAGCCGGCCTGGTCCACCGAATAGGTGTTGGTCAGGTCGCGCTGGTCGAACACGGTGATGCGCAACCGGTCGCCGCTATCGATGCGATAGGGTTGGATCGTCGCCTCGTTGAAGGATTTCGGCGCCGGTCTGTAGGACGTGCACGACGTCGCGAAAGCGGCGGCGGCCAGCAGCATGGCGATCGGCAGTCTGCGCCAGGAAAGGACGGCAGGCATGGTCGACGGGCTCCGATGTGACGCCGGCTGGGCCGGCGGGTTGAATGCGCGAGGCGGGAGACCATGGTCTTCCTCACCGTGAGCTTCGTTATCTCTCTGGTAGGGTTAATGAATGGTAAAGCTGCTGGTTGTTCTCACGTTTTTTTGAAGTCGCGCATCCGGGGTCGCGCCGTTAAGGCTTTGCTTACCGCGTTTGTTTAGATTTCGCGCAGGATGTGTTTGTGGAGTGACCTATGTCCGGCGCTTGGAAAAATGGTGAAGACGCGGATATCGATCTCGCGGGTCTGTTCGGCGCGATCTGGCGTCGGCGCATGCTCGTGCTCGCCTCCACCGTCTGCCTCGGCGCGCTCGGCTTCGCCGGCGCGAGCTTCGTGTCTCCCAAATATCAGAGCGAAGCGCGGGTGCTGATCGAGGAGCGTTCGCCGGAACTCGCCCGCCGCCCGACCGACGCCGCCGCTGCGGGCAGCCTACTCGACGAAGCGGGCGTGGCCTCCCAGGTGGCGCTTCTGCAATCCACCGATCTGATCAAGAAGATCGCCCGCGACTTCAAGCTCCATGAGCGTCCGGAATTCGATCCGAGCGCCGATCCGTCGATCGCGACCCGATTCTTCGTCATGCTCGGCCTGATGAAGAACCCGTTGGACGCGCCGCCCGACGAGCGCGTGCTCGGCGAGTTCGCCAAGAAGCTGCAGGTGTATCAGGTCGATAAATCGCGCGTCATCGCGATCCAGTTTTCCTCCAAGGATCCGGCGCTCGCCAACGCCATCCCCAACGCGATCGCGGATGTCTATCTGTCGCTGCAGGCCGGCGCGAAACTCGACACCACCAACGAGACCGCGAAATGGCTGGAGCCCGAGATCGCCAACCTGCGCGAAAAGGTGCGCGAGGCCGAGGCGAAGGTGGCCGAATACCGGTCCCAGTCCGACCTGTTCCAGACGGGCCAGCAATCGACCTTCTCGGAACAGCAACTCAACGACATCTCCCAGGAACTCGCCCGCGTCCGCGGCGACCGCGCCACGGCCGAAGCGCGGGCTGAAACCGTGCGCAACGCGCTGACATCGGGTCGAGGCGCGGATTCGCTCGGCGAAGTCGTCGGCTCGCAGATGATCCAGCGCCTCAAGGAAACGCAATCCGGCATCGAGGGCCAGATCGCCGATCTGTCGACCCAACTGCTCGACGGGCATCCGCGCATCAAGGGTCTCCGTTCCCAGCTGGTCGGCATTCGCGAGCAGATCAAGTCTGAGACCCGCAAAATCCTCGCCAGCCTCGAAAGCGAGGCCAGGGTCGCGAAATTGCGCGAGCAGCAATTGCTGAAGCAGCTCGGCGAGGTCAAGGCGGACACCGCGACCTCTCAGGAAAAGCGGGTCGGACTGAACGCGTTGGAGCGCGAAGCGGCCGCCCAGCGCCAGCTGCTCGAAACCTATCTCTCCCGCTATCGCGAGGCGATGAGCGAAAAGGATATGAACGCCACGCCGGCCGACGCCCGCATCATTTCGCGCGCGCCGATGCCGACCGAGCCCTATTTCCCCAAGACGCTGCCGATCACCATCGTCACCGCGCTGGCCGGTTTCGTGTTGAGCTCGGTCTTCATTCTGCTGACGGAACTGTTCTCCGGCCGCGCCATCCGACCCGTCCGCTACGAGGCGGATATCGAGGAGGACGAGGAGCGGACGCCCGCGCCGCAGGCCGAATTCGTGAAGCCCGCTCTTCGCGCCGAGCCTGTCGCGACCCCTGTCGCCGCGGTCGCCAAGCCGGCCGCGTCCAAGAGCCTGCTGACCATCGAAGACGACGAGGATCAGGAGGACGAGGAACTCGCGCCGAGCGCGGAAGCTGCATCTCCGGTCGATGACGAATTTTCGCGCGAGGCCGTTGCGGACCATCTGATCAAGGCCCGCATTCCCTTGGTCGCGTCGGTGTCGCTATCCGGCGACGAAGGTTCGGCCGCCGTGGTGGGTCTGGCGCGCCTGATGGCCGAGAGCGGCGCGCGCGTGGTGGTGGTCGACATGACTGGCTCCGCCATCCCGACCCAGTTGATGGCCGAACAGCGCTCTTTGCCAGGCGTCACCAATCTGCTGGTCGGAGAGGCCGCTTACAGCGAGATCATTCATGCCGATGTCGACAGCGACGCCCATATCGTGCCGCAGGGCGATGCCGATCCCCGACAGGCCATGCGCGGCGTCGAGCGCATCGCGCTGGTGCTCAGCGGTCTCGCCCGCGCCTATGATTGCGTGATCGTGGATTGCGGCGCCGCCGATCCGCGCGCCGTCAGCCGTATCGCCAGGGCAGGCGACATCGACATCATCCTGTCGGGCGTCGATGTCGAGCCTGCCGAAATCGAGGAGACGGCGACAGCCTTCCTCGACGCCGGTTTCGAAGACGTCATGCTGATGCTGTCGTCGTCCCATCCTGTCAGCGCGGAAAAACGCCGCCGCGCCGCCTGATCGGCGCAACGGACTTGGCCCCGCCGTTACTCCTCGACGACGGGCGCCGTGTGCGAGCGTGAGCGGATGCGTTGCAGGAGCTGGTAGAGCGCCGGGTTCTGCTTGATCATGGTTTTGAGCCGCGTGGCGGTTTCTTCCTTCAGCGCCGCCAGCCTGCCGACGGGCGTCACCGGAATCGCCAAATTGATCTGAACCGTCTCGTCGGTGCACCAGGAGCGCTTGAACGGCATGTCGCCGATGCCGAAATCGAAGAGACCGGCGCCGTCTTTGTTGTACTGCTCGATCATCAGGTGAAACAGGAGTTCGCCGGGGCTCGCATCCGTCGTGGGGCCCGAACCGATCGAGCAGAACTGCACGATCACATGGTCGCCCTTGCGCGTCAGTCCTGCAATCGCCGGCGTTTCGCCCGCGAAGTCTCCCCCCGTCATGCGCAGCGCATGCATGCGCAGCGGGAAATTCGCCTCGTCCTGCGGCGCATCGAGAGTCCCGTGCAGGAAGGCGCGCGTCTTGGGGCAGGCGAAGACGTTCGGCAGACCGAATTCGGCGAGCCGCGCCGCCTTCTGCTCGAAGAACATATCGAGCAGGGCGTGCTTTTCTTCGGACGTCGTCGCCACGATATGGTCGTATCCGCCCAGTGTTTCGAGCCGGCGATGGCCGACGCTATATTTCTTGCGGCGGCGCTTGGCGTTGAGCTGTGCGAGGGTCTCGACGAAATTCGCCTTCATCCGAAGCTGGAAAGCGTGGTTCTGATTGGCGATATGCGGCAACAGCGTAAAGGGCATCACCGTATCGCGCCACAGGCCCGGCATGTTCGTCAACACGATGCAGTCGACCCCGGCCAGCGCGTCGCGCATATCCGCAGCGATGGCGTCCATGGTCGAGCGACTGGCGCGCGTCAGGAATTCGGACGAGAAAAGGCCCGTGTTGATGTTGGAATGTTCGGCGCCGACGAACTGGGCGCGCGTGAAGAGCCGGCCGCGTGTGATTTCGAGCGGAAGCAGGAAGGCGAGGCGGCCGTCCATTCGGCCGACGACGATTCGCAACGGTCGCTCGAAATTGTCGCGCCACGCGCGGCAATAGTCGTAAGCCTGATGCGGGGAATTGTGGGCTTCGGCTTCGAGCGCCCGCCATTCCGCCTCGAGCGGCTCCATGTCCGTATGAACGCTCAGGGAAACGCCGGAGGCGCCTTTCGGCGTTTCCTTCGCGATCTGCGGCATCTCCCCTTCGGTGATGTCCACGTAACTAGCCCTCGACTGTCCCGCCAACACGGCCCAACACTCCCATCACGAGAATTTGAGGCGTTCTAGGTCTGGTTTGGCCAACAAAGACTGAATCTTCGGGTGAATCTGCGCCTTTTTGAAAAAGCGCGGTTAACGCTGGGTTATCTTGCACAGCCTCGGTCAAGCCTTGGGGCGATCGGGCCGCTCCATCCATTTGATGATGGCCATGGCCGGCAAGATCCAGAGAAGGCCCGTGACGAGGAAATAGAGCAGGTGGATGCTCCAATGCGCGGCGCCGAGAGTGGCCGCGGCCACCGTGGTGGCGACCAGCGCATAGATCAGCACCAAGGCGATGATCAGCACCACACCGATCAGTTTGCGAAGCGTCTTGGGCATTTTGTCTCACATCCCGCTTATGGGTCTTGCCAGGCTCGTACATGTTATAGCAGAGCTTGACGCAAAAGGATGACCCGTCATGATCGATACAGCCATAACCGCCCATGAGGGCGCGGACAAGCGTTCTGACCGCGGCGAGGCCAATCGCCGCGCCGTCCGCGCATGGCTCGGCTTCGTGCTTCTCGCAATCCTTGCGTTGGTTCTGGTGGGCGGCGCGACCCGTCTCACCGATTCGGGTCTGTCCATCACCGAATGGAAGCCCATTCACGGGGCGATCCCGCCGCTGAGCGTCGCCGAATGGGAAGAGGAGTTCGCCCTTTACAAGCAGATCCCGGAATACAGCCAGATCAACAAGGGCATGACGCTGGACGAGTTCAAGACCATCTTCTGGTGGGAGTGGGCGCACCGGCTGATCGCCCGATCGATCGGGATCATCTTCGGCGCGCCGCTCTTGTTTTTCTGGGTGACCGGGCGGCTGGAGAAATCGCTGCGCTGGCCGCTGGTCGGCATTCTCGCGCTCGGCGGGCTGCAGGGCGCGATCGGCTGGTGGATGGTGTCCTCCGGCCTCGCCAAGCGCGTCGATGTCAGCCAATACCGATTGGCGGTTCATCTGACGGTGGCCTGCCTGATTTTCGCTTCCATCGCCTGGGTGTGGCGCGGGCTCGCGCCGCATCACGGCCGCGCGCTGCCGCACAGCCCGCAGGCGAGAGCGGCGGGCGGCCTGCTGTTTCTGGTGCTCCTGCAGATCTATCTCGGCGCGCTGGTGGCGGGGCTGGACGCGGGCCTCGCTTTCAACACCTGGCCGCTGATCGACGGCGCTTTCATTCCGGAAGGGCTCGGCGTGATGAAGCCGCTCTGGCACAATCTTTTCGAGAATATCAAGACGGTGCAGTTCGTGCACCGGATGAACGCCTATCTGATGTTCGTTCTGGCCCTCGCCAACATGATCTGGCTCCTGCGGAGCCTGCCGGGAACGACGCACGCCAATCGATCGGTTATCCTGTTCGGCATGGTGTTTCTGCAGGCTGGCCTCGGCGTGGCCACGCTTCTGACGCATGTCGATATTGGCCTGGCGCTGGCCCATCAGGGATTTGCGGTCGTCATCCTCGGATTTGCGGTCGCCAATCTGCGCGGATATTTCGGCGAATATCCGCGCAGTGCAGGCGTTGCTCGCGCCTGACGGCTCAGTTGGAGCGCGAGCCGGAGCTTTCCCGCATGGCTGTGAAATCGACGTCGGCGCGGAAGGCGACTTCCAACTCGTTCGTGTCGATGCGCTGACCATAAGGACGGACGAGGCCCATGCGGGTGACAGGATTGATGAGATCCTCGTCGATATCGAGCACGCTGCCGCGAATGCCAAACATCGTGCGATGCCGCTTCAGCGCCTTCTCCGTCATGCCGATATGGACGGCGACGACCGGCACGCCGTTGATGTCGCGCGGCGGCGCCAGCGTTTCGACTTCGTAACTGGTTTCCAGCATCCAGGTGACCAGCTTGGGATGGGTCTCGACCACCAGCCCGCGAATGCCGGCCGACAGGCTGAATTCGAGCACGCCGGTGATCAAGAGATGCGACGCCTGCACCTCCCCGAACTGGCCGGCGTTTTGGTCGGAGATGCAGCGCGTCCATTCGTAGATGTCGGCCTCCTGAGGCCAGGATCTGCCCTGCATGAGGTCGGGATAGACGTCGCGCAGCAGATGCGGACCCGAAGTGCGCAACAGGCGCGTATAACCGACGACCGTTTCGCCGCGCGCCGCCACCAGATGGATGGCGTCGTCATCGTCGAAGCGGTCGCGCTC
This sequence comes from Rhizobium sp. TRM95796, assembly GCF_025779995.1. Taxonomy (NCBI): domain Bacteria; kingdom Pseudomonadati; phylum Pseudomonadota; class Alphaproteobacteria; order Hyphomicrobiales; family Rhizobiaceae; genus Rhizobium; species Rhizobium sp. TRM95796. The sequence goes on along the minus strand of NZ_JAOXHE010000002.1, from coordinate 192,985 downwards.
GCGGCCGTCTTCCGAATTGAGTTCACGCCATCCCAATCGCTCCACGAATTGCGTGTGGCGGAAACGCCAAACATTTTCCATGAGCGTTGCGTTTTCATCGATGTTTTGTGAAGTAATAATCTTGAGCATTAGAGACTCCCGTTGAATAGGAGAGAGTCTCTGCGGGTTTACGAAACCCGGCTATGGGGTGTTTTACCTAGTTGACAGCGCCGATCTAGCCTTTAATCACTTGATTAACCCGGCGCGCAGCGCCTCGGCAACCAGTTGGACGCGATTGGTTGTGTTCATCTTGCGCTGCGCATTTTCAAGGATATGCGACACGGTGCGCTCGGAAATCCCGAGGATCGTTGAGATTTCCCAGGCCGTCTTGCCCTCCGAACACCAGGAAATGCATTCCCGCTCCCGCGGCGTCAGCTGAATGCTGCGCTTGATCAGTTGCGGCTTGTTGCCGCTCTTGAGTTCCTTGATCTTGTTGTGCGCATAGATGGATATCATGTGCAGGGCGCTGCGGCCTTCCTGCGGCATGTCGACCTTCTCGGCCGCATAGGTGACGATGGCGCGGAAACCCATGATCGAATGGATCGGCACCGAGAAACCGTCGATGAATTTGAAGTCGCGCGCCTCGCCCATGAAATCGAGCGACCGCTTGTCCACGCTGGCGGGATCGAGAGCGTCGGACCAGACGAAGGCGTTGTCCGATAGCAGCGTGCGCTGGATCACCGGGTCGATTCGGAAATATTGCCGCTCGAGATAGCGCGCCGCCCATTCAGACGGCCAGCCGTTCAGAAGCACGTACGGGTCCATCTTCTCGTGCGGCTCGGGTATGCCGGAAATGGCGAACGCGTTGAGGCCGAAGAAATCCGCGACCTTGCGCAGTTCCGCGAAGGCCTGTTCCTCGCTGGACATTTTGTCCAGCCGGTCGATGACGTCGAACATCATGTTCGCGATGATGGAGCGCATAAGCCCTCGGCGGCGCAATTCAGATCACGCTGCGTAACATGTAAACAGGTGGTGCGGAATTGCAACAATTCGCACTACCTATATTTTAGCGAGCGCCGTTCAGCTCATGCGGCGAGCATGAGGTCCATGTTCTGCACGGCCGCGCCGGATGCGCCCTTGCCGAGATTGTCGAGCAACGCCACGAGATTGATGTGTTCGCCATCGGGTTGACCGAAAACGAACAGCTTCATCGTGTCCTTGCCGGCGAGTTCGACCGCGTCGACGCGCGCCATCTTCGCCGAGACGTCGAGCGCCACGACCTCGACGATCGACTGACCGGCGTAGTGGGCCGTCAGAGCCGCATGCACGCTTTCGACGCTCGCGCCGGCGGCCAACTGGTCTCGGAACAACGGAACCTGCACGATCATGCCCTGGGGGAAGCGACCGACCGAGGGCGAGAACAGCGGCGAACGGTCGAGTAGGCCATGTTCTCGCATCTCAGGCACATGCTTGTGCGTGAGCGGCAGGCCATAGAGGAAGTGCGGCGAGGCGATGTGGTCCGCGTGGCCCTCGTCCTCCATCTGCGCGATCAGCTGCTTGCCGCCGCCGGTATAGCCGGAGACGGCGTTGACGGTCAGGGGATGAGAGGCCGGAAGCAAGCCCGCCATGCGCAACGGGCGGATCAGGCCGATCGCGCCGGTCGGATAGCAGCCGGGATTGGCGACATAGCGCGCCGCACGGATCTTGTCCGCCTGCGCCGGATCCATTTCCGCAAAGCCATAGGCCCAGTCGGGATGCACACGGAAGGCGGTGGAGGTGTCGATGATCCGGACTTTCGGGTTGGCCGCCGTCATCGCCACCGCTTCTTTCGACGCATCGTCCGGAAGGCAGAGAATCGCGATATCGGCGCTGTTGAGCAGATCCTCGCGCATCTCGGCGTTGCGGCGTTCCGTTTCGGGAATCGACAGGAGCTCGACATCGCGGCGCTCGGCCATGCGCGCGCGGATCTGCAATCCGGTTGTGCCATGTTCGCCGTCTATGAAGATTTTCGCGCTCATCGAATCCGTCCTGTTTCATTTTGATGCATCGGCGCCATGCAGCGACCGACGAAACTGGTTTTCGCAACCGCATATACCGGCGGATTAACCGTGACTCAACGCCATAGGACCCCAGGTTTGCAAAATTGGCGTTTCACGGGCATGACAAATTTATGACAGCGCCTTTGAGTTGAGGAACGCCATGCTTACCATGTCGCATGCGAGACTGCTCGGACTGCCCACCGCCACGCAAATCTTCGCGATAGGCGCAAGTTGCATCGGCCTCTTCGCCTTTGTCCGCTACATGGACTCGCGATGGGCCTATATCCCCTATGTCTTTGCGGTGACCGGCATCATTGCGGCGGCGGTGTTCATCGTCAGTCGCAGACCGGTCTTCTCGACCATGACGGCGGTTTCCCTGACTGTGCTCCAGGGGCTGGCGTCCTTTGTGAAGCATGCGCTCAACGGAATGGCTCTGCACATCTACGACCTCCTGTTCACAGCCAGGGATGGGGACCTGTTCTCGTTCCTTGTCGAATATTACCCGATGCTCGGCTTGGCGGCGCTCGCCGCCGTCGTCGTGGTCGCGGTCCTCTTGATCGTGGTGTTCAGGATGGAGCGCCCGGTCTTCGTCATGCTTCCGCCGCGTCTGTCTCTCCTTCCGCTGGCGATCGCGCTCAGCGTGGCGACCTATCCACGCGCCCAGACCTTCGATTCCGACTACCTGCCTTTCACCGCCGGCTACAACGCCTCCGCGCTCTATTTTTCTTTCGGCCATATCCGACACCTGACCGGGCCCGCGCCGATCCGGGCACATTTCCTCGCGGCCAAGCCGACGGTCGATCTTTCTGCGGCGCCCATCTGCGGTCGCGCCGAGGATAAGGCGGATTTCTTCCTCGTCTTGTCCGAAAGCCAGGCTCCGGCGGCGCTCGGCCCCGATCTCGCGCTGCCTGAGGATGTCCGCGCATCCTTCCGTTCCGGCGATGGGCAGGTGCGGGCGATGAATGTGGAGACGTTCGGCGCCGGCACCTGGATGACCAATTTTTCCGTGCTGACCGGTCTCTCCACCGCCGATTTCGGCTGGCAGGCGCCCTATGTCAACGCAGTCATGGAAGGGCGCGTGCGCCATTCGCTCCCGCGTCTTCTCGCCGATTGCGGCTATCGCACCATCGCCCTGATGACGTTGCGCTATCGCTCGGTGAATGAAGGTCCGTTCCTCAAATCGCTCGGCTTCGAGAATGTCTATGACGCGGATGCGATGAAGCTCGGTTCGTTCGGCACGCGCGACCGGGATTACTTCGACTTCGTTCGGAAGCTGGTGGCCGAGCATCGCAAGACCGATGGCCGGCCGCTGTTCATCTCCATGCAGACCATGTTCACGCATGGGCCGTTCACGACCCACTTGCCGGCGGCCGACTCCGTCGGCCTGTCATCCCTGTCTGATGATGCGGAGCTGGACGAATATGCCCGGCGCGTGGTGGTCAGCCGTCGCGACATGGCGGCGTTTCTGGAGCAGAGGCGCACGGATCCCGGCCCTCGCGGCGCTGTCGTCGCGGAGTTCGGCGACCATCAGGCCACGGCCACCAAGCGCTTCGTCGATCCCGACAATCTCGGCCGCGAAACCACCGATTTCCGCGCCAAGATGTACGAGACGTTCTTCGCCGTGCACGGATTTGGCGCGACAGTCGATTACGCCAAACTCGGCGAGCGGATCGATGCGGCCTATCTGCCGGCGCGGATCCTGGCGGCGACCACGTTGCCGAAATCCGCCGTTTTCGACGATCTCGCCGCCCTGAGCCGGCGTTGCGGCGGACGCATGCATCTCTGCCTGGAGCGGGGCGCCGTGGATCGGCATCTCGCCGCCAGGAATCAGGCTGGCTTGCTGGTGGTCGACTGAGCCTCAGCCGGCCGCCAGCTTCTCCGCGCGGAGACCGAGCAGATACATGGCGACGCTCGCGCCGGCGATGGCCGTGACGAGCCCGTGGTCATAGGGCGGCGACACTTCCACCACATCCCCGCCTTTGATGTCGAGCGCGCCGAGCTTGCGCAGCACCGACAGCATTTTGGCGCTTGACGGGCCGCCGGCCACAGGCGTGCCCGTGCCGGGCGCATAGGCGGGATCGAGGCAATCGATGTCGAACGTCACGTAGCAGGGGCGATCCCCGACCCGGGCGATGATCGCCTCGGCGATCTCGGTCGCCGACATCTCTTCGACCTCATGGCCATAGACGATCCTGATGCCGCAATCCTCCGGCGCATGCGTGCGGATGCCGATCTGAATGGAGTGGTCTGTATCGATGACCCCGTCGCGCGCCGCCCGCGCCACGAAGGACCCGTGATCGATGCGCCTGTCCTCGTCGAACCAGGTATCCTGATGGGCGTCGAACTGCACCAGAGCGAGCGGTCCATGTTTGGCGGCGTGCGCCTTCAGAACGGGCCAGGTCACGTAATGATCGCCGCCGAGCGACAGCAGGAAGGCGCCAGATTTCAGGATCTTGGCGGCTTCCTTCTCGATCGTCAGAGGCGTCTTCTGGTGGTCGCCGTAGTCGAACAGGCAATCGCCGTAATCGATCACCGCCATGGCCTCGAACAGATCGCGATGAAACGGATATTGCGGATCGTTGTCGAAGATGGACGACGCCTCACGGATGGCGCGAGGCCCGAAACGCGCGCCAGGGCGATGCGAGACCGCGGCGTCGAACGGGATTCCCCAGACGACCGCATCCACGCCGGTCAGGCTCTTGGTGTATTTGCGACGCATGAAGGACAGCGCGCCGGCGTAAGTCGGGTCCGTGGCGGCGCTCTTGAGGGATTTGGCGGTAAAGGCGTTGTCTATGCTCTTCTTCACGGATGCTGCTCCGACTTCCTTAAAATGTGCGACGAGGGTAGAAAAGCCAGCGGAACCGGTCAACCACCCGTGTCGGCTGTGAAGGAATAGACGCGTTCCACCCGGGCGACCCGCACGGCGTAGCGCCTGTACCAGCGCTGCCGCCCCTGGCTCTGCGCATGCAGGTGATCGACGTCGCGCTTCCAGGCCCGGATACTGTCTTCGTCTTTCCAAAAGGAGTTGGTCACGCCGAAGCCGTCCGCGCCTCGCACGCTCTCCACGCCGAGATAGCCCGGCTGGCGCGCGGCGAGCTCGACCATATGTTCGGCCATGGCGGCATAGCCGTCGTCGCCGTGGCGGCGAAGCGACGAAAAGATCACCACGAAATAAGGCGGTTCGGGCAGGGCTGCGAAGGGAGAGGACGTTTCGGCCATGGTCGGACCTCGGCTAGGATTTTCTTCATATTGCAGGGAACCGGGCGGCGGCCAAGCGGGTTAATGGTCCGCTCGCACACGAACACGAGGCGTCATCCGAGGATGTTCGATGAGCGAAAAAAGACGAATGCAGCGGCGCGCTGAAAGCGTCCTGTTTGGGAGAACTATCATGCAGATCAACGATATTCCTTGGCGTCAAACGATCACCGTCCAGTTGCAGAACGGCGCTTTCAGGCATTTTGCCGGCGCCTATGACGCGCTCGATTTTCTCGAAAACGAATGGCCCGTCCGCAAGGGCCGTCACTACGAGAATGCGATCACGCAGTGCCGCGCCGCGCTCTGCCGCGCCGCGCCCGTCGAGGTGGCGCGAGAAGCCTTCATCGCGTCCTGCATCGAAGCGGCGCTGGTCTGCCATGCGCCCGTTCTTCGCGCTCCCGCAAACGTCAACGGCGCATCCGCTCGCGCCGCCTGACACCGTCTCCGAGATGGATAACGACAAAGGCCGGGCGAAAGCCCGGCCTTTGCAATTTCCGCCAGCGGCGAAGCGATCAACGCTTCGAGAACTGGAACGAACGACGGGCCTTGGCGCGGCCATACTTCTTACGCTCGACCACGCGGCTGTCGCGAGTCAGGAAGCCGGCCTTCTTCAGGACCGGGCGCAGACCCGGCTCGAAGTAGGTCATGGCCTTGGAGAGGCCGTGGCGCACAGCGCCGGCCTGGCCGGACAGACCGCCGCCGGCGACGGTGGCGATGATGTCGAACTGGCCGTCGCGGGCAGCTGCGAAGATCGGCTGACGCAGGATCATCTGCAGCACCGGACGGGCGAAGTACGCCGTGTAGTCCTTGCCGTTGACGACGATCTTGCCGGAGCCGGCCTTGACCCAGACGCGTGCGACCGCATCCTTGCGCTTGCCGGTGGCGTAAGCGCGGCCGAGCGAGTCGACCTTGCGAACGTGAACCGGAGCAGCGGCTTCGGTCGTGGTGGCGATATCCTTGAGGGCGGAAAGGTCAGCCATGATCAGCCTCTTTTCGTGTTCTTGTCGTTCAGCTTGGCGACGTCAAGAACGACCGGCTGCTGAGCTTCATGCGGATGGGTGGCGCTGGCGTAAACCTTGAGGTTCTTCATCTGGCGACGGCCGAGCGGGCCACGCGGAACCATGCGTTCCACGGCCTTTTCGAGCACGCGCTCCGGAAAACGACCTTCAAGGGTCTGGCGCATGGTGCGCTCCTTGATGCCGCCCGGATAGCCGGTGTGCCAGTAGAACTTCTTGTCGGTGTACTTCTTGCCGGTGAAGACGACCTTGTCGGCATTGATGACGATGACGTTGTCGCCGTCGTCGACATGCGGGGTGAAGGTCGGCTTGTGCTTGCCGCGGAGACGATTGGCGATGATGGAAGCGAGACGGCCGACGACGAGGCCTTCGGCGTCGATCAGGACCCACTTCTTCTCGACTTCTGCCGGCTTCTGAACGAAGGTGGACATATGTCTGTTCTTTCGTGTTGGATCCCCAATGCCCGAAGGCAAGGGGCGTTTTTTGTTGCTTGCTTTGCAGCGCCGGAGCCCTGCAAAAATTGACGTCGCCCGGTGAGGAGCGACGTTGCCGGGCTTATACGGCAGAGTTTCCCCGATATCAAGATCGGAGAATTCCGGCGCTCAAAATATTACCTAGTAAAATCAGATGATTAGATATGTGGTAACATGAAACCACATCGATTTTCGTTCGTTGGGCTCGATAAAGGCCGAAATCAGGCTTTTATAAGTTGAGATATTGACTCCTGTTATGGAGCGCTTCTATCTGGGATGCGATGTCCCGATAGCTTTCTTAGAAAACCCATGCCAATTGCCCGAACCGTCCTCTGTCTTCAGCCTCTCCCACGGGAGAGGCGTGCAAAAAAAGAAGAAGGGACGCCATGTCTAGAGAAAAATCAGCCCGATTCGGGCTTCGGGTCGCGGGCCGCGCATCGCTTCTGGCGCTGACGGCGGCGCTGGCCGCATCGGCTGCGCATGCGCAGGATGCGGAAACGCCAACCGTTCTGAAGAAGATCGTCGTCTCGAGCGCCGGCAAGGGCCCGCGGGCGGCGGCGGAGGGCCGCGCGAGGGACAATGACACGATCGCGCCGGAAACGTCGGACTCCGTCTTGAAAGACAGCGCGCCGCTGTCGCGCACGCCGCGCAGCGTGGCCGTGATCACCCGCAAGGAACTGGACGAGCGCGCCGTCAACGACATGATCGACGCGGTCAACTATGCGGCCGGCGTCCAGACCGGCCAATACGGCTTCGATCCGCGTTTCGATCAGATCAGCATTCGCGGTTACGCCACCGTCACCACGGGCGATTTCCGCGACGGGCTTCGCCAGCCCTATATGAATTACGGCACGTTCCGCACCGACGTCTACGGATTGGAGCGGGTCGAAGTGATCAAGGGTCCGGTCTCCGTGCTCTATGGCGGCTCCAGCGTCGCCGGCATCGTCAACCGCGTCTCGAAAATGGCAGACGGTTTGGAGCATGGCGAGGTCGAGGCTCAATGGGGCAGCTATGGACGCGCGCAGCTTGCGCTGGATTACGGCGACGTCTCGCAATCCAACGACGCCTTTTCCTGGCGGGTGGTCGGCGTCGCCCGGCGCGGCGACACGAGCTATGACATCGCCGACGACAGACTCATGCTGGCGCCGTCCTTCCAGTGGGCGCCGGACGATGCGACGTCTTTGACAGTCTACGCCATCGGCCAGAAGGACGAGACCGACACCAATGTCCAGGGCTTCGACTATGGCGGCGAAATCCTGCGCTATAGTGACCCGGACTACGATTATCAGAAGGTCTCGCAACTGCAGACCGGCTACAGGTTCGAGCATGAATTCGACAATGGCGTGAAGTTCAGCCAGCATGTGCGCTATAGCGTCATGGACCTCGACAGCCGCTATCTCGAAGTCAGTGCCACGGACGAAGCGACCGGCGTCATGAGCCGCTATCCGGTCGGCGTCTCCGATCACATGAATGTCTATCAGGCGGACAATCGCCTTTCGGGCGCTGTCGACACCGAACCTCTCGAACACAAGCTCACCGCGGGTCTCGACGCAACCTGGATCAATTCCAGTTTCGGCCTCGGTTACGGCGTCGTGAGCCCGGATTTCGACCTCGATCTCGACAAGCCGTCGACCGGCGTGTCCGGGCCCACGCCGGAACTGACCTCGTTGACCGGTAGCGACCAGCGCCAGATCGGCGTCTATGCGCAGGACCAGATCACCTTCGGCGGCTGGACAGCCGTGCTCGGACTACGCAACGACTGGATCAAGCAGACGACATGGGATGACGCGGCGGGCGTCGAGACGGGCGAGGGCAGCGACAGCGCTCTATCGTATCAGGCCGGTCTTCTCTATCGCTTCGACAGCGGCCTCGCCCCCTATGTCAGCTATGCGACGTCCTTCGTGCCGCAATCCTATCGAGACGAAGGCGGCGCGCTTCTGACGCCGATGACCGGCGAACAATTCGAAGCCGGCGTCAAATTCCGGCCGGACGACGCCGATTACGCCGTCAATCTCGCTTATTATCATATGGTCCAGTCCGATGCCGCCACCTATGCCGGCTCCAACGATACGGTCGGCTACTACTACCGCGCTCTGGGCGAGGTGACGTCCAACGGCATTGAGATCGAGGCCCGCAAGGCCTTCGACAATGGCTTCGATCTGATCGCGGGCTACAATTACAACGCCGCAGAAATCACCGAATCCACAAATCCTGCGGAAGTCGGCAATCGGCCCTCGACCACGCCGCTGCACAGCGCCTCGTTATGGGCCAATTACACGGTCCAGGAAGGCGGCTTCATGGATGGGCTGAGCGGCGGTCTGGGCCTGCGTTATGCCGGCAAGTCCTTCAAGGACACCACCAACACAACTGAAAACGAAGACAGGATCTATCTCGACGCGGCGCTCAATTTCGACATCGGCAAGCAGTTCAGGCGCGCCGATGGCCTGAAGGCTTCCATCAGCGTCAAGAACGTCTTCGACAAGCGCGACGAGGTCTGCACCGACGGCTATTGCTATTTCGCTCAGGGCCGCACGGTGCTCGGCTCGCTGAAATACAGCTGGTGAGCATGGTCATCGGATAGGCGGGGCGCCGCCTATCCCAATTTCATGATCAGCGCGCCGAGCGCGATCACGCCGCCGGCGATGTAACGCCAGACGCTGGCCTTTTCCTTGAGAAACACCACTGAAATCACCAGGGCGAACAGAATGGAGGTTTCGCGCAGCGCCGCGACCGCCGCGATCGGCGCCTTCGTCATGGCGTAAAGCGCAAGACCATAGGACGCAACGGATCCGGCGCCCCCGAACAGGCCGCGCCGCCAGGTGCGGCGGACGTGAGCCAGGACCGGCCTGACGCCGCGCATGAAAAAGGCGAAGGAAAACAGCAGGAGCGGCGGCAGAATGCAGATCCAGATCGTATAGGTGATGGGATCGCCGGCCGCGCGCGCGCCGAGCCCGTCGACATAGGTATAGGCGGCGATGACGAAGGCGTTGAGAATGGCGACGCCGGCCGCCTTCATATTGCCGCTGCGCGCTTCCGCCGCCAGCGTCAGCACGCCGGCCGAGATGGCGATTACACCGGCATACATCATCGGAGACAGGGTTTCCGCCAGAACCGTTCCGCTCGTCGTGGCCACGATCAGCGGCGCGACGCCGCGCATCAGCGGGTAGACCAGCCCGATATCGCCGAAGCGGTAGGCCGCGCCGACCAGCTGATAATAGGTGAAGTGGATGCAGATCGACGCCAGGATATAGGGCCAGGCTTCGGGATGCGGCAGCGTCATCGGCAGGAAGGGCAGGGCGCAAAGTGAAGCGACCGAGGCGCCCAGCGCGATCATGCTGGAATCGAGTTGCTTGTCGGACCCCGATTTGACCAGGGCGTTCCAGGTCGCGTGAAAGGCCGCGCCCACCAGAACGAGAAAGACGACATCCAAAGGCATGATGGGGAAGGATCCGGTGAATCGTGTGAAGGTTTTGCGACACTATCCCCGGGAGCGATGCGGATAAAGCGAGGCCGGCGCAAATAATTCGACGCCAGAGTCCCGTCTGCCGTTCAAAACCCCTTGTGCTGTTTGAGGAACTCTTCCTCTTCGTCGGTGCTTTCGCGCCCCAACACGTCGTTGCGATGTGGAAAGCGACCGAAGCGCTCGATGATATCCAGATGCTCCCGGGCGAATTTCAGCGCGTTCTCGTTGTCGATCGCCTCGTAGAGCGCGACGCAGGTTTGCTGATGGTCCGGGTCTTCGCTGTGCATCAGGGGCAGATAGAAGAACTGTCGTTCCCGCTCCGGAAATTCGTGGTCCCAACTCTTCCCGAGCGCCTCGAGCGCCAGCGACAGCGCCTTGCGATCCTCGGCGAAGGCGCGTGGTGTGCCGCGATGCAGGTTGCGCGACAACTGATCGAGCAGGATGATCATCGCCAGTGCGCCTTTCGGCGACTGCGTCCAGGCGTCCAGCCTGCCCGCGCAGGCCTGGTCATGCAACGCGGCGAACCGGCTTTCCAGCTCTTCGTCGAACGCCGCGCCGCCGTTGAACCATTTCTCTTCCATGCCCCCCGCGAACCAGAAGGCGAGGAGATCGTCGATGTGGGCGTCTTCCGTCATATCGTCTCTCAGCTGTCGAGCATTTCGCGCACGGTGGTGGCGAGCTGCTTGAGCGAAAAGGGTTTCGGCAGGAAGCCGAACTTGGAGCCTTCCGGCAGGTTCCGCGCGAAGGCGTCTTCGGCGAAGCCGGAGACGAAGACGAACTTCATGTCCGGCCAGCGCTGGCGGATTTCCTTGAGCAGCGTCGGGCCGTCCATCTCGGGCATCACCACATCCGAGACGACGACGTCGACCTGACCGTCGAGCTCGTCGAGGATTTCGAGCGCTTCGACGCCGGAGCCGGCCTCGTGTACGGTATAGCCGCGCGTCTCCAGCATGCGCTTGCCGCCGCGGCGGACCGCTTCTTCGTCTTCGACCAGCAGCACGACGGCGGAATTTCCGGTGAGATCGGGCTCCTCCTGCGGAGGCTGCGGCGCAGCGGCGGGAACTGCGGCGACATTCGAATTCGCCGCGACGTCGCCGGCCGGAACCTCCTGCGGGATATGCCGCGGCAGGAAGATGTGGAAAACCGTGCCTTTGCCGACTTCCGACTCCGGAAACACATAACCGCCCGACTGTTTGATGATGCCATAGACCATCGACAGGCCGAGGCCCGTGCCCTTGCCCACATCCTTGGTGGTGAAGAAGGGCTCGAAGATCTTGTCCATGATATCGGGCGCGATGCCCGTGCCGGTGTCGACCACGTCGATCACCACATAGTCTTCGACCGGCAGGCCCCTGAACGGCGCAACGGCGGCCTCGGAGGCCGGCAGGTTGCGCGTGCGGATCGTCAGCGTGCCGCCGCCGGGCATGGCGTCGCGGGCGTTGACCGACAGGTTGACCATCACCTGTTCGAATTGCGAAAGATCCGTCTTCACGGGCCAGAGATCGCGGCCGTAATCGATCTCGAGCTTCACATTCGTGCCCGAGAGCATGCGGGTCACCAACATGCGGAGATCGCCGATCGCGTCGGTGAGATTGATGACCGCCGGCCTCAGCGTCTGCTTGCGCGAGAAGGCGAGAAGCTGGCGCACCAGCACTGCGGCCCGGTTGGCGTTGCGCTTGATTTCCATGAGATCGGCGAAGGAGGAATCCGATTGCCGCGCCTGCAGCAGAAGATGGTCCGACGACAAAAGGATGGCGGTCAGCACATTGTTGAAGTCGTGCGCGATGCCGCCCGCCAGGGTGCCCACCGCGTTCATCTTCTGCGTCTGCGCCATCTGGGTTTCCAGCGCCTTCTGCTGCGTCGTCTCCACGGCGTAGACGATGGCCGCTTCCTCGGGCGCTTGGTCGGACTGGTCGATCACCGCGTTGATGTAGAAACGGAAATACCGGCTTTCGTCCGCCGGATGGCGCGCGTCGACCGGCTCGATATCGGCCTTGAAATCCTTGGCGGCATGCAGCGCGGCGGCGAGCTTGTCGCGTTCGGTCTCCGCCACCACGGAAAACAGGTCCTGGCCATCGGCGCCTTCCGGAGTCTTCAGGCTCGCGAACAGCTTCATGAACTGGGTGTTGGTGCGGAGAATCCGGCCGTCGCCGTCGACCGAGGCGATGGCCATCGGCGTGTTGTTGAAGAATCGGTTGAAGCGCTGGGCCGCCGAGGAATCCTCCGACGCCGCCTCGTCCTGGACCCGCTTCAGCACGATGGTGCGGCTTTCGCCCGGTGCGCCGTCCTTGGCGGCCGAGACGCGATGGATGATCCGCACCGGCGCCGAGCGGCCGTCCAGCTTTCGGAAATCGAGATCGAGCGTTTCGGTGCGGTTCTGGCCGGGTTCGGGATGGATCGTCTCGAGCCTGGTCAAGCCTTCGCCGGCGCAGATGTCGCGGATCGACAGCGAGCCGGGACGGAACCGGGTGAGGTCGATATCGAGCCAGTCGGCCAAAGTGGCGTTGAGATAGAGGATCTCGCCCTTCCGCCCCGCCGAGAAGAAGCCGGCCGGCGCATGGTCGAGATAGTCGATGGCGTTCTGCAATTCGCGAAAATACTTTTCCTGCTCGCCGCGTTCGCCCGTCGTATCGGCGATTTCCCAGAGGAAGAAGGGGCCGCCCGGTTCGTCCTCGATCTCGACCGGCCTCGCCTTCAGCCGGTACCACCAGGCGGGCTCGTTGTCCGAAACGGTCTGGCCGAGCGGTCGCGCCAGCCGGAACTCTTCATAACCGGACTTGCCTTCGACCAGACCATTGGTGAGGCGATAGACCGCTTCGGTGGATTCGCGGCTGCGCGAGAGGAGATGCTCGATCGTGACGGGCCCCGCCGCCGGGTCGGCGCCGGTCAGGCGGCCGTAAGCGGCGTTGGCGTAGACGGCGCGGCCCTTGCGATCGGTGATCAGCACGCCTTCGGGCATCGTGTCCAGCACGGCGCGCGAGACGGTGTCGGTGCGGTTCTGCGGCATCACCTCCACGAAGCCGACGATGCTCGACACCAGAAAGAAGATGCCCGCCATTGCCAGGACGCCGAGGATGCCGAGCACCATTTCGTTTTCCAGCTGGTCTCGAAACCAGACGAAAGCCGCCGCCGCCGCGACCAGCGCGAGCGCGAGCAGAAAGAGGCGAAGCGCCGTTCCCGGTCGCTGTCCGTTCACCACCACCGGCCTGTAAGGGTCGGCCGTCCCGTTCGCTTTTGTCATCCAGTCCTCGATATGCGCCCCGGCGGACCGGCCGAGCGTGATTGCGCATTGCGCCGACTCATGTTTATCAAGTTGAAACAGTTCCACAAAGCGCGCACAGGACTAATTCACCACTCAATTGCATCGGTTGATTGACGTGAGCGGGCAAACTGGCCCGCCGCGGCGATGGATAAGATGGGATTTGTCTTGCCAAGCCGGAAAAATGCCTTCAATGACCCTTACTGATATGCTCTTGTCGACGTATATCGGACGAAAAAGGAAAGCATGATGCTGGATGGATTGGCGCCTGATCTCGCGCCGCGACTGGTAATCGCCATTGGCGGCGTCGTTCTCGCATTCGTCGCCTTCATCGTCGTTCTGATGATCCTCAAGAAGCGGAACTCTCCTTTGTTCATCAAGGGCGGTCGCGCCCGCGAGCACCGACTGCATGTCCTCGACGCCGCCGCCGTGGACGCCAAGCGCAGGCTCGTGCTGATCCGTCGCGACAACACCGAGCATCTCATCATGATCGGCGGTCCCACCGACATCGTCATCGAAACAGGCATCAATCCGAACCGTCCGTTGTCGGGCGATATCGCGCAACTGCCGGCGCAGGCGCCGGTGGCGATCGCCACAGAGCCGAAGCCGCAGCCGCAGATTCAGCCGCCGCAACCGCAGCGCCGCGTGGAGCCGCCGCGCCCGCCGGAGCCGCGCGTCGCGCAGCCCGTGGTCCAGGCGGAGCGTCCGCGCGAAGCGGCCAGGCCGGCGCCCGCAGTCGCGCCGCCTGTCCATCCCGCATCCCCGCCGCGTCCGGCCCAAACCGAACAGCCGAGCAAACCGGTCGAGCCGCGTATTTCGAATATGGGCGCGATGCTGTACGACGAGGGCCGCGAGCCTTTCGCCGGCGCCCAACCGCCGACAAGCGTCGCGCAGACGCCGAAGGCGTCGCCGGCCTCCGCGACCGCGAGCCAGGCCGATGCTATCCTGGAACAGGCGCGCAGCCGTGTGCTGCCGCAGGCCGGCGCGGTCGAGGCGCCGCCGCCACGCACGGAGCCTCCACGGGTCGATACGGCCGCCAGCGATGCGAAGCTTGAGGCGATGCGCGCTGAAGCCGCTGCGCGGCTCGAGGCGGCGCGCCAGGCGCAATCTTCGCCGCCGCGTCCAGCACAGCCGGCCCAGCGCCCGCAGGCGAGCCTGCCGCCTCCTACGCCGGCGTCCAATCCGGACAGGCTGGCTTCCGATTTCGCGAGCTTTCTCGAAGCCGAACTCGAAGCCGGGGGCGTGCTGGCCAACGGCGCGCGAACGCCCGGCGCGCCCGCCGGTCAACCCGGCGGCGGCAGCGCCGAACAGGCGGTGACCCGCCGGCTCGGGGAAATCAACGTCAACAAGACCGACCCCGCCTGACAGCGTTACGCATCGACGGGGACGGCGCCCGGGGAGGGGACATGCCCGACATGAAAACCAGACATTACGCCGCGCGGCTCAACGCCTTCAAGATGGACGCTGCGCGCTATTGGCCGGGGAAGAACCGCATCACCACGCTCGACCTCATCGAGCGCGCCGCCACCGTCGACGGGCTGAACGCCGCCGACCTCAACTATCCCGATCACTTCGTCGATGCCCCGGCCTCCGAACTCAAGGCGCGGATGGACGATCTCGGCATGGCCCTGAACGGCGGCGCCATGCGGTATTATACCGATCCCGGCTTCAAGCTCGGCGCCTTCACCCATCCGGATGAAACCATTCGCCGCGCCGCCATCGACCTCACCAAACGCGGCATCGACGCCGTGCGCGAAATGGGCGGCGGCCTGATGACGCTGTGGATGGGCCAGGACGGCTTCGACTATTCCTTCCAGGGCGACTACAGGCGGATGTGGGACGACACGATCGCGGCGCTCGACGAGGTCTGCGGCCATGACGCGGCGTGCGACATCGCCATCGAATACAAACCGAACGAGCCGCGCTCCTATGCGCTGATGCCCGATATCGGCACGACCCTGCTCGCGATCCGCGAAGCCGGCGCGGCCAATCTCGGCGTCACGCTGGATTTCGCCCATGTGCTGTTCGCAGACGAAATGCCGGCGCATGCGGCGAGCCTCGCGGCTCGACACTCGCGTATCCTCGGCGTGCATTTGAACGATGGTTACGGCAAGCGCGACGACGGCCTGATGATCGGCACAGTGCATCCGGTGCAGACGATCGAACTTTTGGTCGAACTGTCGCGCAGCGGTTATGACAAGGCCATCTATTTCGACACGTTCCCCGATCACGGCGGGCTCGATCCCGTCGAGGAATGCCGGACCAATATTCTCGCCGCCAATATGATGTTCGATATCGCCGAGCGCCTGAGCACGCATGCCGGCCTGGCCGAGGCGATCGCGCGGCAGGATGCGGCGATCAGCCAGCGCATCATCATGCAGGAACTTTACCAGCGAAGCTGAGGCGTCCGGCGGCTTGACCGATGTCAATGCGTCGTCCCGAAATCGGATGGAGAATGTCCCCCATCGCATTCTTGTCTTTGGGGGACGCCATGAACATGCCACTCGCCGCGCACTCGGTTATCGACACGGTCTCGACCTGGTGGCGCGACCGCATGCAGATCTCGGCCGAACTCGACGAGATCGCGCGGCTGAGCTATCAGGATCTCGAAGACGTCGCCAGCGACTGCGGCATGACCACGCTGCAACTGGTCGACGTCATCAAGGCCGGGCCGCATGGCTCGGACGAAATGCTGGCGCTGATGAAGGCGCTGAACATCGATCCGGACGCCGTCAGGGAATTCAACCCGCGCAATTTTCGCGACATGCAGGTGGCCTGCGCCCGGTGCAGCGCCAAGGGCGATTGCCGGTCGCATCTCTCCGACGGCTCCATCTCCGAACATTATCGCGACTATTGCGAAAACGCCGACGTGATGAATGCGCTTCGGGCGCAGCCGATGATGTTGTCGGAATAACCCGAGAAAAACGAGAAGCGGCCGCCGTCAGCCGAAGAGACGCGGATACTCGATCGCGGGGCACCGGTCCATGATCACCGTGACGCCTGCGGCCTCCGCCTTTTCCGCCGCCTTGTCGTCGCGCACGGACAACTGGCCCCAAATGGCCTTGGGCTTCGGGGCGAGCGCGAGCGCCTCGTCGATCACGCCCGACAGTTGGTCGGCGGCGCGGAACACGTCGACCATATCGATCGTGTCCGGTATCTCGGAGAGCCGGGCATAGACCGTCTGCCCGAGAATCTCTCCGCCCGCGTGGCCGGGATTGACCGGTATGACCTTGTAGCCCTTGTCGATGAGAAACCGCATGACGCCGAAGCTCGGCCGCGCGGGATTGGCCGAAGCGCCGACCACGGCGATGGTCTTCACGGAACCAAGCAGATCCCTGATGGTTTTCGGATCGTAAGAATCATGGTTCATGCGCGTTCCTCCTGAAGCATCACGTCATCAGGACATAGGAACCGCGGCTGAAGGAGAAAAGACCATGCGCGCAACAATTCTCGCCGCTCTCCTGCTTTTGCCGACTGCGACGCTCGCCGATCCGGTGCGGGTCAACGCCCTGAAGCACAGCTGTGAAAGTCTGCGTCGGATCGTCGAGGAGAACGGCGTGGCGATCATTCGCTATCCCTCGCGAAACAAGCCCGGCCTCACGCTCTACGACCGCTATATCAGCTCCGTTTCGTCTTGCGGCAACCGCCAGATGGTCGAGACCATGAGCATCCCGGCGGCGGACACCGACAGCTGCCGCATGCGCCACTGCGTGCCGTCCGATTGTGACCCGGGCGAACCCTTCTGCTTCTGACGGGGGAAGCTCAGGCGTCGAGGACCAGATGTCCCTCGGCGTCCATCGTGACGAAGGGATTGTAGGCCACTTCCCAGAGATGCCCGTCGGGATCGGCGAAATAACCGGAATAGCCGCCCCAGAACACTTTCTCGGGCTCTTTCACCGCAGTTGCGCCGCAGGATAGGGCGAATTTGTAAACGGCGTCGACGCCGCGCTCGCTGGTGACGTTGTGCGCGAGGGTGACGCCCGAAAATCCACGCGCCGTATTGTCGACATGGGCGTCTTCGGCCAGCGACTGCCGCGAAAAAAGCGCCAGGGTTACGCCCTTGAGCTGGATGAAGGTGATGGCGTCCTGGCTGGCACCGGATTTGCTCCAGCCGAGCCTCTCATAAAAAGCGGTGGAGCGCGCCACGTCTTCGACGCCCAGGGTGATCAGGGATATTCGGCGGTCGAGAGACATGCGAGCTCCACTTGTTCGCTGAATGTTCTTCATCTGTACATAAACTTCAGCGAACCGTCAACAAAGCTTCAATTTTTCTGATTGGTCGAAGAGCGGTTGGCGGGCGATGCACAGCCGCGTGATCGACGCGGCTGCTATGCGGGACGCGCCGATCAGTCGTTCAGCGCCAGCGCGATGCGGGCGGCGAGGCGGGCGTTGTTTTCCACCAGCGCGATATTGGTTTCCAGGCTGCGACCCTCGGTGATGTCGAATATGCTCGACAGAAGATAGGGCGTCACCGCCTTGCCCGCGATGCCGTCGGCTTCGGCGTTGTCGAGGGCGCGATTGATGTAGATTTCCATTTCTTCGCGTTCGATTTCCTTGTCTAACGGCACCGGGTTGCCGATCAGCATGCCGCCATGGATGCCGAGTTCGTCGCGCATCTTCTGGAACCGCGCGATGGCTGTGGGGCTGTCGAGACGGAGCGGGCTCTTGAGGCCAGATCGGCGCGACCAGAAGGCGGGAAAATCGTCCTGCCCGAAGGTGACAACCGGAACGCCTTTGGTTTCCAGCACTTCCAGCGTCTTGGGAACATCGAGAATGGCCTTGGCGCCGGCGCAGACGACGATGACGCCGGTGCGGGACAGCTCCTCCAGATCCGCCGAAATGTCGAAGGTCTCCTCGGCCTTGCGATGGACGCCGCCGATGCCGCCGGTGGCGAACACCTTGATGCCCGCTCCGGCTGCGGAGATCATCGTGGCGGCCACGGTGGTCGCGCCTGTGCGGCCTTCCGCCATGGCGAAAGCGAGATCGGCGCGCGACAGCTTCATCGCATCCGGGGTCTGCGCCAGCTGTTCGAGCTCCTGCTCGTCGAGGCCGACATGCAGAACGCCGTTGATCACGGCGATGGTGGCGGGAACCGCGCCCTCGGCCCGGATGATCGCTTCGACGCTGCGGGCCATGGCGAGATTGCCGGGATAGGGCATGCCATGGGTGATGATGGTGGATTCGAGCGCGACGAGAGCCCGGCCCTCGGACTTGGCGACGGCGACCTCCGCCGAATAGGTGATCGGGAGCTTGTGGCTGGACATGGGCGTTCCTGACTGGTTTCTAAAAGAGGCTTACAACAATATTTCCGCTTCCGGCACAAGGGCGAGGGTGGAGGCGAGCAGCGAACGGCTGAGCGCCTCCGACGCCGCCATCTCGCTTTCGAGCGCGATGCGCGCCGTGGCGGTGGCCGATTTCAGGCAGGCGTCCAGCGATGCGCCGGAGAGCGCCGCGTCGAGAAATCCGGCGGCGAAGCCGTCGCCTGCGCCGGTGACGTCGCCGATCGAGGCCAGCGCCGGCGGAGCGAGGCAAGCGCTTTCCCCGCCCATCCAGGCCACGGCTTCGCGGCCGCCGCGGGTGATGGCGCCGCCCCGGAGGCCGAGCCCGGTCATCACATCGGGCCAGCGCCTGAAATCATCGATCTGCCGGCCGGACAGCGCTTTGGCTTCCGCCTCGTTCATGAACAGGAAATCGAGATCGGCAAGCGCATTGGCAAACCTCACGATCTTGGCGGGCGAGATGCCGATCGCCGCCACCGTCTTGCCGAGCCGTCGGCCCATGGCGGCGATCACCGCAAGCGTATCTTCCGGCAGGTTGGCGTCGGTGAGGACGGCGTCGGTGGCGTCGAACGCGTCGCGCACCGCGCGCACCGACAGCCGGCGAGGCGAAAACAGCCTGTAGAGCTCCATGTCCGCGAGCGCGATCACCAGATTGCCGTCGCGCTCCAGAATGGCGGTGTAGCTGGGCGTTCGGCGATCGAGGAAGGTGAAGGGCCGGTCGACGACGCCGGCCGCCTCCGCCGCGATCGCCACGGCTTCGCCCTCGGCGTCGCCGCCGCGCGGCGAGATCAGCGTCACGCGATGGCCGAGGCGCGACAGGTTGCGCGCCGCGTTGAACACGCCGCCGCCGGCCTCCTGCCGCCACGAGCCGGGATTGGAGGCGCCGGGCGCCGTCTCGCCGGAAATGCGGCCCCGTCGATCGATATGGGCGCCGCCCAGCGCCAGAATTGCGGTCATTCCAGAATACCCCGATTTTCGAATCATCTTAGCCGGGAGGCGCGTTCCGCCGCAAGCGCGGCCTGAGACGGAACCTCTTGAAAACACCCGCGAAAACAAAAAAGGAACATGGCGGAGAAAACTATTTCGCTTCAATTGCTTGGGGTTATCTTGCAACAACAGAACAAAGCGTGTACATAGACTGCATTGCTTCGCCAGCCCGGATAACCTAAAGGTGGATGACATGGCCCAGAACACATTGCGACTCGTAGAGGAAAAATCAGTGGATAAAAGCAAGGCACTGGACGCGGCCCTGTCCCAGATCGAACGGTCCTTCGGCAAGGGTTCGATCATGCGCCTGGGCTCGAACGAGAATGTCGTCGAGATCGAAACCGTGTCGACCGGCTCCTTGAGCCTCGATATCGCGCTCGGCATCGGTGGTCTGCCCAAGGGCCGCATCGTCGAAATCTACGGCCCGGAAAGCTCCGGTAAGACGACGCTGGCGCTGCAGACCATCGCCGAAGCGCAGAAGAAGGGTGGCATCTGCGCCTTCGTCGACGCCGAACACGCGCTGGATCCGGTCTATGCCCGCAAGCTCGGCGTCGATCTCGAAAACCTCTTGATCTCGCAGCCCGACACCGGCGAGCAGGCGTTGGAAATCACCGACACGCTGGTGCGCTCCGGCGCGATCGACGTGCTCGTGGTCGACTCCGTCGCGGCGCTGACGCCGCGCGCCGAAATCGAAGGCGAAATGGGCGACAGCCTGCCGGGTCTCCAGGCTCGCTTGATGAGCCAGGCGCTGCGCAAGCTGACCGCCTCGATCTCGCGCTCCAACTGCATGGTCATCTTCATCAACCAGATCCGCATGAAGATCGGCGTCATGTTCGGTTCGCCCGAAACCACCACCGGCGGCAATGCGCTGAAATTCTACGCCTCGGTTCGTCTCGACATCCGCCGCATCGGCTCGGTCAAGGAGCGCGACGAAGTCGTCGGCAACCAGACCCGCGTCAAGGTGGTCAAGAACAAGATGGCCCCGCCTTTCAAGCAGGTCGAGTTCGACATCATGTATGGCGAAGGCGTGTCCAAGACCGGCGAACTGGTCGATCTCGGCGTCAAGGCCGGCATCGTCGAAAAGTCGGGCGCCTGGTTCTCCTACAACAGCCAGCGTCTCGGCCAGGGCCGTGAGAACGCCAAGTCCTTCCTGCGTGACAATCCGGACCTCGCCCGCGAGATCGAACTGTCGCTGCGCCAGAACGCCGGCCTGATCGCCGACCGCTTCCTGGAGAATGGCGGTCCGGAGCCGGGCGAGGGCGACGACGCGCTGGAAGCTTGATCTTCCACGATTTTCAGTTCTTCAGCCGGCGTCGGGACAAGTCCCGGCGCCGGTCTTGTTTTTCTGGACATGAGCAAGGCTGAACGATAAAAGCCGTTGACCAAAAAACGGCCGGAACACCGGGCATACAAGCGCAAAGGGCATAAAATGAGTGGCGTGAACGAAATCCGCTCCGCATTTCTGGATTATTTCGGCAAGAACGGCCACGAAATCGTGGCGTCGTCTCCGCTCGTGCCCCGCAACGACCCGACGCTGATGTTCACCAATGCCGGCATGGTGCAGTTCAAGAACGTCTTCACCGGCCTGGAATCGCGCCCTTATTCCACGGCGGCCACCGCCCAGAAATGCGTGCGCGCCGGCGGCAAGCATAACGACCTCGACAATGTCGGCTACACCGCGCGTCACCACACCTTCTTCGAGATGCTCGGCAATTTCTCCTTCGGCGACTATTTCAAGGAACGCGCCATCGAGCTCGCCTGGAACCTGATCACCAAGGAATACGGCATCGACGCCAAGCGCCTGCTGGTCACCGTCTACCACACCGATGACGAAGCTTTCGGCCTCTGGAAGAAGATCGCCGGCCTCTCCGACGACCGCATCATCCGCATTCCGACCTCGGACAATTTCTGGGCGATGGGCGACACCGGCCCCTGCGGTCCGTGCTCCGAGATCTTCTACGACCATGGCGACCATATCTGGGGCGGGCCTCCGGGTTCGGCCGATGAAGACGGCGACCGCTTCATCGAGATCTGGAACCTCGTCTTCATGCAATATGAACAGGTGACCAAGGAGGAGCGCGTCAATCTCCCGCGTCCTTCGATCGACACCGGCATGGGGTTGGAACGCATCTCCGCGCTGCTTCAGGGCAAGCACGACAATTACGACACCGACCTGTTTCGTGCGCTGATCGAGGCGTCCATGCACGCCACGGGAACGGACGACCAGGGCGAGCGTCGCGCCAGCCACCGCGTCATCGCCGATCATCTGCGCTCCTCCGCCTTCCTGATCGCCGACGGCGTGCTGCCGATGAACGAGGGGCGCGGCTATGTGCTCCGCCGCATCATGCGTCGCGCCATGCGCCACGGCCAGCTGCTCGGCGCGCGCGATCCCCTGATGTACAAGCTGGTGCCGGCGCTGGTGCAGGAAATGGGCGGCGCCTATCCGGAGCTCGTCCGCGCGGAATCTCTCATAACCGAAACTCTGAAGCTCGAGGAAACCCGCTTCCGCAAGACGCTGGAGCGCGGACTGGGCCTGCTCAACGACGCTGTTTCCGGACTGGGCGAAGGCTCGGAACTCGACGGCGAGACCGCCTTCAAGCTCTACGACACCTATGGCTTCCCGCTCGACCTGACCCAGGACGCCCTGCGCCAGAAGAATATCGGCGTCGACACCGACGGCTTCTCGAAAGCCATGGCGCGTCAGAAGGCCGAAGCCCGCGCCAACTGGTCCGGCTCGGGCGAAGCCGCGACGGAAGCGGTCTGGTTTGAAATCAAGGAAGAGAAGGGCGCGACGGAATTCCTGGGCTACGACGCCGAGCGCGCCGAAGGCGTGGTTCAGGCGCTGGTGCGCGATGGGGCCTGCATCGAGGCGGCCTCCGCCGGCGAGGCGGTGCAGATCGTCGTCAACCAGACGCCATTCTACGGCGAGTCCGGCGGCCAGATGGGCGACACCGGCGAGATCCTGTTCGAGGGCGGCAAGGCTGTCGTGTCCGATACGCTGAAGAAGGGCGACGGCCTGTTCGTGCATTACGCCACGATCGAGAGCGGCGTGCTGAAACCCGACGCCGCCGTGGTGCTGGAGGTGGATCACACGCGCCGCGGCCGGCTGCGCTCCAATCACTCCGCCACCCATCTCATTCATGAGGCGCTGCGCGAAGTGCTCGGCACGCATGTGGCGCAGAAGGGCTCGCTTGTCGCGCCGGAGCGGCTGCGTTTCGACGTGTCGCATCCCAAGCCGATGAGCGCCGAGGAAATCCGCGTCGTCGAAGCCATGGCCAATGAGATCGTCGTGCAGAACGCGCCGGTCACCACGCGCCTGATGAGCGTCGACGACGCCATCGCCGAGGGCGCCATGGCGCTGTTCGGCGAAAAATACGGCGAGGAAGTCCGCGTGGTCGCGATGGGCACGGCCAAGCGCGGCGAAAAGGCCGGCAAGCCCTATTCTGTGGAGCTCTGCGGCGGCACGCATGTGCGCGAAACCGGCGATATCGGCCTGATCCGCATTCTCTCCGACACCGCCGTCGGCGCGGGCGTGCGCCGCATCGAGGCGCTGACGGGCGAGGCCGCGCGCGACTACCTCTCCCAGCAGGATGAGCGGGTCAAGCAAATCGCCGGCGTTCTCAAGACGCAGCCCGACGACATCATCGCCCGCATCGAGCAGCTCATGGATGAGCGCAAGAAGCTGGAGCGCGAACTCTCCGACGCCAAGAAGAAGCTCGCCCTCGGCGGCGGCGCAGGCGGCGGCGACGGACTGCGCGACGTCAACGGCGTCAAGTTCCTCGGCCGCGTCGTCACGGGCGTCGAACCGAAGGATCTTAAAAGCCTGGCCGACGAAGGCAAGAAGACCGCCGGTTCGGGCGTCGTGGTGTTCATCGGCGTCTCCGACGACGGCAAGGCGAGCGCGGTCGTGGCCGTCACCGAAGACCTGACCTCGCGCTACAGCGCGGTCGATCTGGTGCGCATCGCGTCTCAGGCGCTGGGCGGCAAGGGCGGCGGCGGCCGTCCCGACATGGCGCAGGCGGGTGGCCCGGATGGGTCGCAGGCCGAAGCCGCGCTCGAAGCCGTTGCGGCTGCGCTGACCTGATTGATTAACCATCACGCTTGTTTTATGGGGCCGATGTGATCCATCGGCCCCATTGCTTTTGCGGCGCAGCGGAAAATTCCCCGATTTTTAAGGCTTTTGGATCTAGCTGGAGGCAGCCAACACCCGAAGAGGCTTCGCCTTGTTTAACCTGCCCACCATGATGCTGTGCACGGGTCTGATGACCATGTCCGTATCGATCATCCTCAGCTATGCGCTTTATTACGAGAAGCGCGAGACGGCGCTCCGATGGTGGTGCGTCGCCATGTGGTGCGTCTGCATCGGCTGCCTCCTGTTGATGTTTCGCGCCGAGGAAAACACGTTCTGGATCTCCATCGTGTTCGGCAATGCCGCCATCCTGCTTGGTTATGGCTTCGTCTGGTTGGGTTTCGCCACCTTTCTCGGCACGCGCATTCCACCTTTGCTCGTTCCGCTCGGCGCAGCCATATGGATCGTCACATGCGCGATGTCCGAGGAATTCCGCAACGACTTCAATTCCCGTGCCATTTTCCTGTCGCTGATCGGCGCCGTCTACGCCGCGCTCAGCGCCCGCTTCGCCTATCGGATCTACCAGTCCGAGCGGCTGCCGTCGGCGCGCTTCACCTATCTCATCTACACCGCGCATTTCTGCACCTTCATGGCCCGTGTGGTGTTGTGCTCCATCTACCCGGTCGAGGGCGCGATAAACCCGTCCGTCGGCACCTGGTTCTCGTTGATGATGCTCGAATCCTTCGTGCAGGCTGCGTTCAGCACCTTCATCTTCGTGCTGCTGGTGCGCGAGCGATCGGAACGCCGGTATCGCCTGGCGGCCGAGATCGATGGCCTTACCGGCGCCGCCACCCGCCGGCATTTCGTCGAACGTTCGACCGCCATCCTGGCCGCAAAACCGAAGCACGCCGCGCTGGCGGTGCTGGATCTCGATTATTTCAAGAAGGTCAACGACACCTATGGTCATCTCGCCGGCGACGCGGTGCTGCGCGCCTTCGGCAGCCATGTCGGCAAGCGGCTGGAGGACGGCATGTTGTTGGGCCGCATGGGCGGCGAGGAATTCGCGCTGTTGATGCCTGATGTGGACGAGGAGCGGGCCGAAGCGTTTCTCGAAAGCCTGCGCATGTCGGTGGAACAGGCCACCACGCATTTCAACGGCAATGGCCTTAAAGTGACCACCAGCATCGGCATGGCCTCCATCGACGTGGCCGGGCGCCTGTTTGACCACCTGCTCGCGGGCGCGGACCACGCGCTCTATGTCAGCAAGGAACAGGGCCGCAACAAAGTGTCGGTGTTTTCGCAGGCGATGCAATTGCGCACCGTGCTGGAGAAAGACGGCGGCGAAACGCGCGTCAGCCTCCGCACCAAGCGGGTGAGCCGTGTGTCGGTCCGCACCAAAATGGCGCGCGACCGCGCCTGACCTCAGTCAGCGCGCGCTCCTGAGCGCCGCCGCCTGTTCGAGTGCGCGTTCGATCGACGGCGCGAACACCGTTAGCGGCGGTCCCGCATGGTGGACGCGCAGGATGGCGTCCATGTCGGGCGATGCTCCCGCGATGATCACCGTCACGCCGCGTTGGCGCGCCTTGCGCGCCATGCCTTCCACGACATTGGCGGCCGTGGAGTCGATATATGCGGCGCGGCTGACGTCGAGAATGAAGATCTGGGCGCTGTCGGAGATCCGGTCGAGGACCGCGCCCATGGATGCGGCGGCGCCGAAGAAGAATGCGCCTTCCAGCCGATAGACGACGATATCGGGATCGTCGGGCATGACGGCGTCGTCGAGCTCGGACGGCGTCGCAGGTTCCGGCGCGGCGGCCCTCACACGCACCTCCTTGCTCATCCGGTCGATGAACAGCACCGAGCCGATGAGGAAGCCCGCCAATATGCCTTCGGTGAGGTCGCGAAACACCACGATGAGGAATGTCGCCGACAACACCAGCGCATCGCCGCGCGAAGACCGTAGAAGGGCGGCAACGGCCGGCTTTTCGATCATGTTCCAGGCCACGGACGTCAGCACGCCGGCCAGCGCTGCAAGCGGGATATAGGCGGCGACCGGCGCCAGCAAGGCCATGAAGGCGAGAAGGAAGAGCGCATGCGCCATGCCCGCCACGGGGCTTTTCGCGCCGGCGCGAACATTGGTCGCGGTGCGGGCGATCGTGCCGGTGACGCAGAAGCCGCCGAACAGGGCAGAGCCGACATTGGCCACGCCCTGGCCGACGAGTTCGATATTGGATCGGTGCCGCCGTCCCGTCATGCCGTCGGCGACCACGGCGGACAACAGCGATTCGATCGCGCCGAGAAGCGCAAACGACGCGGCGTCCGGCAGGACGGCGGCCAGCTTTTCGAGCGACAGGAGCGGAATGGCCGGCGCAGGCAGGCCGCCGGGAATGCCGCCGAAGCGCGAACCGATGGTGGCGACGGGAAGATCGAGGCCGTAAGCGGCGAGCGTCGCCAGCGCTACGGCGATCAACAGGTTGGGGGCTCGCGGCGCCAGACGCTTGAGCAGAAGGATCGCGACGATCACGCCGAGGGAAATCGTCACCGCGGCGATGTTGACGCTATCCGCCGCGCCATACAGCGCCGCGAGTTTCTCCAGGACGCCGCCGGGTTCGACGCCGGCCAGCGTCAGGCCGAACAGGTCCTTCAATTGACTCGCGAAGATGATGACCGCGATGCCGGCGGTGAAGCCCACGGTGACGGGATAAGGGATATATTTGACGAAGCCGCCGAGCCTCAGCCATCCGGCGGCAATCAGCATGAGGCCGGACAGCGCCGTGGCGAGGATCAGCCCGTCGACCCCGTGGCGGGCTGACGTCGCGGCGACGAGCACGATGAAGGCGCCGGCCGGCCCGCCGATCTGGTGGCGGCTGCCGGAGAAAGCGGAAACGAGGAAGCCGCCGGCCACCGCCGTGTAAAGTCCCATCGCCGGCGTGACGCCCGAGGCGATGGCGATTGCCATCGACAACGGCAGGGCCACGATCGCCACCGTCAGCCCCGCGACAAGGTCGGCGCGAAGGCGATCGAAGCCGTAGCCTTCCTGATACACGCTCCACAGTTTGGGCGCGAAAACCTCGTCATCCGGCCGCATGCTGTCCATCCTCCAGGCGTTCGAGCGCCTGTGACGAATGTGCCTCGGTCGACCCGGCCGCGGCAATGACGAAGATCAATTCGGCGCGCGAAACTCGCGTCAGTTCATAGGCCGGCGCGGCAGGTCGGGTGCGGAGAGGGCGGCGAGCGAAGGCTTGGAAAACAGGTATCCCTGCATCAGCGTGACGCCGAGATCGGCGAGCGCCCGATATTCCTCGATCGTTTCCACGCCCTCGCACACCGGGGTGACGCCGAGATCGCGCAGCATGGCGAGCGTATGCGACACGATCTTGCGCCGCGGTCCGTGCTTGTCGATGCCGCGGATCAGGTCCATGTCGAGTTTGACGATGTCAGGCTGGAATTCTGCGAGAAGGCCGAGGCCCGCAAAGCCCGCGCCGAAATCGTCGATCGCCGTCTTGAAGCCCATGGCGCGATAGGCGTGCAGGATCTTGAGGAGATGGGCCGTGTCGACGCGTTCGCCCTCGGTGAACTCGAAAATGATGTTCTCGATCGGGAAATGCGCGCGCTTTGCCGCGGCCAGCGTCTGGCGGATGCAGGCCGATGGCTCGTAGACGGCGTTCGGCAGGAAGTTGATCGACAGCATGGCGCCGGTTTCCGCCAGGCTCAGGCCGGCGGCGAGATCGATCGCCTTGACGCGGCAGAGCTGGTCGAACGCGTATCGATTGTCGTCGTTGAGGCTGGACAGGACGACGCCCGCGCCTTCGCCGTTCTGGCCGCGCACCAATGCCTCGTGAGCGAAGACGCGGCCCGTGTCGGTGTCTACGATCGGTTGGAAGGCCATGGTGATGGCGATCGGAAATTTGGCCCCGCTGGCGCAGGCGGCGCAGTGTGTCATATCGTTCATTCTTGTCCCCGAGACCGGCGCTCCCACACGACGACGCCGTCGCTTTGGCGCAGATGCATGAAAGCACGAGCGCCGTTAATGTTCCGTCTCGGACAAGAAAAACGGCGCGCCCGAGTCGCGGGGGGCGCGCCGTGATCGCCGATCACGTGTCGATTTTGAAGACGTTGAACGGCATGCCGCGAGGATCGTCTCTCGTTTCCGGCAAGCCCATGTCGCGCCGCATCCGGTTGCTCAGGTTCAAGAGCCCGATATCGGCCGCCTGGAGGCGTTTTTGCCGCCTGCGGTCGCGCGCCGCCAACCAGACGGCAAGGATGACACGCAGAGGGTGGTGGCGTTCGATCAGCGCAGCAGCGATCCTGTCGATGCCGTGTTCGTCCAGAGGTTGTCTTGCAATCATCAGTTTTCAGCCCGACGCTCGACGCGCGGGTCCTCGCAATTGGGGGCGCGGACCGCATATGTCGCATGACGGCGGAAGAGCCGAGACGCGGCGTAGCGATGCGCCGGAATGGATTTAGGTTAGGAAAAAGCTGGAATCTGAGCTCAGAGCGCGCAGAACGTCGTCGGTCGATAGTTCTTCATGCCGGAGCGCACGAAACCAGCGAAAGCGTTGGGTACGACATTAAATGAATCCATCACGCCCTCCTGCGCTGGTGTTGACCTGCGCAAACTGTCGCATGGCTTTTCGGTTCTGGCAAGCGGGCGCAATCGAAAATTGCGCTGAAGGAACGGCCCTGTTGCCTGGGCGCCACAGATCGTTAGATGGTGAGACCGAAGCCCTGCAGTAGCCGGCGCGTGGAAAAATCTGGTTTTCCCGAGGTGAAGACGGCGCGATCGTGATGGGTGTCGGGATGCAGGTGATGCAGAACCGGAACCAGGCGCCGCGCCTGCCGCGCGATCGCCTCCGCCGGGTCGAGCCAGTCCACCGGCCAGGGCGCGAGCTTGCGGAAGAGATTGGCCATAAACGGGTAATGCGTGCAGGCGAGCACGACGATATCCGTCTTGCGGCCGTCCTTTTCCTGGAAGCACTGGCTGATCTCGGCGCTCACCGCCTCGGGATCGAGCGCTTCGCCGCGAATATAGGCCTCCGCCATCCGCGCGAGATGCTCGGAGCCGACCAGGCGGACATCGCACTGGCTGGCAAAAGACTGGATGAGATCGCGGGTATAGGCGCGCTTGACCGTGCCTGGGGTGGCGAGCACCGAGACGAGGCCCGACCGCGTGCGCTCGGCCGCCGGCTTGATGGCGGGAACTGTGCCGACGAATGTATGCTCCGGGAAGGCGGCGCGCAGATCGGCGCCGGCCAGCGTGAACGCCGTGTTGCAGGCGATCACCGATATTTCCGGTCTGTGTTCTTCAAGGATGCCTTTGAACAGGTCCAGGAGGCGCGCCTTCAATTCCGGCTCGCCCCAGCCGCCATAAGGAAATCCGGCGTCGTCGGCGACATAGACGAAATTGCGTTCGGGCATCAGCACCCGCAACTCCCGCAGCACCGTCAGTCCGCCGATGCCCGAATCGAATACGAGGATCGGCCTGTGGAGTTCAGTCATCGCCATCATCCGGATTGCCGGCGCCGCGCGGATTCTTGCGGCTGAACCGGTCTAGGGAGGAAACCACGCCCCGGAACACCTTGATCTCTTCGGAGGTCAAAGCGCGGCGGGACCATACGGCGCGGAGATTCTCCACCATTCTCGGCTTTTTGGCGGCGGGGCGGAAATATCCGCGCGCATCCAGCGCCTCCTCGATGTGATCGTAGAATCCGAACAGTTCTTCCTTGGTGGCCGGCGTCTGCGCCACGGCGGTAAACAGTGTTTCGTCTTCCCTCTCCATCCGTGTCTTCATCCATTCATAGGACATCAGCAGCACGGCCTGGGCGATGTTCAGCGAGGCGAAGGCGGGATTGACGGGGAAGGTGACGATCTCGTCGGCCAGCGCCACTTCTTCGTTGGACAGTCCCGATTTTTCGCGCCCATAGAGTATGCCGACCTTTTCGCCCGCGTCGTATTTCGCTCTCAGCGTCTTCGACGCCACGATCGGCGAGCGGACCGGCTTGAAGCCGTCGCGCATGCGGGCGGTGGTGGCGTAGACGAAGTTGAGGTCGGCGATGGCCGCTTCCAGTGTGTCGTACACCTGGACGGCGTCGATGACGTGATCGGCCTTGGAGGCGGCGGCGCGCGCCTTGTCACTCGGCCAGCCGTCGCGTGGATTGACCAGCCGCAGTTCCGATAAGCCGAAATTGGCCATGGCCCGGGCGACCATGCCGATGTTTTCGCCGAGTTGCGGTTCGACGAGCACGACCACCGGGCCGCCCGTGAGGAGTTCGAGTTCAGAATTTGTGCCGGACATGCCTGGTACCTGGGAAATTTCTCAGGCGAATAGCGCGTTTCCGCAGCCAAGTCATGCGCTTTCCCAACCGCTTCTCATTCCGGCTGGCTGAGAATGATCTCGGGTTTGTCGCCGGCGGGCGGCGTCGCCTGGCTTTCGTCGGGTTGCGGCGCATCCGGGCCGACATCCTGGCCGCTTTTGACGATGTCCTGCATCTCCGTCATCAGCGAATCGAGCTTGCCCTCGTCGTCCTTGCGCCTGATGTCGTCGATGACGGGCTTGCCGTCTTCGGTGATCACCGAGAAATGCACTTCGTTGACGCTGTCCTTGTCGACCGAGCCGTCGTCGACGCAGGTCCAGAGCTTGAACGTGACCGTGACGTCGGTCACGCCATTCGCCTCGGCGCCGGGGGTGATCGACACATCCTTGAGCGGACAGCCGTCCTGGCCGTTGGTGATCACGTCATAGCCGAAGGGTCCGCTGGCGTCGTCATAGATCGGAAATTTCGCCGCCGCGCGATAGGCCTCGGCGAAGCGCTTGCTGTAGAGCGCATCGAGCCGGTCCTTGTCGAAATAGTCCTGCCCCTCGACCTTGGGATCGTCGCTCCACAGCCCTTCGGCGAGAGTCATCACGTTCTTGACCGGATCGGCGGCGGCCTGGGCGAGGGCGGACGTCGCCGCGGGAAACAGCAGGAGCAAGGCGCAGGCGAGGTTTCGGACGGACATGGCGGTAATCCCGTAGGTTGGCGGCAAAGGCGAGGCGCATTGCCGCTTGGGTCGTCTCATTTCACGGCCGGATCATGAGCCGCGACAGATCGACCACGCTTCTACCCTGATTCTGGCGGGAGACTGCGGCCTATTTGGGACCTGTTCAGCGCCGGCTCGTGAGGCGACGCAGATCAGACGACCGGATCACTTCCCGAGTGCTTCCAGATCCGCTTTCAACGACGACACGACCTTCTCGCCGTCCATATGCTGGATGTCGTCGATCTTGAATGCGCCGCCTTCGAGGATCGTCACGAATTTGACGGTGGTCACCCGCTTGTCGTCGCCGGGATTGCCGAAGCAGTAGACCGCCCGGAAGCGGGCGATGACGTCGACATAGATGAAATCCGGATCCTTCGTCTCGATCGAGAGGTCCTTGAGCGGGCAATTGTCCTGACCGCCGATGACGGGATCTGCGCCGAGAAGATAGCCGCCATTTTCATCGGCTTCCTGCTTTTTCCAGGCGGCGCGGTAGAGGTTGACGAAGCTCTGGGTATAAAGCTTGCCGAGGCGTCTTTCGCTGAAGTAGTTGGACGCTTCCTCATCGGTTTTTCTAGCCGCAGCCATGTCGTCGGACGAGCCGGCGGCGGCCTCCATCAGTTCCTTCGGTCCAGCGGAGGCTTTCTTCGGCGTGAAGAGGGCCGCCGTGGTCACGGCGTTGAACTCGTCGCTGACGGCGACGACCTCGTTGTCGCGCACGGTGCGGAAGATCTCGTCGATCTTGTAGACCCCGTCATACTTGCCCATCATGAACAGCGCCTTCACCACCATGTTCCGCCGCGCGTCGCCCTTGAGGCAGGTGAACGGCTTGAACTGGGCGATGACGGGGATGAAATCGGTTTCCGGCTTCTGCTGCGTGATCTTGAGATCCTTCAACGGGCAGCCGTCCTCGGCGCCGGTGATCATGTCGTAGCCGAGCACCGTGTCCTTGTTGAGCCGGCTGGCATGGCCGACGGCCTCCTCGATGACTGCGGCGAAATCGGGACCGTAAAGTCTGCCCATCCGGTCTTCGCTGGTGTAGTCCTCGTCGCCGCCGGCTTCCGACCAATTGGCGGTCGCGGCCTTCATCAATTCGCGGGCGGGCCCCGTGGCATCGGCTGCGTGAGCGGGCAGGGCGGCGCCCAGAAGCAAGGCGGCGAGAATGGCTTTGAACATGGCGTCCCCCATCATGAAGCGAAGAATTCGCCAGATCCGAAGCAGAGCGAGGATGGCGGGTCAACCGGGCGAGAATGAATCCATAGTTCACGGAACGCAGCTCCCGCCCTTGCCGGACGCCGCGATCGACCTAGGAATTTCGTCGAATCCGGCGCTTCCTGTTTGCCTCGCGCGCGGCGGGTGTTATAGGCAAGTGCATTCACAGTCGAAGGTCGTCGGCTCCCAACCGGCGGCGTCATCAAGAGGACGAAAAATGAAGAAGATCAAGGTAGCCAATCCAGTCGCCGATCTCGACGGCGATGAGATGACCCGCATCATCTGGCAGCTCATCAAGGACAAGCTGATCCATCCTTACCTTGACCTCGACATCGACTATTTCGACCTCTCCGTCGAAAACCGCGACGCCACGGGCGACCAGGTCACCATCGACGCCGCCAACGCCATCAAGAAATACGGCGTCGGCATAAAATGCGCGACCATCACGCCGGACGAAGCCCGCGTCAAGGAATTCAACCTCAAGCAGATGTGGAAGAGCCCGAACGGCACGATCCGCAACATTCTCGGCGGCGTGATCTTCCGCGAGCCGATCATCTGCAAGAACGTGCCGCGTCTGGTTCCGGGCTGGACCCAGCCGATCGTCGTCGGCCGTCACGCTTTCGGCGACCAGTATCGCGCCACCGATTTCAAGTTCCCCGGCAAGGGCAAGCTGACCATCAAGTTCGTCGGCGAAGACGGCCAGGTGATCGAGCGCGAAGTGTTCGACGCGCCGGGCGCCGGCGTCGCCATGGCGATGTACAATCTCGACGAATCGATCCGCGAATTCGCCCGCGCCTCGATGATGTATGGCCTGATGCGCAAATGGCCGGTTTACCTGTCGACCAAGAACACCATCCTCAAGGCCTATGACGGCCGCTTCAAGGACATTTTCGAGGAAGTCTACCAGGCTGAATTCCTCGATCAGTTCAAGGAAGCCGGCATCACCTATGAACACCGCCTGATCGACGACATGGTCGCCTC
The DNA here is from genome assembly GCF_025779995.1 of Rhizobium sp. TRM95796. Lineage (NCBI taxonomy): Bacteria > Pseudomonadati > Pseudomonadota > Alphaproteobacteria > Hyphomicrobiales > Rhizobiaceae > Rhizobium > Rhizobium sp. TRM95796. The sequence goes on along the minus strand of NZ_JAOXHE010000002.1, from coordinate 159,956 downwards.
CGCGCTCAAGTGGTCCGGCGGCTATGTCTGGGCCTGCAAGAACTATGACGGCGACGTGCAGTCCGACACCGTGGCCCAGGGCTTCGGTTCGCTCGGCCTGATGACCTCGGTTCTCTTGACGCCGGATGGCAAGACGGTGGAAGCCGAAGCCGCCCACGGCACGGTCACCCGTCATTACCGCCAGCATCAGAAGGGTCAAGAAACTTCGACCAACTCGATCGCCTCGATCTTCGCCTGGACGCGTGGTCTCGCCCATCGCGCCAAGCTCGACGACAACGCAGACCTCGCCAAGTTCTGCGACACGCTCGAGAAGGTCTGCGTCGCCACCGTCGAATCCGGCTTCATGACCAAGGATCTGGCGCTGCTGATCGGCCCGGATCAGCCCTGGCTGTCGACCACCGGTTTCCTCGACAAGATCGACGAGAACCTGCAGAAGGCCATGGCCGCCTGAGGCGACCGCCATTGTTGATATGAGCGGGCCCGGCGTTATCTACGCCGGGCCTTTTCCTTGACCGAAAACGGACGGACCCGCAGCATGGCGCGCGTGATGATGATCCTGTTTGCGCATTGCCTGGCCTGTCTGGGAGCGTTGGCCTCGGGCGTCTTCCTGCTGGTCGGATTGGATGTGCTCAAGGGAGCGGCGGAGCCCGAGGCGCTCGCGATCGCCGTTGGCCCGATGGTGCTGCTCGGGAGCTTGCTGCTCGCCGGCGTGCAGTTCATCCCGGTCTGCCTGATCGTTCTGCTGGCCGAATGGCGCTCTCTGCGGGGCCTAAGATATTATCTCGTCTCGGGGCTGGTCTTGGGACTGGTCTCTTCGCTCGGCGGCATCGAATATGGCAAGGCGAGCGGGGAAGATCTGCTCGGCGTCGTCGCATTGATTTACGCCTTGAGCGGCCTCGTCTGGGGCGTGATCTATTGGCGCATGGCCGGCCGAACCGCCGGCGCCTGGCGTGACGCCTTGCCGCCGGCGAAATGATCGTCCTTCATCGGATCTATTGCAGCAGACTCAACATCGTCAGCGGCTGTGAATTGGCGATCGACAGGGCCGAGATCGTCAGGCTGCGTTGCGCCTCCACGGCTCTCAGCCGCGAGGAGGCGATGTCGAGATTGCTGTCGACCATTCTGCCCACCCCGCGATCCTGGGTGTCCTGCAGATCCTTGACGAAATCATTCTGCATCTCGATGCGTTTGTTGAGCGCGCCGAGATTGGACGACGCCTCGATCATGGCTTCGAGCATATTGTCGGACACCTCCATCATCTCGGTGATGTCGACATCGGTCGTCGATTGGCTGACGGCGAATTCCGTATGGGCGGTGGGGTCGTTGCGCCCGTTCAGCATCACCCAGTCCGTGCCCGCTCCGATCGCCGCCGCATAAGCGGGATTGGTGAGAATGCCGACCTGACTGTTCTCGTCGATCAGGTGATTGGTGCCGAGCGCATTGGTCATGGAGTAGCGCAGGATCTTGACCTCCACCGAGCCGTCGGAGGCGCGGCGGAAGGAGCCGACGAGCTCGCGGTCCTTGTCGTCGCTCGCATCGTCGCGCACCAGCCAATTCTCCCCGTTGAACGAGGTCTCGTCGGCCACGGTGCGCAATTGATCGCGCAACTCCTGGATTTCGGCGTTGATCTTGTCGATTTCGGCGCCCGCGCCGAGCGCGGTGAGCAATTTGTTGCGGATGTCCCTGATGACGTCGATCGCCTGGTTGAAGCCGGTATAGGCGACGTCCACGGCTGCGGCCCCGAAAGCGAGCGAGTCTTCGGCGGCCGACAACGCCTTGTTGTCGGACTTCATCTGGGTCGCGATGGACCAGTATGCGGCGTTGTCGCTCGCAGTCTTGACGCGATAGCCCGTCGCGACCTCCTGTTGCGCATTGAGCACCTTGGCGCCCTGCGCACGCAGGATATCGACAGCCGCAATCGCGCTGGCGTTGGTGTTGATACTTGTCACGGCAACTTCCGAACTCAATACATGGACGATACAAATGCCTGGCCAGGTTCCTCGAACACACTCGAACTCGTCATGAACTCGTGAAGAACTATGGCAAACCAACCGTAAACGCCTATGCTTAACGTCGGGTTTACAGGCGCGATCGCACCAATCGCCCGCGCCGCCGCGCGACCCGTCAGGCGAGGTCGAGGAAGGCGTCGGCGAAGTCGTCGAGCAGACGCCAGTCGGTGAATTCCACGTCCCCGGGTCCGGTCGACGCGCCTTCGGCCTCCGCGATCCGGCGCATCATCCAGCGCTTGAAGAAATCATATTCGGTAAATCGCAGCGCCCCCGCGGCATTGTGGATCGCCTGCGGTCTCCAGCCCGTCTCCGCCTTCAGGGCTTCCGGGAAATTCGCCGCCGCGGCGCGCTCGTCGTCGTGCTCGCTGTGGATGGACAAGGTCACCGAGACCAAGGCCGAGGGCAGGGCGTTGAGCCAGTCCTTCTCGCGATGGACGAAATCGACGAAGGCCGTCGGATAGCGCCCCGCATGGATCGGCGCGGCGAGGATGACGGCGTCGGGCTTTTCGAGCCCGAATTCCTGGGCGGCGCCGACATTCATCAGCGCTGCGGCATGGCCCTTGTCCTCGACATGAGCGGCGATATGTTCGGCGATCTTGCGGGTCTGCCCCTCGATCGAGGCGTAGATGATCATGAGTTTCATGGCGCGTCCTCCGTTTCCGGTAGATTGCGCGCATGCGGCTGCGCCCGCCTTGTGCAGGATCAAGCCGACGCCGGCTCCGTTGCGCTTTCTTTCAGCGTCAGAAGGGCGGCGATGATGTCTCGGGGCGGCAGGCTCAGTCCCGACAGACAGATATCGAGATTACGCATGGCGCCAGGCTCCTTCGCCGGACGGTAGCGCAGGCGAAGATAGGTGATCGTCATTTCCCTGCGCGCGGCGAGTTCGCTCACGTCGCCCCAGGCGAGTCGCTCGCCGCCGCGATAGAACAGGCCAGCGGCGTCCGCGATCAGCGCCGGCTTCTTCCGGTTCAGAAGGCGGCTGAGAACAAACAAGCAGCCCACGAGTGTGAAGATCGAAAAGACGATCGCCGGGACCGGTGTCATCCCACGCTGCAGGGCTTGAAGACTATAGGCGCCGGTTGCGACAACGCCGCCCGCGAGCAGAAAAAGCCAGACGATCAGCAGGCCGGGGCGGTCGTGGAGGACGAGGGGTTTTGTCATGGCGGGCCTCCGGTTGCTCCGCCAGTCATAGCAGCCTGTCGGCGCCAATGGGTATCCTTGCCGGAGGAAAGCGCCGCGCAAAATCTGTGGGGAAGATCGATTTGATTGCCCGCCGGTCAGAATCGTTGCTAGGAGAGGGATTGGCGGACGACGAGGATTGGCATGACGGCAGGCATCGACATGGGAACCGGCGCGGGCGGCACGCGCGCAACGCTCGACCTTGAGGAATTGCTGGCGACCCGCCTTCTGGTGCAGGGCAATTCCGGCTCCGGCAAATCGCATCTGTTGCGCCGACTGCTCGAACAGTCCGCTGGTTGGGTGCAGCAGGTGATCATCGATCCCGAAGGCGATTTCGTCACTTTGGGCGATCGTTACGGCCATGTCGCCATCGAGGGCGACCGCACCGAGGCCGAACTGCTCGGCATCGCCGCCCGCGTGCGCCAGCATCGCGTCTCCTGCGTGCTGTCGCTCGAAGGCCTCGACGCCGAAGACCAGATGCGCAACGCCGCCATCTTCCTCAACGGCATGTTCGACGCCGATCGCGATTTCTGGTATCCGGTGCTGGTCGTGGTCGACGAAGCCCAGCTGTTTGCGCCCGCCGCCGCCGGCGAAGTCAATGACGAGGTCCGCCGCCTGTCTCTCGGCGCGATGACCAATCTGATGTGCCGCGGCCGCAAGCGCGGGCTCGCCGGCGTCATCGCCACCCAGCGTCTGGCCAAGCTCGCCAAGAACGTCGCCGCCGAAGCCTCAAACTTTTTGATGGGCCGCACCTTTCTCGACATCGACATGGCGCGCGCCTCCGACCTGCTCGGTCTGGAGCGACGGCAGGCGGAAATGTTCCGCGACCTGCCGCGCGGCAATTTCGTCGCGCTCGGCCCGGCGCTCAGCCGCAAGCCGCTGAAAGTGGAGATCGGCAAGGTCGAGACCTCGGCGCGCTCCTCCAGCCCCAAGCTGATGCCGCTTCCCGAAGCCAATATCGACGCCGCCGATCTCATTCTGACGCCCGATCCCCAGGAATTGACCCGGCCGATTCCGCGTTATGTGCAGCCTGCGCCGCGCCCCTCCACCGATATTCTCGCCGAACTCTCCAAGGCCCGCGACATCGAGCCGGTGGAGACTCGGGAAGCCCGGCCCAAACGCGCCGAACTGACAGAGGAAGAGCGCGAGCAACTCGTGCAGGCGGCGCTCGAAGACGTTCTGAGCCAGGGCGATTCCGCCTTCCGGCCCGACGCCGAACTGTTTCAGGAATTCCTCGTCCGTTGCCGCATCCGGCGCCTGACCGGCGCCACCGTGGCGTTGCCGGAATTCCGCCAAAGGCTGGCGATCATTCGCTCCGGCGCCGACGAGGAGACGCGCGGCAGCGAGACCTGGGCAAAAGCGCTCCATCTCTCCCGCAGCGTCACCGACGACTTGAAGGCGGTGTTCCTGCTGATCGCCAACGCCGCCATCACCGGCCAGCCCTGTCCGTCCGATCAGGCGATTGCGCGCGCCTATGGCACCCATTCCGCCCGCCGCGCCCGTCGACTTCTCTCCTATTTCGAGGAACAGGGCCTGATCGTGCTGCATCAGGACCGCCTCGGCGCCCGCATCGCCGCCTTCCCCGATCTCGATGCGGAAACGGCGCCGGGCAATCCCGACCAGCTCGAAACGGAGACACGGTCGGCGGCGGAGTGACCGTGATGTCTGGGCGGATGTCGAGGAAAACTTTCGAGCCCGCCTTTCAAAAATAGGTTTCAACGAACCTGGCGGCCGCCATAGGACATGCGTGTCGAGCCCCTATACCTGCGCTTGATCGGTCTCGACCAGATAGTCGTGCGATCTACTCAAGTATCCGTTGCGCCAGTGGCTGAAAATAGATGCTGGCGATCATGCTGGCGCCGAACAAAAGCCCCGCAAGCAAATGTCTTCTCCACGAAGGCCTGTCTCCGGGTCCTTGGCTGGAAGACATGGACGCGCTCGGTGCTTCCCGAAAATCCGGCGGCGGTGCAACCGGGGCTTTGCTTGCTTCCTGCCCGTGATCGCGTTCCCTATTCTGCTGGCCTCTTCGGTCTGGGGCTCGTCGTGTTGATTGTTGATCCATAGTGGTCGCCTCCTGACCTGACATGCGGGTTGGGTGCTAGGACGATTCTCAGCTCATCCGTCTCATTCTGTTGGTCCAAACCGGGATGATCTGCGAGGAAAAGGGCGCAGGTCGTGGCTGACGCTACGGTCAAGTTCTTCGACGACGCGGCCGCCCGGTTTTGACCAACCCTTCGGGCCGGATAAGCTGAGACACGCTCCAGATATGCGGCTGGCCAAATGTCTAATAGGGCTGGCCTTTCGGCTTCCGCCAGAAAGGGGAACGCGTAGCAGAGACTTCGGGACGGCTCCTGATCGCCGTAAGACGGCTTGCCGCCTTCACCCGTCCGGAGCCAGCCCCAATTTTCGGTAGAGCCAAAGCATAAGCCATAGTACGATCAGCCATCCGAGCACGACGTCGGATAGGAAATGAGCGCCAAAAGCGACACGGTTCAGAGCAACGATTATCGATAACGGGACAATCGCCGCTGCGACGACCATTCTGTAGGGGCTGGGCACGTACACCAGGGCTGCGAGAAATGCGGCTGCCGATGCTGCTTCGCCCGACAGGAACGAGCAATTGCGCTCGCACACCGATGCGAATTGCCATGCCGGCGTAAACTCCAACGTCCCGCCAAACTCAATCACATCCCGAGGTCTGGCCCGGGAGAAGAAGTTCTTGAACACCTGAACCGTGATTGCCGATCCCAGAACATAGCTCAATACGACGAACAAGGCGCGTCTTGTCATCAAGCGAAAAGAACGATGAAGTGGTCTCGCCGCGAGAAGAACGATCATGAAGGGCAAGACAATGTAGGGCAGCATGCGGTTGGCGTCGCGGATCCAGAGCAGCAGTGGATTTTCAGACAGATAAAACCGCGTGCCGAAGGTGAAGAACCTCGAAACGCCCATGTCGATTTGTGGAAACATGACGAACAGCATGCTGCAGAGCAGGATCACGATTCCCAGCGCAGCCAGCGGATTCAAGGAGACATAAACGCTCACAGGGTTGCAATGTCGGCGAACCGTTTCGTTGAGGCGCCGGATATAAGAAATCTTCTTGAATGACAGTTGACTGTCGTCCTTCGAGACCGAAGATGAATTTTGCACTGGGAACATCCGCTTAAAAGGGTCCTGGCCTTCACGAAATGTTGCCAGGGGTTGGATTGAAGAAGGCGCTTTCGAGGCCTCTTTTTTTGTCACGGCGTCGACAGGCGGAATGTTTGATTATGTGAAGATTTGTTTCAGGCCGGCCCGAAAAGGCGAGATCTGAAACAAATCTTAATATTCGCGCGGGCCAAAGACCGCCGCCGTCGTGCTACGGAAATCGCAAAGTGTGATGCGGATGGTATAGGGAGCCAGGGCTTGTCGGAGGCTGCTCGAATTCTGATTGTCGAAGACGACGTGGTGATAGCCGCCATGCTGCGCGATAGTCTCAATGAAAGTGGAATGAACGCGGAGATCGCCCAGAACGGCGTTGCAATGTATGCGCGGATGCGGGGATCCGGTTTCGACCTCGTGATCCTCGATGTTATGCTGCCTGGCGAAAATGGGCTCAGTCTGTGTCGGCGTCTTCGGGCTACGACGGACATACCCATCCTTATGCTGACGGCCGTCGATGCGGAAATTGACAGGATCATCGGTCTCGAAATTGGCGCCGACGATTATGTCACGAAACCGTTCAGCTTGCGGGAGCTGATCGCGCGCATACGCGGTCTGCTGCGGCGCGCCGCCTTGCCTTCGTTAAGGGATATGCGGCCAAAGCAACTGCGTTTTGACGGGTGGTTCGTGGACCCCATTCGACGGCAACTCTATGATCCGACCCACGCACGCGTCGGATTGACGACTCATGAGTTCGATATCCTGCTTGCCTTTTGCCGGAACCCGGGCCGCGTTTTGACGCGGGAGGAGCTCCTGGGCGTCACCCATGCTGGTCTGGCCGGTCCGATCGAGCGCAGCATCGATGTTCATATCAGTCGGTTGAGGCAAAAGATCGAGCTTGATTCTCGCGACCCCGTTGTCATCAAAACCGTACGGCTGGGCGGCTACGTGTTCACGGCGAATGTGGAGGAAGTATGAGGCTGAAAAGACTCCTGCCCGGCACCATAAGAGGCCAGATCACGCTGATCATTGTAATGGCGCTGCTCGTTGTCGGCATTGTCGGCAGAGCATTGGAGCAATGGGCCGGAGACGCCGCACCGGACATCGAAGAAATCGCCACGCGCGTCGACATGGTGGCTGAACTGCTCAAAACGGCTTCACCGGGCGCACGCGAAACAATCCTCGCGTCATCGCGCGCCGCCGGCTGGCGTTTTTCGTTGGCGCCCATATCGGTGAGCGAAAGCTTCACCGGACCGCCGGAACTTGAAGGCGCACTGAGCCTGATCATCGATTCGATTTTTCCAACCGACAGCACTCTGCCACCGCTAGTGGGAGGTTGGCGCGCCTTTTGGAAGGGCGAGAGAGTCATCGCCACAAAGGTCGACAGCGCCACGCTTCTTATCCTTCATGGCTTTCCAGACACAATCCTGAACAGTTCTGTCGTGAACGAGGCTCCCTATTACACTGTCGCTATCTTGGTTTTGATCGTGTCATTTTTTCTATTCGCCATTCGGGTGATAACGGAGCCAATCAAACGTATATCGGAAGCCGCCACCCATTCGGACATAAACAGCGCGGAGATTTTCGAAGAACGCGGACCCGCAGAAATCGTCGCGCTCGCCCATGCGCTCAACTTGATGCGAAGCCGGATACAGCTGATGGTTGGAACGAGGACACGAATGCTGCGTGGCATCAGCCACGATCTTCGAACCCCGTTGACCCGGTTGCGGCTTCGCGCCGATCGAATGGAGGAAGGACCGGTGCGCGAGGGCCTGCTATCGGACATCATCCGCATCGACGGTCTCTTGAACGAAGTTCTGAAATATCTGAGGGACGATTACGCGTCTGAACCGATACAGCGCGCGGATGTTGCTAGCCTGCTGCAAACGACTTGCGCTGAGTTCACCGATGTCGGTTACCACGTGCGGTTCGAGGGCCCCAATCGGATGATCATCGACTGCAAGCCACTGGCCATCATGCGCGCGGTCACCAACCTTTGCGACAACAGCGTCAAATTTGCGACCGAGGTCATTGTCGGTTTGCGGGAGTGCAAAACAGGCTGCGAGATAACGGTTATTGATAACGGACCGGGAATTCCTGAACATTTGAGAACACAAATTTTCGAACCGTTCTTCAAGGGGGATGATGCGCGACAGCAGGGTAAGGAGGGGTTCGGCCTCGGGCTTTCGATTGTCGCTGATATTGTTCATGCCCATCACGGCGCCGTATCTCTCGCGAACAACACGCCGAACGGCCTTGTCTTTAGGATCTTTATTCCAGGTCCAGTCGGTTGACCTGAGACCGCGGCGCACATGCTCTCGAAATACACCGCAGCGCCCGTCATGACTGCCAACACTGAAACAGAAAAGCCGCCGCTTTGCAGCGACGGCCTCACAAGCTTCTATCTCCGCGCCTACGCCTTATGTGTCTCTTCGTTGCGCGTCGCCCAGAGCGAGCCGAGGATGCCGGCCGCCAGGATGGCGATGGTGACGCTGAGCGAAACGGCGGGCGGGATCTTGGCGAGGCCGAACATGTCGGCGACGAAGATCTTGGAGCCGACGAACACCAGCACCGCAGCCAGGGCGTATTTCAGATAGGCGAAGCGGTGGATGAGGGCGGCAAGCGCGAAGTAGAGGGCGCGCAGGCCGAGGATCGCGAAGATGTTCGAGGTGTAGACGATATAGGGGTCGGTGGTGATCGCGAAGATCGCCGGGATCGAGTCGACGGCGAACACGAGGTCGGCCAGCTCCACCATGATCAGCGCCAGGAAGAGCGGCGTGATCAGCGTTTTCAGCTTGCCGGTCTTGGGGTCGGTTTCACGGACGATGAAGCTTTCGCCATGCAGCTTGTCGGACACCGGCAGATGTTTGCGCAGGAATTTCAGCGCCGGATTGTTGCCGATATCGTTCTCGTCATGACCGGACGAGAACAGCATTCTGATGCCGGTGATGACCAGGAAGGCCGCGAAGAGATAGAGCACCCAGTGGAAGTTCTCGACGATCGCCGCGCCCGCCGCAATCATGATGCCGCGCAGCACGATCACGCCGAGAATGCCCCAGAGCAGAACCCTGTGCTGATATTCCCGCGGAATGGCGAAATAGGAGAAGATCATCGCGATGATGAAGATGTTGTCCATCGCCAGCGATTTTTCGACCACGAAGCCGGTCAGATATTCGAGAGCCGGCTGCTGGCCCGACTGAAACCAGATCCAGCCGCCGAAGGCGACGCCGATCGTGATGTAGAAGGCGGACATCAGAAGGCTCTCGCGGATGCCGATCTCACGAGAGCCCTTGTGCAGAACGCCCAGGTCGAGAATAAGAAGCCCGAGCACGAGAATGATGAAGACAGCCCACATCCATACGGGCTTGCCGAGAAAGTCGACGAGAAGAAGGTCCATAAGTCAACCTGAGCCGGACGCGGTTGGCTAGGAGGATCCGACATCACGCGCTGTCCGGAAAGCGCGTCAGAGGGGCCCGGCTCCCAATTGCGTTTTGCAAATGGGGCAAGTTCACAAAGTTTTCAAGTCCCTTTGATTGACTTTTCCGGAATCCCCGTCTAGAAGCCGCTCAACTCCGGGCGGAAACGTCCGGTGTTTCGTTTTTGCTGACTTTAAACGGTGGCGAAAATGAGAGCATGTCCCGTGGTTTCTCCGTCTCGCGGCGTGAGAAGCCTGTCGGAGGCCGTCGCAAATGGCGGTTTTCAGAGGAGGGCGTGTTTCCTTAACCATAAAGGCGGGTTCTCTCCGCCGGATAACAAGAAAGGAAATGCGATGAGCAAGCGCGCATCGTCTAAGTACAAAATTGACCGCCGCATGGGCGAGAACATCTGGGGCCGTCCGAAGTCCCCGGTGAACCGTCGCGAATACGGCCCCGGTCAGCACGGCCAGCGCCGCAAGGGCAAGCTTTCGGACTTCGGCGTTCAGCTGAAGGCCAAGCAGAAGCTCAAGGGCTACTACGGCGACATCTCCGAAAAGCAGTTCCGCGCCATCTATGACGAAGCTGCCCGTCGCAAGGGCGACACCCCGGAAAACCTCATCGGTCTGCTGGAATCGCGCCTCGACGCCATCGTCTACCGCGCCAAGTTCGTGCCGACCATCTTCGCGGCCCGTCAGTTCGTCAACCACGGCCACGTGACCGTGAACGGCGTCCGCGTCAACATCGGTTCTTACCGCTGCAAGGCCGGCGACGTGATCGAAGTGCGTGAGCGCTCCAAGCAGCTCGCCATCGTTCTCGAAGCCGTGTCGCTCGCCGAGCGTGACGTTCCGGATTACATCGAAGCCGATCACTCCAAGATGAAGGCCACCTTCGGCCGCGTTCCGGGTCTCGCCGACGTGCCGTATCCGGTCATCATGGAACCGCATCTGGTCATCGAATTCTACTCCCGCTAATTTCTGGCTGGATCGTAGTTTTGGAAAGCCGCTCGCAAGGGCGGCTTTTTTGTTTTCAGCGTCTTTTGGAGACATCGCCATGAGAAAACTGTTGTTCGGTCTCGCTCTTGCGGCGGTGGTCATCGCCGCCGCGCTCAGCCTGTTCACCAGCATCCGCCTGCTCGGCGCGCAGAAGGCGGAGCCGGCGCCGGCCCGGCAGACCCAGCCGTCCAACGCGGCGCAATAAGCAAGCTTTGGCTTGACCCTCCGGCGCAATCCGCTATTGCCTCGGAGAACGAATTCGAGGCGGGACACGATCCATGCTCACCACCAATCCCGATGCGCGAGACGAAGACGACGGCGCATTCGCCGGCGACGCCACGATGGAGGCGCTCTATCGGCATGCGCCGCAATCGGGCAATTTCAACAAGCTCCGCAAGCGCCTCTTGCGCAATGTCCGCCAGGCGATCGACGATTTCGGCATGCTGAACGGCCAGAAACGCTGGCTCGTCTGCCTTTCGGGCGGCAAGGATTCCTATGGCCTGCTGGCGCTCTTGCTGGAACTGCGCTGGCGGGGGCTCCTGCCGGTAGAACTGATGGTCTGCAATCTCGACCAAGGCCAGCCGAATTTCCCCAAGCACATCCTGCCGGACTATCTCGCCAGCCTCGGCGTGCCGCACCGGATCGAATATCGCGACACCTATTCGATCGTGAAGGAGAAGGTGCCGGAAGGCGCGACCTATTGCTCGCTCTGTTCGCGTCTCCGGCGCGGCAATCTCTACCGCATCGCGCGCGAAGAAGGCTGCGACGCCGTCATCCTCGGCCATCACCGCGAGGACATTCTCGAAACCTTCTTCATGAATTTCTTCCATGGCGGGCGCCTCGCCGCCATGCCGCCGAAGCTGATGAATGACGAGGGCGACCTGATGCTGATGCGTCCGCTGGCCTTCTGCGCCGAGGACGAACTCGCCCGCTTCGCCGCCGCCATGCAGTTTCCGATCATCCCCTGCGACCTCTGCGGCTCCCAGGACGGGCTGCAGCGCAATGCGATGAAGGCGATGCTCGCCGACATCGAAACGCGCATGCCCGGCCGCAAGGACACGATGCTCCGCGCGCTCGGACATGTGAACCCGTCTCATCTGATGGACCCCAAGCTGTTCGATTTCGCAGGCCTGACCCGATGACATCCTTTCGCGACCATGATCTCGACCTCATCCGCAACATTCTCATCGAGGCGGGCGAGGCGGAGATCATGCCGCGCTTCCGCGCGCTCGCAGATGGCGACGTCACCGAAAAGAAGTCCTCCATCGATCTCGTCACCGACGCCGATCTGCTGACTGAAAAGCGGGTCACCGAGGCTCTGCTGCGGATCTATCCCGGCGCGCTCGTCGTCGGCGAGGAGGCCTGCGAGCAAAGTCCTCGCCTGATGGATCGTCTCGTCGACGCCGATCTGGCTTTCGTCATCGATCCCGTCGACGGCACCTTCAATTTCTCCGCCGGGTTGCCGGTGTTCGGCACGCTCCTCGCGGTTGTCGAAAAGGGCGAGACGGTCGCCGGCCTCATCCATGATCCGGTCCATGGCGACACGCTGATCGCCGCCCGCGGCGCCGGCGCCGCTGTGCATGGCAAGGGCGACTACAGGCTTCCAGCGAGGGTGATCGCGCCGCGCCCGCTCGACAGCATGGTCGGCACGGTCTCCATCAACGATATCGACCGTGATACCCGCCGTCGCATCGCCGGCAATCTCGCCAAGACCAAGATGGCCTTCGGCTATAACTGCTCGGCCTATGAATATTGGCTGGCCGCCACCGGCAAGGTCGATTTCATCGGTCATTTCAAGCTGATGCCGTGGGATCATCTCGCCGGCGTCCTCATCCATACTGAGGCGGGCGGCTATAGCGCCCATCACGACGGCTCTCCCTACCGCGTCGGACAGTTGGGCGGCGGCATCCTCTCCGCGCCCGATCGCGACAGCTGGGAGATGATCGCCCGGGAGATCCTGCATGCCGGCTGAACCAGTTTCTGGCGCAGGCGTTGAATCGGGATCTGAAGTCGCAGATTCAGTCTCTCAAGCTTTCCTCCCAAGTCTCTGAAAGGAATCGCATTTCATGTCTGTCGTCGATATCGAAGCTCTTGCTCATCTGCTCCGGGAAGCCGCCAAAGCCGAAATCATGCCCCGTTTCCGCAAACTCGGTTCGGGAGACATCCGTATCAAGACCGAAGCGTCGGACCTGGTGACGGAAGGCGACGAAGCCGCGGAACGCTTCATCAAGGCCAGATTGGACAGCGTGCTGCCGGGCGCCTTGTTCGTGGGCGAGGAGAGCGTCGCCACAGAACCCGAACTGCTGCCGAAGCTCGCCGACGCCGATCTGGCGCTGGTGATCGATCCGATCGACGGCACCTTCAACTTCGCCTCGGGCATTCCGCTCTTCGCCGTCATGGCCTCGGTGGTCTCCAAGGGCGAGACGGTCGCCGGCGTTATCTACGACCCGATGGGCGACGACTGGATTCTGGCGGAGAAGGGCGCGGGCGCCTATCAGATCACGCCCGAGGGCGTCCGCACGAAGCTGAAGGTGCGCGAGCCGGCTCCGCTCGCTGAGATGTTCGGAATGGCGTCCACCGGCTTTGTCGGCCCCGAGAAGCGCGCTCAGTTGCTGGCCAACTTCGCCAAGGTCCGCTTCCTGATGAACTACCGTTGCGCCGGCCACGAATATCGCGCCTTCGCCGGCGGCCATGTGCATTATCTGATGTATAACAAACTGATGCCCTGGGACCATCTCGCCGGCACGCTGATCTCGCAGGAAGCGGGCGCCTATGCGGCCCGGCTCGACGGTTCGCCCTATCTGCCCAGCCACACCGAAGGCGGACTGGTGCTGACCACCGACAAGGACACCTGGGACGAATTGAAGCGCGAAATCTTCGACATCTGATCCGGATATACCACGTTACATAGGCGGAGCGGTCAACCCGCTCCGCCGTATTTTTTGCCGACGCCGAACAGGCGGCCTTTCTCCGCCACCAGCACGGCGGCGATGGCGAACAGGCTGAGGCCGAAGAAGCCAGCCGCCACCGGCACGACCGTTCCGTCGTAAAGCGTGCCGATAACGGCGCCGAGCGCAGCCCCGCCGACCGTCTGCATGAAGCCGAACACGGAGGAAGCGGTGCCGGCCACCGCGCCCAGCGGCTCCATGGACAGCGTGTTCATGTTCGAACCGAGCAGGCCGAAAGTAAACATGATGACGGTGAACACGCCGAGAAAGGCGAAGAAGGGCAGGTGGCCGCTATAGCTCAGCGCCAGCCAGACGCCGCTCATGCCCATGAAGAACAGCAGCGCCGAATGGGCGACCCGACGCATGCCGAGCGCGCCGACGATGCGCGAATTGGTGAAGGACGACACCGCCATCATCATCGCCACGAAGCCGAAGGCGAGGGGGAACTTGTCGCCCAGGCCATAGATGTCGACATAAATGGGCTGCGCGGTGTTGATGAAGCCGAATAGGCCGCCCAGAACGAAGGTCGAGGCGATGCCGTAGAAAAAGGCCGAGCGGTTGGAGACGACGAGCCGGAAGCCTTCGAGAATGACGGCGGGCTTCAGCGGCCGGCGATTGTCCGCCGCCAGCGTCTCGTCCATCCGGAAATAGGCCCAGAGCCCGATCACGGCCGCAAGGCCGGACATGAACAGGAAGATCAGCTCCCAATGACCGCTGAACAGCAGCACCTGGCCGACCGACGGCGCAAAGACCGGGATGACCATGAACACCATGAAGATCAGCGACGACACTTCCGCCATCTGCCGTCCTTCGAAACAGTCGCGCACCACCGATTGCGCCACGACGCGCGTTCCGGCGGCGCCGAGCCCCTGAATGAAGCGCAGTGCGAGCAGAACTTCGAAACTCGGGGCGACCACCGCGAGCGCCGCGGCGACGACGTAGACCACGAGGCCATAGATCAGCGGCGCGCGCCGGCCGAACCGGTCCGACAGCGGCCCGAAGAACAGCTGCGCCGAGCCGAAGCCGATCAGATAGGACGTCAGCACGAATTGGCGGTGATTGTCTTCGACGATGTTGAGCGCATCCGCCATCGCCGGCAGCGCCGGCAGCATGATGTCGATCGCCAAGGCGTTCAGCGCCATCAGCGCGGCCATCATGGCGATGAATTCGGCTTTCGATATCTTGGTTTTCGACGTCATGAAAAGTCTCTTGTCATGTCAGGCGGTCGGACGGATGGCGCGGAACAGGCGCCCCTTGCGCGTCCATAGGATGACCAGGCTGGCGATGACGCCGCCCAGTCCGAAGGCCAGCGCCAGAGGCGTCGGCGTGCCGTCATAGGCCTGCCCCACCAGCCCGCCGCCGATCGAGCCGACGGTCATGGTGACGACGCCGTAGAGCGAGGAGGCGACGCCGGCGATATGGCCCTGGGGTTCCAGCGCCATGGCGTTGAAATTGCCCTGTAATACGCCGAAGGCCATCATGCAGATGGACAGGAACAGAAAGCAGACCCAGAACGGCGGCACGGCCGCGAGCGACAGCGCTGACAGCGTCAGGCCCGAGGCGGTGAACAGCAACAATGCGCCATGGGCGACCTGGCGGATGCCGAACATGCGCACCAGCCGGGCGCTGCACAACGCCGCCGCCGCCACGCCGATCGATGATGCCCCGAAAGCCAGGGCGAAGAGCTCGCCCAGCCCGTAGGCCTCGCCATAGACCTGCTGGACCGAGACGACATAGGCGAACAGGCCGACGAACGTCGCCATGCTCGCGATCGCATAGCCGGCTGTGATGCGGTTGGTGGCGATCTGTTTCAGCGCGTCGAAGACATTTTCAAACGAAATCGCGCGTCTGGCGTCGTGCGAAAGCGTTTCCTCCAGCCGAAGATAGGCCCAGGCGAACAGAGCGCTGCCGGCGATCGCATTGAACACGAACACGCCGCGCCAACCGCTGACATACTGGATCGCCTGGCCGATGCTGGGCGCGACGATCGGCACGATCATGAAGGTGGTGAACACGAAGGTCAGCACCCGGCCCATGGATTGGCCCGAAAAACAGTCGCGGATCACTGCCATCACCACGACCTGAAGCGCCGCTGTGCCGACGCCCTGGACCACGCGCATGGCCAGAAGAGTTTCGAAGCTGTTGGAGAATATCGCCGCCACGCTGCCGGCGAGATAGAGCGCCAGGCCGAAGATCAGGAAAGGCCGACGACCGTAGCGATCGGTCAACAGGCCGAAGAACAACTGCGACACCGAAAACGTGACGACATAGACGAGAATGACGAGTTGGCGGCTGTTGGGGTCGGCCACGCCGAATGTCTCGCCGATAGCAGGCAGGGCGGGCAACAGGATATCGATCGACATGGCCGCCACCGCGGCGAGCGACGCGGCGAGCGCGATGAATTCCGCCATGCCCAGTTTGAGCCTGTGGCCGGGCCCGGTGGCCGCCTCAGGCATGATGACGTCATGCATTTCGTAACCTCGGAAATATGCGGGAAGGCGCAAAAAAACGCCGGAACAGCAATGAGCGAAAGCTGAAAAAGTTACGGGCCGGAAAACCCGGCCCGTTTGGATGTCCATGTGGTTGGATCAGGCCGCCTGGCCTTTATGCGGCACGCCGTTGTCCGTGAACAACTGCTGCAATTCGCCGGCCTGGAACATTTCGGTGATGATGTCGCAACCGCCGACGAACTCGCCCTTCACATAGAGCTGCGGAATGGTGGGCCAATTGGAGTAATCCTTGATGCCCTGTCGCAGATCGGCGTCGGCCAGAACGTTCAGGCCCTTGTAGTCGACGCCGACATAATCGAGGATCTGCACCACGCGACCCGAAAAACCGCACTGCGGAAAATCGGGCGTGCCCTTCAAGAAGAGAACCACATCGTTGCTCTTCACTTCATTGTCGATGAACTCGTTGATGCCGCTCATGAAATCGTCCTCTTTGCCGAGCCGGGGTCAAGGTCCGGCCGCTTTTGTCTATCTATAGTCAACCGACAGAGCTTTTTAAAGAAGCGGCGCGGTTTTTTTCTGCGCCGCGGCGTGCGCGGCAATGAATGCGTCGACGCCTATTGCGTCGCCATGCATTTCCGCTCGCCGGCTTTTTGTATTGTTCCCGTCTCGACGTTCAACGTCTTGAGGGCGACGATCGCCGAACCCATGCCGTTGGCTTGGTTTTCCGGGAAGCTGGGGCAAGTCTTGGCCGTGGCCTTGACGGTGGTGCGCTCCCAGTAGGACAGCGTCTTGCCCTTCAGTTCATATTCGTCGGCAGGCGCGTCGAGAATCGCTTCGCCGGAGCCGAGATCATAGACGACCAGATCGCCTTGCGGGCCGGTGGAGCGCGTCAGCACCAGCGTCGAGCCGGCCAGTTCGCCGAACCAGAGCGGATCGCCTTCGCCGCCGATCACGTAGTCTGCGGTTTTTTCGTCGAAGACGCATTCCGAGGGCGCAGCGTCGCCGGAGATTTTGGTCACCGCGAAGCGGGCGCCCGGCTCTTCATCGAAAGCCTGTTCGACCACGTGATAGGCGCCGCTGGCGTGGCATTGCGGTTCCGCCATGCTCACGGATGCGAGCGACACGCAACCGCATGTGAAAAGAAGCAATATGGGATTGAACATGGAAAAGGCCTGTTAGATTCGACGCTTGGTCTTGGAGCGGGCGGCGCTGGTCCGGCGTTTGCTGACCTGTTTTTTCGCGACGGTTCTTGAGCTGGCGTCGCGGGCGTTGCGCCCCACGGAGCCGGATCCGGAGCCGGATTTTTCGGCGACTCTCTTCGTTTTGCGGCTCGACGTCGATGCGGTCGCGCTGCGGGTCTTGCGCTTGGTCCGCTTTGTGGCGCTCGGCTTCAGGCCGCTCTTCTTGAGGATCTCGGACACCGCGCTTTTGACGATGCCCGAAATGACGGCGTCCATGACATTGGACATGACCGCCCCCTCAATCCGGAGCCGATGTCTGCAGGGCGAGCGCATGCAGCACGCCGCCCATTTTGCCCTGCAGGGCGTCATAGACCATCTTGTGCTGCTGCACCCGGCTCTTGCCGCGGAAGGCTTCCGCCACCACTTCGGCGGCGTAGTGATCGCCATCGCCGGCGAGATCCCGGATCACGACGCGCGCGCCCGGTATGCCCTCTTTGATCATATCTTCGATATCGCCGGGATTCATGGGCATGGTCAGTCTCCTGCTTACTCGGCGGCCTCTTTGCGGCCATCCATGAAATCAGGGAACCATGATTCATGCGCCTTTTGCAATTCTTCAATTGCTATGGACTTGGCGGCGCCGAGCGTGACGGCTGCGCCGCCGGTCACGCCGATGAAGGGGGCGAACACGCCACGGGTCTCGGCCATCTCCAGAACCGAATCGAGATCGTCGCGCGACACCGTCACCACGTAACGCCCCTGGTCCTCGCCGAAATACACCGGGATCGGATTGGCGCCGTCGGGCGCGTTGATCGTCGCGCCGATGCCGGAAGCCATGGCCATTTCGGCGATCGCCAGCGCGAGACCGCCCGACGAGCAGTCATGCACCGAGGTCGCGGTGCGATCGCGGATCAGTTCGCGAACGAAATCGCCGACCTTGCGCTCATGGGCAAGATCGACTGCCGGCGGCGGGCCGTCCGTGCGGCCGTGGATGTCGCGCATATAGACCGATTGTCCCAGATGCGTTCCCCAGGAGCGCGGCGCGCCGACGAGCAGAATGCATTCATTGTCTTCGGAGAAGGCGATGCGCGCCATCGCCGACCAGTCGGCAATGAGGCCCACGCCGCCGATGGTCGGAGTCGGCATGATCGCCTGGCCGTTGGTCTCGTTATAGAGCGAAACGTTGCCCGACACGATCGGGAAATCGAGCGCCTTGCAGGCCTCGCCGATGCCCTTGATGGCGTGCACGAGCTGGCTCATGATTTCGGGCTTTTCCGGATTGCCGAAATTGAGATTGTCGGTCGCCGCCAGCGGCAGCGCGCCGGTGGCGGTAATGTTGCGCCAGCATTCCGCCACCGCCTGCTTGCCGCCTTCGAACGGATCGGCCTCGACATAGCGTGGGGTGACGTCGGACGAGAAGGCGAGGGCCTTCGACTTGTGGCCGTCGACGCGCACCACGCCGGCGTCGCCGCCCGGAAGCTGCAGCGAATTGCCCTGGATCAGCGTGTCATACTGTTCCCACACCCAGCGGCGCGAGGAATTGTTGGCGGAGCCCACCAGCTTGAGAAGCGCGTCGGCGACATCGGCCTGCGGCACGTCGTTTTCCGCCAGCGGCGCGGGCTTGACGGCCGGCGTCCAGGGACGGTCATATTCCGGCGCCTGGTCGCCGAGATCCTTGATCGGCAGATTGGCGACTTCGACGCCCTGATGCTTGACGCGGAACCGCAGGTCATCGGTGGTCTTGCCGACGATGGCGAAGTCGAGGCCCCATTTGACGAAGATCGCCTTGGCGACCTCTTCCTTGGAGGGCTCGAGCACCATGAGCATGCGCTCCTGGCTCTCCGACAGCATCATCTCATAGGCGGTCATGCTGACTTCGCGCACCGGCACGGTGTCGAGATCGAGCTCGATGCCGAGATCGCCTTTGGCGCCCATTTCGACCGCCGAGCAAGTGAGGCCGGCCGCGCCCATGTCCTGGATGGCGATGACGGCTCCGGTCTGCATCAGTTCGAGGCAGGCTTCCAAAAGGCACTTTTCGGTGAAGGGGTCGCCGACCTGCACGGTCGGGCGCTTTTCCTCGATCGACTCGTCGAATTCGGCCGAGGCCATCGTGGCGCCGCCGACGCCGTCGCGGCCGGTCTTGGCGCCGAGATAGACGACCGGCAGGCCCACACCCTTGGCTTCCGACAGGAAGATGGCGTCGGATTTCGCCAGGCCTGCCGCGAAAGCGTTGACGAGAATATTGCCGTTGTAGCGCGCGTCGAATTCCACTTCGCCGCCCACCGTGGGCACGCCGAAGGAATTGCCGTAGCCGCCGACGCCGGCCACCACGCCCGCCACGAGATGTCGCGTCTTGGGATGATCAGGCGCGCCGAAGCGCAGCGCGTTCATCGCCGCCACCGGGCGCGCGCCCATGGTGAAGACGTCGCGCAGAATGCCGCCGACGCCGGTCGCCGCGCCCTGATAGGGCTCGATGTAAGAGGGATGGTTGTGGCTCTCCATCTTGAAGACCACGACGTCGCCGTCGTCGATATCGACCACGCCGGCGTTCTCGCCCGGACCCTGGATGACGCGCGGACCCTTGGTCGGCAGCGTCTTCAGCCATTTCTTGGATGATTTGTAGGAGCAGTGCTCGTTCCACATCGCCGAGAAGATGCCGAGCTCGGTAAAGGTGGGTTCGCGGCCGATCAGATCGAGAATACGCTGATATTCGTCCGGCTTGAGGCCATGGCTGGCGATGAGGTCCGGGGTGATCGGGCGGTCGTTGGAAACGGTCATCGGGCTCTCGGAAAAAGTTGGAGGGCGGCGTTTGCCTGCCTATAGCCGATGGGCGGCGGCGATGCGACTGGAAAATGCGGGATCAACAGGCGCAATTCCGCAGGAATCGCATTCTCCGCATATGCGGGATCGGGACGCGTCCGAACATGAACGAACTGTAATCTGGCCACAGGGAACCGGTTCGGCGATCACGCGTTTTCCTGCTGTCACAAGCAAACAAAAGGAGCTTCGACATGGGTTCTGTAGCAGACAAGGTCAAAGGCGCCACCAATGAAGCGATCGGCAAGGGCAAGCAGGCCGTCGGCCGCGCCACCGACAATCACCGCCTCGAAGGTGAAGGCGCCGCTCAGGAGCTGAAGGGCAAGACCCAGAAGGCTGTGGGCGAAGCTAAGGATGCCGTAAAGAACGGCGTTGACCGGCTGTAACCGGACCGCAGGCTTCGATTTCGAAAGGCCGTCGGCGCACACGCGCCGGCGGCTTTTTCGTCATATCACCGCGCCTTCGCCTGAGGGCGCCTGATGCAGAATACGGCCGATCGTTTCCAGTCCACCGAGTGAAATCTGTCGATCGCGGCCCTCGCTGAAGCCGATCCGGACGTGATGGAACACCCGGTCGGTGCGCGCCGCCTTGAACTCGTCCTCGTCGTCGATCAACACGTTCTGATCGAGGGCCGCCTGCTTGAACGTGCCCGAGAGCCAGGGTTCCGGGAGCTTCAACCATAGAAAGGGAAGGCGTGGATGCGAGCGAAACTGCTGGCCGGCCAGAAGACGTCGCGCCGCCGCTTCCCGCTCGGCCAGTTCCGTGAGGACACGGTCGCGTATCTCCTCCGCCGCGCCGGAGAGAACCAGCCGCGCCGAAAGTTCCGCCAGCAGGAAGGGCAGGCCGCCGCTCACCAGCTTCTGCGTCAGACGCACACGCTGCGCCATATGCGGAGGGCAGGCGACCCAGGCGCCACGCACGCCGGCGGCGACCGATTTCGACAGTCCATTGAGAATAAAGGTCCTGTCCGGGGCGAGTTCGGCAAGCGTCGGAATGCCGTCGGCGATCATGCCGCCATAGAGATAATCCTCGATCAGCCAGACATTGTGACGCCGAGCAATGTCGATGATGTCCTTGCGCCGCGACAACGGCAGGCAGGAGGTCGTCGGATTCTGTCCTGACGTCATGATGAAGGCGGCCTTCGGATGCTCGCGCGCGCAGACGCGCTCGAAATCTTCCGGCAGCACGCCCTGCTCGTCCATGTCGGCCAGCACGATGCGGCGGCCCATCAGCGTCGCGCTGCGGGCGACCTGCGAATAGGTGAGGTGTTCGCAGACCAGGCGGTCGCCCGGCCCGGTCACGGCCGCCATTACGGCGTTGACGCCGGCATGGACGCCGAGTTGCGGCAGGACGGTCTCGGGGTCCGGCGCCCATCCTCCCTGCGCAAGCCAACGCCGCCCTGCCTCGGCCCAATCCGGCGAGACGGTCCGGGTGTAGCTCGAAATCTCGCTCGGATGCTCCGTTGCGATCTCCATCATCACCCGGCCGATGATCTCGGCCTGGCCGACATCGACGGCGGCGGTCGTGTCGAAGCGGAGCTTGCCCGATGGCGGCACGAGGGCCCGAGTGCCGCCATACGCAGAGGTCAGCGGGTCGCCGGCGGGCGACGCGTCGCGCCTTCCACCCTGCACATAGGTGCCGCGTCCGACTTCGCCGGAGACCAGGCCGCGCTCGCGAAGCAGCGCATAGGCGCGAGTGATTGTCCCGATTGTCACCTTGAGGTCATAGGCGAGGTCGCGATGCGGCGGCAATTTCGCGCCATCCGCGAGCGCGCCCGTCTTGATCGCCGTCTCGGCGGCGTCCGCGATGCGGACATAAAGCGGGCCTGTGCCGGCTTTAAGGTCTGGAAGCCAATGTGTCATGGTGACAATTCTATATATTGTCACCTTTTCACAGTCAAGTCATAGGAGGATTACGACACAATGTCCATTTTGAGTGAGTAAAAATGATGACAATAGAGACAATGATGTCGCGCGATATGAGCGAAATCAAGCCATCGCTGGCGCGCAGGTTGGTGTGGCTTTTCCTCCGCATGCGCCGCAACCGGCGGACCCGCCTTCATCTCGCCGACCTCACCGATGCAGCGCTCGAGGATATCGGGATCAGTCGCCGCGAGGCCGAAGCCGAGGCGCGGCGCTGGATCTGGCCGTGAAGGCGCAGACCCGGAGTGAACCGATCTACATCGTCAGTCTCGGCGTCAGGATCTGCCCGGCGATTCCCTCGAACACGCCGATCAACGTATTCGATTCCTGAACCAGCACAGCTTTATCGGCATCGGAAGCGCATTTTCCGAGCTCGACCGCAGTGCTGGAGGATTTGTCGATTCCAACGGCCACGGTGAAGATCGTAACACCCTTGTTCTTGGCGTTCTGGCAGACGGTGCTCATCAGCGTGTTGGATTTGACCGTGTCCTTCTTGGTGTGGGTAGGATAGGTGGGAGAGACCGTATTCGTGCCGTCCGTCATGATGATGATGAATTTTTTGACGTCGGCGTCATAGGCTTTTCCGTCCGTGAAGGGCTCGCCTTGCGACAGCGTGTTCCAGCCCCAGAGTACGCCGGGCGCGATGTAGGTTTCGTCATTGGCGACCATCGCCTTGATCGCTGCGCGCAGTTTCGTGTAGTCGCTCGTCAGCGTGGTGATGGCGGCGCCGCACTTGATGTTCATGAGCCCCGGATATTTCTTGTCCGGGCTGATATCCTGGGTGTCGAGCGGGTTGGTGCGTGAGCCGACGCAGCCGCTCCATTTGTAGTTCGTCGTCTTGTTGGAGCAGGTTTCGACCTCATCGCCATAGACGGTGTTGCTGCAAACCTTCTGGTCGTAGGTATAGGGCACGCCGTCATTGTAGCCCGTCTTCTTCTCCGTCGTGCAACCGCTTTGCGAAACGACCGGTCGCGACTTGGTGCAGACCCGCGCCGTCGTGGAATAGTCGTCCTTCACGTCGAGCCAACTGGCGTTGCGATAGGACATGCCGACATTGACATAACGGGAAAACGGCACGATCGAGAACCGCGCCTTCTTCTGCTTGGCGTCCATCTTCTCGAAGACGTCCAGCAGCGCATTCGACGCCGCCTTGAGATCGGTCAACTTCTGGCCGGTCATCGAATAGGTGTTGTCGAGCGCAAGCGCGATTTCGATATCGTCTTCGCTGCCGGATTGCGCTTGGGAGAGGATCTTCACATCGATGCCGTCGGGCCGGATGATCTTGGCGAGCGTCAACGGCGTCCTGGCGGACGCCTTCAGCGTGATGCGGTTGTCGGACGATACGGTGAAATCGGTGATCCGCACCTCGCTCGCAAAGGCCGACTTGAAATTGGCCTCGAACGAATTCTTCGCAATTGTCTCGAGAACCGTGGGCTCCGTTTCGCCCGAACTCGCCGCCGCCAGCACGGCCGCATCGGCTGCGTTCTGCATTTCGGTCCGTGTGGTGTAGGCGGTGATCATGTCGATCGCGATGCCCGAAGCCATGATCACCGGCGTGGCTACCAGCGCCGCCATCAGCGCGAAGTTGCCGCTTCGGTCGACAAGCATGGATGTCGGAGTCTTCATGGCTCTCTCCCCTGGATTGATCGGGGCAAGCCTCGCTTTCCGGATTGAAATCCCGGTTAAGCGTTTCGCTAAAATTCTAATCGGCCCACAGGTGAAACGCTTTCGTCCACATGAAGACCGCCGCCGAAGCTTGATCGGCAGCCTGAAGCTGAGAATTCTATCGAAAGTTCGCGTTATGCGCGACGGGCTGGTTTCCGAATTGTTGCAGCCTGTCCCGAATTCGGACGCCTTCGTCGCGCCGAATTGGCGCAGGTCAGCAGCCCTTGCCGCCGCGCGCCCAACGCAGCACGTCGGCGTTGATCCGGCCGGACACCGAAGCGTCCTGCATCATCGGCCCGAAGGCGCTGAGTTTGGCCCGCTCACCGCTCGCCTGGACGACCAGAAGCGGCCGCGATTCGGGCGAATGCGCCGGCACCAGGAGAATGCGCGGCGTGCCGCTGAACGAATTGAGTTCCGGGGCGAGGCGGTACTTCTTGAAAGCGGGGTCGCCGGATTTGAACCAGCAGGCATTGGCGCCGAGTGCGACGCGCTCCATCACCGGTAGCGCGCGCATCGAGGCCTGCGGGGCAGGGGCCTGGGGCGTCGAACAGGAAGCAGCGAGCGCCGAAAGGGCGATGAGCGCGGTGCGGGCCGGAAGGCGCATGCCGAATGTCTCCGTCGAACGAGGTCGGACAGGTTGCAGCTTTGGGAGGTCTCAGGCAGCGATGACGTCGAGCGCCGAGGCGAAGATGCCCTTGCCGTCGGAGCCGCCATGGGCGGCTTCGATCAAGTTTTCCGGATGCGGCATCATGCCGAGAACATTGCCCTTGGCGTTCATCAGGCCGGCGATGTGGTTGATCGAGCCGTTCGGATTGGTCTCGGGCGTATAGCGGAACAGCACCTGTCCTTCGCCCTCGATCCGCGCCAGCGTCTCGGCGTCGGCGAAATAATTGCCGTCGTGATGGGCGACCGGCGAGCGGATGATCTGGCCCTTTTCATAAGCGCGGGTGAAGTCGGTTTCGGCGTTGACCACTTCGAGCTTCACTTCGCGGCAGACGAATTTCAGCGAGGCGTTGCGCATCAGGGCGCCCGGCAGCATGCCGGCTTCGAGCAGGATCTGGAAGCCGTTGCAGACGCCCATGACCTTCACGCCCTTGTCCGCCTTTTCGCGGATCGCCTGCATGACCGGCATGCGCGCCGCGATCGCGCCGCAGCGCAGGTAGTCGCCATAGGAGAAGCCGCCGGGGATGACGATCAGGTCGACGTCGGGGATCTCGGTCTCGGTCTGCCAGATGGTCAAGGGCGCCTGGCCCGAAATCTTGGTCAGGGCGGCGATCATGTCGCGGTCGCGGTTGAGGCCGGGAAGCTGGACGACGGCGGATTTCATCGGGCAATCTCCGTAACGGGGGACAAATAGTCCGGCGGGACGTTCGCGGTGAGCCATACGCCATTGTCGGCGCGAAGGAAAGCATAACCTGCTTCCGCCATGGCCACCGCATCCACCGTCAACAGCATATGCTGACCGCGTCGCCGCATGGCGACCTGCCTGGCCGTTTCAAGATCGGGCGACAGATGGACATGGCTGCGCTGCATGGGTTTCAGGCCGGATGTCTGTATCTCCTCCCAGGCTGCCGCCGTCGTTCCATGATAGAGGATCCTCGGAGGCGCCACCGCTTCCAGCGCCAGATCGACGTCAACGCTGTGCCCTTGGGCGGCGCGGATACGGCCATCTTCAAGTGTGAACCGCTTCTTGGCGTTCTCGGAGATGACGCGCCGGATGTCGTCGTCGGACGCGCCGAGCTTCTCGCACAGCCTGTCGCTGAACTGCGAGTAGTCGGTCCAGCCATGCGGGTCGAGTTCGAGATCAAGCTCGTGCGGCGCATGACGCAGAACATAGCTCATGAATTTGGAAATCTGGGCGTCAGTGGGCATCACGATGTTTCAAGGCGTAAGGGGCTTTTGCGCCGCTTCTGCGAATTCGCGCAGGTCGAGCCGCGTCTCGATGCGATCGAACCGATCATCAATACGGGCGCAAACGCTCCTAATGCCATTCAGATCACCCTGTACATTGTGAAGATGGCCACGAATGGACAGCATGTCCTGCCGCAACTCGGAAACCGCGTGATCCACTTTGTCGAAGCGCTGCTGAAGGTTCTTCAAGATTTCGAACATCAATTCCTGCGTCACGTCGGCCATCGGCTGTTCCTCAACCATAACGAGCTCGACAACCATATATCTTCTTTAGGGTAGATTCTAGGCATGAGAATGGTCAAAATGCAAAAAACCGCCGCGAGAAATCCCGCAGCGGCCTCAAGTTCAACTACGAGCTTCAGATTAGCCCAGGCTGACGCTGTAGTTTTCGATCACGGTGTTGGCGAGCAGCTTTTCGCACATCGCCTTGAGATCGGCTTCCGCCTTGGCTTTGTCGTCATGGGAGATTTCGATGTCGAAAACCTTGCCCTGGCGGACGCTGCCGACATCGGAGAAGTCGAGCGCCGACAGCGCGCCCTCGATGGCCTTGCCCTGCGGGTCCAAAACCCCGTTCTTCAGCGTTACAACTACACGCGCCTTGATCATATGTCCCTCTGCATATCCGATAGAAGCTGGCTGCGGACCGTTCAGTCCGACTTGACGAGCACCGGGCCTGCGCCGCGGATCGGCTCGTTTTCATTGATGATGCCCAGACGGCGCGCGACTTCCTGATAGGCGTCGAGCAGGCCGCCGAGATCCTTGCGGAAGCGATCCTTGTCGAGCCGCTCGCGGGTTTCGATGTCCCAGAGACGGCAGGAATCCGGGGAGATCTCGTCGGCGAGGATGATGCGCATCATGTCGCCTTCATAGAGGCGGCCGCATTCGATCTTGAAATCGACGAGCTGGATTCCGACGCCGAGGAAGAGGCCGGTCAGGAAATCGTTGATGCGGATGGCGAGCGCCATCACGTCGTCGAGTTCCTGCGGGCTCGCCCAGCCGAAGGCAGTAATGTGTTCTTCCGACACCATCGGGTCGTCGAGCGCGTCCGACTTGTAGTAGAATTCGATGATCGAGCGCGGCAGCACCAGCCCTTCCTCGATGCCGAGGCGCGAGGCGAGTTCGCCGGCGGCGACATTGCGCACCACGACTTCGAGCGGGATCATCTCGACTTCGCGGATCAACTGCTCGCGCATGTTGAGGCGGCGGATGAAATGGGTCGGAATGCCGATCCGGTTCAGATGCGTGAAGACGAACTCGGAGATGCGGTTGTTGATGACGCCCTTGCCATCGATGATCTCGTGCTTCTTCTTGTTGAACGCGGTGGCGTCGTCCTTGAAGAATTGCACGAGCGTGCCAGGTTCCGGACCTTCGTAAAGGATCTTCCCCTTGCCTTCGTAAATCCGGCGGCGGCGGTTGTTCATAAAGTCTTCTCTTTTCGTTTGGCGGGGACTCACGCGGACTGCGGCGCCCCGTCGATGCGTTAAACGCTCATTAGCCGAAAAGATCGGAATTCACAATCACGCATCGTCCGCTGTCCAGAGATCGGCGCTTAGAGAGAATTGTAATGAACCGTTTTGCGAAGTTTTCAGTCGCAAGTTGTATAACCGGTCTTGTCGAAACGATGATCGCCAAGATCACAGACAAACGGGGACGAGAAAATGAAGAACATCAAGAAAATCGAAAGCACGCTCGAAAACAAGTTCGCTCATGACGAGGATGCGCGCTTCCACGCCATCATGCGCCGCACCCGCCGCCTCGCCGCCTGGGCCGCCGAACAGATCGGCGCCGATGCCGACGCCTACGCCTCGCAGCTCTCCGACCTCTATCTCGCGACGCCGGACGACGACGTGATGGCCGGCAAGGTGCGCCTCGACCTGAACCGGGCCGGCATTGCCTGCGCCCATTACGAAGTCCGCGTCAAGATGGTCGAGCTTCTCTTTGCCGAGCAGCAGGCCGTCGCCGCCTGACCGATCCGATTAACTCCACTTTCAGCCGCTCCGCCGGGATTTTCCGTCGGGGCGGTTGTCCTATGCGGTTTTGCCGCGAACCGTCGGGCGCCTGAGACGAAATCGCACTTTCGATTTCCGAATTGAACGACTATAAGCGTCGCGGACGATGCAACAATTCGGGAGACCCCAATGTCGGCTATCAGCGATCGCGAAAAGGCCTTCGAAAACAAATACGCCCACGATGAAGAAAAGAAATTCAAGATCATCGCCCGGCGCAACAAGTTGCTCGGCCTTTGGGCCGCCGAACTGCTCGGCAAGACCGATGCGGACGCTTATGCGAAGGAAGTCGTCGCGGCCGATTTCGAGGAAGCCGGCGATGAAGACGTGGTGCGCAAGGTCGAAGGTGATCTGACCGCCGGCGGCGTGTCCAAGTCCGCCGAAGAGATCCGCGCCAAATTGTCGGAATTGCTGTCGGTGGCCGCTGACCAGATCGAAAAGGGCTGAGTTCAGCCATCCTCACCGTGAAAGCCGCTCTTCGGGGCGGCTTTTTTTGTTGCTTTGCGACAGGCGTCAGGCCCGCGGCTTCAGCCGCGACAGAAATTGCGCGAAGACCATCGTGCCCTCGGGCCAGGGGCCATGACCCGAGTCGATATCGATATGGCCGGAATTGCCCGCGTCCACCAGAAACGAGCCCCAGGCGTTGGCCACGTCGCCCGCATGCTCATAGGAGCCGTGGATGTCGTTCTGGCTCGCCACGGTGATGGAGGGGAAGGGCAAGGGCGCATTGGGATAAGGGCCGAAGGTCTCGAAGATCTTCTTGCGCGGCCCTTTGAGCGTCAAGTCGGGCGGCGCGACGAAGAAGCCTCCGGCGACCTTGTCGGCGGCTCCGTCGAGAGCGTGCAAAGCCGCTCCGATTCCCAGGCTATGCGCCACGAGCACGACCGGCCGCTCCGCCTCGGTGATGGCCTTGCGGATGGTCTCGATCCAGACGTCGCGGTCCGGCTGGGTGAAGGAGGCCTGCTCCACCCGCCGCGCGGTGCCGAGCCGTGCGGACCAGCGGTTCTGCCAATGGTCCCGGTGCGGCGCGCCGACGCCGGGGATGAGGAGAATGTCAGTTTCAGAAGCTTTCATTCCCCTCAAATGCGTTCGTGCGGCGGCGGTGTCAAGCGCTCTGCCCGTGGCTATCGGTCAGTTGCGCTGAGTGACTTCCCACTATGTCGGTTCGCACTATTACTCGACTTCGCCGCCGTCGTCGGCAGACTCCTCCGCGGGCATGTCGGCTCCGCCGTCATCGGGCGCGGCTTCTTCCTGCCCACCCAAATCGTCTGACATGGCCTCGCCGCCATCATCGGCCGGCTCATCCATCTGGCTCTGATCATCCTCGGCGGGCGCCGCGTCTGCAGGCTCTTCCTCCATCGGTGCGGCTTGGTCGGAGCCGTCGTCTGCAGGGGCGGATTCCTCCGGCGCTTCGTCGACGGGGGCGGCTTCCTCGCCATCGTCTTGGGCAGGAGCGGCCTGTTCGGTTTCATCCTCGGCGGGCGCCGCTTCTGCAGGCTCTTCCTCCATCGGCGCGGCTTGATCGGAGCCTTCGTCTGCAGGGGCGGCTTCCTCCGGCGCTTCGTCGACGGGAGCGGCCTGCTCGCCATCGTCTTGGGCAGGCGCGACCTGCTCGGAATTGTCTTCCTGAGGCGCGGCTTGCTCATCCTGGAGATTGTCCCGATCGCTCGCGTCCGGCGCCTGCTCCTGCTCCTGCGACTGTTCGTCGGCGTTCATCTCCCCGGTATTGTCCTCCGGCGCCGCCTGCTCCTGATTGGAAACGTCCGCAGGCGCATCGGCCGCGTCGGCCGGCTGATCCTGTGCATCGTCGATCATGACGTCGTCCGGATCATCGACGGGCATAGCCTGCTCGTCGTCAGCGGCGGTGGCGGGCTCGTCTTCCAGCGTCGCCGCTTCGTCCGCTTGCGGATCGGCGGTTTCAGCCGCATCCTCGATCACCTCCTGCGAGTCGTAGCTTTCGGCAGCTTCGATTTGCTTCACCTCTTCCTCGGACGCGTATGCCTCCTCGACCGTTGCGGCGAAATTGGATTCGACGCTTTCAAATTCGCTGGTGAACGACTGATATTCTTCCGCGGAGTAGGAGAAGTCGTAGCTTTCTGAGACTTGGACGGTTTCCTGATACGTCTCCCAGGAATAGGATTGGTAGTAGTAGGTCGTCTCTTCGTAGAAATAGGTCGTTGTCGTCGAGATGTAATCCCACTGGTCGCGATAGACGGTGTAATATTCCGGTTCATAGGCCGTATACCAGTAATAATAACCGGAATAATAGCCTTCGAACGTCGCGATCAGGTAGATCGTCTGCCATTGCTGGCTCGGCAGCCGGTTTGCGCGCGAGGCGCGATCGAGCAGGCGTTGCAGCCTCTCGACTTCCTTCCTCTGGCTGGCGTTCAGCGCTTTCAGCGCAGCCATCTCGGCGAGCCGCTTCTGCATCGCGGCCAGACGGCGACCGTTCTTGACGGCAGCGTCCTTGGCGTTGGCGGCTTTGCCGCCCTTCACTCGCTTCAGATAGTCTTCCCAGGCTTTGCCGAGCGTTTCGACGCCGATCTTGACCTTCCTGTCCTTGATCCCGGAAAGACCGTAGCTCAACTCCACCTGGGCGACGGCGGAGGCGTATTTGGGCAGGCTCTTGGCGAGATTGGCGGAATTTTTGGAGCGCGCTGCCTTATCGACGGCCTTCAATTGCTTGGCGGCTTCGGCAAGCGCCTTGAGCAAGGGCGCCGATTTGCCCCGCTTGCTCCTGGGAAGCGCATTGATCGCGCGTGCGGTCACCAGGATCGCCTGGGCCTGTTTGTCCAGCAGCTGGGCGGCGTTCAGCTTCTTGGATTGGTAGGCGACGGATGTCGCCGCATGAGTGACGACTGAGTTCATGGGGCTCATGGCGAGACCCAGTGAAAGAAGCGTCGCTGGCAGGACGCGGCGGATGATGCGTGGCATAGTGGCCCCTTGAACATGCCCCGGGTTCAAACCTGTGCGCGCCGGGATCGCGCCATTGCCTCCCCTTGACGGCCGGCGCCGCGATTTTATTCCATCCATCATCGCTCATCCAAGCGGAATAAAGCTATGAAAGCGCGCGCATTTTCGAAAAATTTCTGAGAAATCCCAAAAGAAAACGGCGCAGCCCATCGCGAGCCGCGCCGTTTCAATCTCGGATCGATGAAGGCTTACGCCGCGCCGAACACCCGGCGGAAGATCGTGTCGACATGCTTGGTGTGATAGCCGAGGTCGAATTTTTCGCGGATTTCGTCTTCGCTCAGCGCCGCGCGCACTTCGGCGTCGCCGAGCAGTTCTTCGAGGAAGTCCTTGCCCTGTTCCCACACTTTCATGGCGTTCCGCTGCACGAGGCGATAGGAATCTTCGCGCGACACGCCGGCCTGGGTCAGCGCCAGCAGCACGCGCTGGCTCATGACGAGGCCGCGGAACTTGTTCATGTTCTTGAGCATGTTGTCGGGATAGATCACCAGCTTCTCGATGACGCCGGCCAGACGGTTCAGCGCGAAATCCAGCGTGATCGTGGTGTCGGGGCCGATGGCGCGCTCGACGCTCGAATGGCTGATGTCGCGCTCGTGCCAGAGCGCCACGTTTTCCATGGCGGGGACGACCGACATGCGCACGAGACGGGCGAGGCCCGTGAGGTTTTCGGTCAGCACCGGATTGCGCTTGTGCGGCATGGCCGACGAGCCCTTTTGACCCGGCGAGAAGAATTCCTCCGCCTCCAGCACTTCCGTGCGCTGCATGTGGCGGATCTCGATGGCGACATTCTCGATCGACGAGGCGATCACGCCCAGCGTCGCGAAGAACATCGCATGGCGGTCGCGCGGAATGACCTGGGTCGACACCGGCTCCGGAGCGAGGCCGAGTTGTTCGCAGACATATTCCTCGACCGACGGATCGATATTGGCGAAGGTGCCGACGGCGCCCGAGATCGCGCCGGTGGCGATCTCGGCGCGGGCGGCGACGAGGCGGGCGCGGTTGCGGCTCATCTCGGCGTAGAAGCGTGCGAAGGTCAGGCCCATTGTCGTCGGCTCGGCATGAATGCCGTGGCTGCGGCCGATGCGGACGCTGTCTTTGTGTTCGAAAGCGCGTGTCTTGAGCGCCGCGAGCACGCGATCCATGCCGGCGAGCAGAAGGTCGGCGGCGCGGACGAGCTGGATGTTTAGCGTCGTGTCGAGCACGTCGGACGAGGTCATCCCCTGGTGGACGAAGCGGCTGTCGGGGCCGATGAACTCGGCGAGATGGGTGAGGAAGGCAATGACGTCATGCTTGGTGACGGCTTCGATCTCGTCGATGCGCGCCACGTCGAACTGCGCGGCGGATCCCTTTTCCCAGATCGTCTTGGCGGACTCCTCGGGAATGACGCCGATCCTGGCGAGCGCCGTGCAGGCATGCGCTTCGATCTCGAACCAGATGCGGAACTTGGTTTCCGGCGACCAGATGGCGACCATTTCGGGGCGGGAGTAACGCGGGATCATCGGCGGCTTTCCTTGCGGCGCTTGGGGTTGCGGCCCGTCTAACAAATGCGGCCGCCCGCTTCAATGCGATGAGCGGCCAAACCACAGGCCGAAACCCAGGAAAATCGCGGCTCCCGGGAATCCGTAGATGGAAAAGGAGATGACGGTGAACTGATAGGCGGCGCTGAGCGTGGTGAAGGCGAATTGAAAGCCCCAGACGATCGTGAAAGCGGGCGCATGCCAATGGGAATAATAGAAGCGGTATTCGAGCGCGAACAACGCTGCGAGCGCCAGATGGGTGGCGAGCGCCGCGACGAGGGTCGCGCCCATCGTGCGGGCGATCCGCCTGCGTCTGCCGAAGGCCAGCCGCGACAGCCAAAGCGCCGGGGCGAAACCAAGCGCGCCGCCCAGAAAGAACATCGCCAGCACCGCCGGCCATTGCGGCGTCAGGAACTGATTGCGGTCATAAAGATCGATCCCGGCCACGAGACCCATCAACGCTCCGAACACGGGGGAACCGAAAAGGACGGCCGCCGGCGTCGGGGCCGTGTCCGCCATCCGCGCCACGAATGAGCCCAGACGGCTGCGCGCCGAGGTCATGGCGCATCCAGATGAACAGGGACTGCGATCCATCTGATGTCGTCGCCTTCGAAACCCTGGCTGGAGGCCTGGATCATGGCGACGGAGGTCGCGGCTCGATCGTTGTCCATCACGATCGCCCCGATCCGATATCCGGTCGGACATTTGCGGCTCGGGGGAACCGACCCGTCTTCGTATAGAACGCGGTCGACGGCTTTACCGCTCGCTTCGACGAGCTTCAGCAGGAAGCCGTTGAAGCCGTTGCTGGCGTTCAGGCAGTCTTTCGTGGCCGGAAACGGTTTGGCCTGAAGTTTCACCGAATAGGGTTTCGCCACGCCCGGAGCCCGCGGATAGCGGTTGAAGCGGACCGTCTCGGCATTCGCGCCGATATCGGCGGCGGCGCGATAGGCTGCGAAGGCGCCGGGGTCGGAATCCGCGCCGTAGCGGACGATCAGCCCTTTCGCCTTGGCCCAGGCGAGCGCCCGCGCCTCCTTGAGCGGCGCCTCGCGCTCGACCGTCACCCGAACGGGAGATCCCGGCGCGAATTTGTCTCGCTCGAGATCGATCACATAGATGTTGGAATAGGGAAAACCCGAGCCGTCCTGCACGCCGAATTCCTCGAAGGCGAACATCCTTGCGTCGGCGGAAAAGCCGATCACTCGCATTTCCGCCGCATCGCCTGCGCGCGTGGGACCGGTCTGGGAAACGCCAGCCGCGAAGGCGATTGCCAACAGGAGGGCTCGGAGGCGCGCGTTCATCCGCGCGCCTTTTCGGCCGCGGCGCGAATGGCCGCGATATTGGCGCGATAGGACTCGACGCCATCGCCCTTGTAGACGGCCGAGCCGGCGACCAGCACATTGACCCCTGCCGCCGCCGGAATGCCGGCGGTCTCGGCGGTGATGCCGCCATCGACTTCGAGCTCGATCGGTCGGTCGCCGATCATCTTGTGGATGCAGGCGATCTTGTCGGTCACGGCGGGGATGTATTTCTGGCCGCCGAAGCCGGGATTGACGCTCATCACCAGGATGAGATCGACGTGGTCGATGACGTATTCCAGCACGCTTTCCGGCGTGGCGGGATTGATCGAGACGCCGGCCTTCTTGCCGAGCGCGCGGATCGCCTGCAGCGAGCGATGCAGATGCGGGCCGGCTTCGGCGTGCACGGTGATGATGTCGGCGCCCGCCTTGGCGAAAGCTTCGAGATAAGGGTCCGCGGGCGCGATCATCAGATGGCAGTCGAACACCGCGTCGGTCAGCGGCCTCAGCGCCTTCACCACATCGGGGCCGAAGGAGATGTTGGGGACGAAATGTCCGTCCATGATGTCGAGATGGATCCAGTCCGCGCCAGCCTCCACGGCGTCCGTCACATCCTGTCCCAACCGGGCGAAATTGGCGGCGAGGATGGAGGGGGCGATCCGGATCGGTCTGTGCATCTGCGCGTCTCCCATGACAGTCGCTTGGTCTTGCAGGTCGCGCGGCGCGGCGCGTTCGCCGAGGCCATAGCACTCCGGCTTCACGCTCGCAATCGGCGCTCCGCCGAAGACGGGTCGGGCGGAACGAAAGCGCATCAGAGGCGGCGCTCTATCTCCACCGGCCCGAACACCCGCTCCACATTGGCCTTCAGGATGGTGTCGACATCGCTCATCATCACCAGTTGCCCGAGATCGACGAGGCTGGTCACGCCGTATTGCGCTATGCCGCAGGGCACGATGCCGCCGAAATGATCGAGTTCCGGGTCGACATTCAGGGAGAAGCCGTGAAAACTCACCCATTTGCGCAAACGGATGCCGATGGCGGCGATCTTGTCTTCGGTCATGGAGCCGTCGGGCAGGCGAGGGCGCTCCGGTCGCTGCACCCAGACGCCGACGCGATCCTCGCGGCGTTCGCCGCGGATATTCATGTCGGAAAGAGAGCCGATCACCACGTCTTCCAGTGCGGCGACGAAGGCGCGCACGTCCTGCCGGCGCCGCTTGAGATCCAGCATCACATAGGCGACCCGCTGTCCCGGGCCGTGATAAGTGTATTCGCCGCCGCGCCCCGTCGCGAAGACCGGGAAGCGGTCCGGCGACAGCAGATCCTTGGCGTCGGCGCTTGTGCCGGCGGTGTAGAGCGGCGGATGCTCCAACAGCCAGATCAGTTCGTCGGCCTCGCCGGCGGCGATTCTCGCGACTTCCGATTCCATCTCGGCCACCGCGTCCGGATAGTCCACCAGCCCGTCGGAAATGCGCCAGCGCACGGGATTTCCAGCCACTTGGGGCCACATGGACTGGGAAAGTTCGGCGCGCTGCATGGCGAAAAAATCCTCGAAAGCGATCTTGCGCCTATGTGGGGAAATTTATCCACAAAGGCAAGCCGCGCAAGGCGAAGCCGAGAGTTTCAGCGCTTTGCGGCGGCGCCGAAAAATATCGTCAAAAATCTTTCACACCGCTCTTGTGCGGCCGGAATCCATTTGCTAGATGCTCCCTCGCCGACGGAGTTCGGCACTCTACCACGATGCGGTCGTGGCGGAATTGGTAGACGCGCAGCGTTGAGGTCGCTGTGGGGCAACCCGTGGAAGTTCGAGTCTTCTCGACCGCACCAATCAAAAAAGCCCGCCTTTCGAGGCGGGCTTTTTTGCGTTGCAACGCCGGCGAGACACGTGGCTTTTATCAAATCTTCGTGTTGACTTATCTTCTAATTTGCTGCGGGATGTCTTTGAAAGATTTGCGAATATGCCGCAATCGAAAGGCGGAGTGACATGTGGACAGACGGTGCCTGGTATGAGCGTCGCTTGATCGGATTACATCGGTTCGCCAGCAACGTCCAACGGGTTCCCGGGTTTGGATACGGCCTTGCGCTCGTCTCGTTCGTATTGGCGCTTGTCCTTCGTATGGCGTCGGACGATTATTTGCCGCCTGGCTTTCCCTTTTTGACGTTTTTTCCTGCGGTCATCTTGTCGAGTGTGTTCGGCGGCGCGCGCGCGGGTATACTGTGCGCCGTCCTTTCCTTGCTGTCCGCCTGGTATTTCTTCATTGCGCCATATAGCGAATTCGGCGTCAGCGCGCCGGTCATTCTCGCTCTCGCTTATTTCGCGCTGGTCGCCACGATCGACATCACGATCATCGCCTGGTTGAACAAGTCGATCGCGGCGCTCGAAATCGAAAAGGAACGGAGCCGCAAGCTGGCGGAAGAACGGCTGGACCTCGCCCGCCATCAGCGCTCACTGTTTCAGGAACTGCAGCACCGAACGGCGAACAATCTCGCCATGGTGGCCTCGCTTCTGTCGATCAGCCAGCGCAAGCTCAAGCATATTCCCGAAGCCGTGGATGTTCTGCAGGATGCGAGGCTGCGGATCGACCAGATGTCGCGCGTGCATCGCCGGCTCTACGACCCTTCGACCGACGCGGTCCGGCTCGACAAGTTTTTCCGGGAATTATGCGAGGATCTACTGACCACCGGCGGCGTCAGCGACTATGAACTCGCCGTCGATTGCGATCCCATCGAACTCAGCGTGCAGCAGCTCACCAATCTGTCGATGATCGTGCTCGAAGCGCTGATGAACGCGCTGAAACATGCCGGCTCCGCCTCGGGCAGGCTTCGCTTGTCGCTCGGGCTCAAGCGTCAGGAGGACGGATCGGCGATTCTCGAGGTGCAGGACAATGGCGGCGGCTATCCCGCGGATTTCGATCCGTCGACCAGCCGTCAGCTCGGGTTCCGCCTGATCCAGTCTTTCGCCGACGGTTTGCGTGGGGACGCGCGGTTTTTCAACAGGGACGGCGCCGTGGTGGCGGTTCACTTCAAGCCGTGCAGCGAAAATCACGCTTTCGAGTGACACCGCTCGAAATTTAACGAAAGACACAGCACGGTCTCAACAGTCCGGCGTCTAAACATGGGTCAACGTCTTCTTTTGGAGCGCCCATGCCCCTGTCACCTTCCTCGATCCTGTTGCTTGCGTTGAATGTCGGGCTGCTCTGGCTGCTGATGGCCGCGCCGCTCGGCCGTCGACGCATCGTCATGCGCCGGACCTTCGACGCGGCGCCGGAACAGGTCTGGGCGATGGTTCATCCGCTCGGCGCGCACGCCACCTGGTCGCCCAAGATTGTCGAAAGCCAGGCCGGCGAG
The DNA here is from genome assembly GCF_025779995.1 of Rhizobium sp. TRM95796. Classification (NCBI taxonomy): domain Bacteria; kingdom Pseudomonadati; phylum Pseudomonadota; class Alphaproteobacteria; order Hyphomicrobiales; family Rhizobiaceae; genus Rhizobium; species Rhizobium sp. TRM95796. Next base: position 123,192 of record NZ_JAOXHE010000002.1, on the reverse strand, counting down.
GGCGAAGGTCGCGTGCTCCAGACCATGAGCCACCACGATCGCCGGGGAGAGCCGATCCGTCGCATCCTCGCGCTGGAAAGCATCCCGGCTCATGGGCAACTCGCCTATGCCGCGCGCGTGGTCGAAGATTCGGCGTTGGACCCCGTCTTCTGGTCCGACTATTCGGAGACGCGCAGCGTGACGGCGAGGGACGGCAGGTCGGAATTGACGGTGGAGCTGGCCGATCGCTACCGTGGATTGGCGTTCTTTCTCTATCGCGTCATCATGCTCCGGCGGGAACTGCGCGATATCGAGACCTGGTTGAAGACGGGGAAAGCCGAACAGACGGGCATGCTGGAGCGTCCTATGACGCAAGTCCTGCTGGCGGTTTTGTCCACATTGCTGCTCTGGCCGTTTCTCGGCCTGACCACCCACGGCCTGATGCTGTCGACGATGCTCACCGTAACGATCGTGTGTCACGAGTTGGGCCATATGGCCGCCTATCGCGCGTTCGGTCATCAGAAGGTGCGGATGATCTTCATTCCGCTGCTCGGGGGGCTGGCGGTCGGCGGCAGACCCTATAATTCGAAATTGGAAGTCGCGGTCTGCGCCCTGATGGGCGCCGGCTTTTCGGCCTTTCTCGTTCCGATCGGCGTGGCTCTGCACGGCCTGGCGTCCGGACCCAATCCGCAAGCGGCCGATCTGGTGCTTTTGTTCCTGTTGGTCAGCGGCGCGTTCAACATGCTCAACCTGCTACCGATGTCGCGCTTCGACGGCGGTCAGGTGATCCGCCAGGTGTTTCCGACCCGCGACGGCTTGATGGGCGCGACATTCCTGGTCACTGCGGCGGTGCTATGGATCGGCTGGCGGATCGGTATTCCGATGACCGCGCTTTACGGGGGCCTTGCGGTGATGTTGGCTCTGAGCTTTCTGACCCAGGGCAAATCGACGGTGAAGCCGCGGCATGAACTCGACGAGATGACGCCCGCCGAGCGGATGCTGGTCGGCTTCGCCTATTACGCCGCGCTCGGCATCCACGGCCATGCGCTGATTTTCGCGAGCGATCGCCTGTTCGGCTGACCGTCTCAAAAAGCGAAGACGCCAGCCACCGGCACATGGTCCGACGGCTTTTCCCAGTCGCGCACATATTTTTCCACGCTGGTCGATTGCAGCCGATCGGCGGCCTCCGGCGAAAGCAGCAGGTGGTCGATGCGGATGCCCCAATTCTTCTGCCAGCTGCCGGCCTGGTAATCCCAGAACGTATAGAGCGGCGCGCCGTCCGACGTCGCTCTGACGGCGTCCGTCAAGCCGAGATTTTCGAGCCGCCGGAACGCCTGCCGCGTCGCCGGCAGGAAGAGCGCGTCACCCTCCCAGACTTTCGGGTCCCAGCAGTCATGCGGCTCGGGGATAACGTTGTAGTCGCCGGCGAGAATGAACGGCTCTTCGAGCGCCAGTCGGTCCCGCGCATGCGCTTCGAGGCGCTGCATCCAGCCGAGCTTGTAAGGATATTTGACCGGATCGGCGGACGGATTGCCGTTGGGCAGGTAGAGGCAGCCGACGCGCACTGCGCCGCCCTCGACCGAGAACACCGCCTCGATATAGCGCGACTGCTCGTCCGCATCGTCGCCGGGCAAGCCGCGCAACACGTCTTCGGGGCGCAACTTGGAAAGCAGCGCCACGCCGTTGAAGCCCTTCTGGCCATGGGTTTCGACATGGTAGCCGAGCGCCTCGATCTCGCCCCGCGGGAAGGCGTCGTCCTGGCACTTGATTTCCTGCAGGCAAACGATATCCGGCGCCGACTCCTTGAGCCAGGCCAGGAGATTGTCGATGCGCGCGCGGACGCCGTTGATGTTCCAGGTGGCGATTTTCATGCGGATCTTCCTCGGCGCTTCATATCTCGGAGGGTTTGTCTAACCTTTTCCGACATGTGCCGCCAGATCCTGAATCGATCGCCGAACAGCCTCAGATGGCGAAACTCGTTCCGCATCCGCAGCTTGCCACGGCATTCGGATTCTTGATCTGAAAGCTCTGGCCCATCAGATTGTCGACGAAGTCGATTTCGGAACCTTCCATATAGACGACGGACATCGAATCGATCAGCACCTTGGCGCTGTTTTTCTCGATCACCAGATCGTCGTCGCCCTGGTCGCTCACCAGATCGAACTTGTAGGAAAAGCCCGAACAGCCGCCGCCTTCGACCGAGACGCGCAGTGCGGTCTTGGCGGGGTCCTTGGAGACGATCGCGGCAATGCGGCGGGCGGCCGCGTCGGTGAGTGAAATCATGTTGCTCATGCTGGTCTTCCTCTCCAATCGGGGTCAAGGTCCGTTGGGTGAGTTGATGATACGCCAAAAGAGAAGCTTCGGGCAATGTCCTGCTTTTATTGACTGGACGCACTAGGTAAGTAGGAGGCTCACAGGCGTCAATGGGAATGGAGTTCATGACGATAGACAGGCAGGCCCTCGGTTTCGGCGTCGGCGCGCTCGCGCCTTATGCCGCGGACGCCTGGAAGACGCGCGGACGACTGTTTTCCGAAGGCGGCAGCCCCACGCGCTCCGATTTCCAGCGCGATCGCGACCGCATCGTCCACACCACCGCTTTCCGGCGCCTCAAGCACAAGACGCAGGTGTTCATCGCCCATGACGGCGATCATTATCGCACGCGACTGACCCACACGATCGAAGTGGCGCAGATCGCCCGGGCTCTGGCGCGCGCGCTGAAGCTGGACGAGGACCTCGCCGAGGGCGTGGCGCTGGTGCATGATTTCGGCCACACGCCCTTCGGCCATACCGGCGAGGATGCGCTGCACGCAGCCCTCGAACCCTATGGCGGTTTCGACCACAACGCCCAGTCGCTGCGCATCGTCACCAAGCTCGAACGCCGTTACGCGGAATTCGACGGCTTGAACCTGACTTGGGAAAGCCTCGAAGGGCTCGTCAAGCACAATGGCCCGTTGGTCGGCCCGGACGGGCAGGGGACGCGCGGTCCCGTGCCGCAACCGATCCTGGACTACTGCGCCCTTCATGATCTCGAACTCTCCAATCACGCCAGCCTGGAAGCGCAGGTGGCGGCCATCGCCGACGACATCGCCTACAACACCCATGACATCGACGACGGCCTGCGCTCCGGCTACCTCACCTTCGACATGCTGGAGGAAGTGCCCTTTCTGTCCGGGCTGATCCGTGAGGTGCGGGACCGTTACCCCGGTCTCGAGGCAAGCCGGCTGACCCATGAGATCATGCGCCGCCAGATCACCCGCATGGTGGAGGACGTGATCGGCGTCACCCAGCAGCGGCTCAAGGATGTGAGGCCGGAGACAGCGGACGACATCAGGACCGCAGGCCTGACCTTCGCGAGCTTCACCGAGGACATGGCGGTCACCGACAAGCACATCAAGAAGCTGCTCTTCACCCATATTTACCGGCATCCCGAGATCATGCGCATCCGCGCCGGCGCCGCCCAGATCGTCACCGATCTCTATTCCGCCTTCATGGCGGCTCCGAAGGAGATGCAGAGCCATTACTGGTACGATCGCTTCGACAGCATGCCCGAGCAGATCAAGGCGCGCCATGTCGGCGATTATCTCGCCGGCATGACCGACAATTACGCCGTCGCGGCCCATAGGCGCTTGTTTGACCACACACCGGATTTGCGATAGGGCAGCCCGCGACAAGGCTGAGACGGCGGCTGCGATGGCGACCGCCGCCGAAAGGATATGCGATGAACCTGTTTGCGGAATTCGAAACCCGGATCAAATCCATCCTGACCGACAAGGTCATTCCGGAGGACAAGCGCGGCGCTGATCTCGCCCGCGTCGTCGTCGAACCGCCGCGCGACGCCTCGCATGGCGACCTCGCCACCAATGCCGCCATGGTTCTGTCCAAGCCGATGGGCATGGCGCCGCGCGCGCTGGCCGAAGAGATCATCAAGCATCTGAAGGAAGACGCCGATGTGGCCGAGGTGGCGGTCGCCGGCCCCGGCTTCATCAACATCCGCCTTTCCGGCGCCTATTGGAGCCGTTTCCTCGCGGGGGTGATCGTGGCGGGCGAGGCCTATGGCCGCTCGACCATCGGCGGCGGCCGCAAGGTCAATGTCGAATATGTCTCGGCCAATCCGACCGGCCCGATGCATGTCGGCCATTGCCGCAACGCGGTGGTGGGCGATTCGCTCGCCAATGTGCTGATCGCGGCCGGCTATGACGTCACCAAGGAATATTACATCAACGACGCCGGCTCGCAGATCGATACGCTGGCCCGTTCGGTCTTCCTGCGTTACCGCGAGGCGCTGGGCGAAACGATCGGCGATATTCCCGAGGGCCTCTATCCGGGCGATTATCTCGTTCCGGTCGGTCATGCGCTCAAGGATGAATTCGGCTCGAAGCTTCGCGGCATGACCGAGGCCGAATGGATGCCGATCATCAAGGAACGCGCCATCGACGCGATGATGGCGATGATCCGCGACGACCTCGCCATGCTCAAGGTCCATCACGACGTGTTCTTCTCGGAGCGCTCGCTGCATGCCGATGGCGGCGCGCTGATCCAGAGCGCCATCAACGACCTGACCTATAAGGGCCATGTCTATCGCGGCTCGCTGCCGCCGCCGAAGGGCCAGGTTCCGGAAGACTGGGAGGACCGCGAACAGGTGCTGTTCCGCTCCACCGATGTCGGCGACGACATGGACCGTCCGTTGATGAAGTCCGACGGCTCCTACACCTATTTCGCCGCCGACGTGGCCTATTTCAAGAACAAGTACGATCGCGGCTTCTCCGAGATGGTCTATGTGCTGGGCGCCGACCATGGCGGCTATGTCAAGCGTCTCGAAGCGGTGGCGCGCGCCGTGTCCGAGGGCAAGGCCAAGCTGACCGTGCTGCTCTACCAGCTGATCAATCTCTACAAGGACGGCGAGCCGTTCAAGATGTCCAAGCGCGCCGGCAATTTTGTCACGCTGCGCGACGTGGTGGACGAAGTCGGCTCCGACGCCGTCCGCTTCATGATGATTTATCGCAAGAGCACCGAGCAGCTCGATTTCGACTTCGCCAAGGTGACGGAGCAGTCGAGCAACAACCCGGTCTTCTATGTGCAATATGCGCATGCGCGCTGCGCCTCGGTGGTCCGTCAGGCGCTGGAAGCTTTCCCGGATCTCGATATCGGCGCCGAAGCCCTGTCCGAAGCGGCGAAAAAACTGATTACCAACCCGAACGAGTTGCAGCTTGTCGCCAAACTGGCAGAATATCCCAGATTGATCGAATCAGCCGCCTCCGCGATGGAGCCGCACCGCCTGCCGTATTACCTCTACGACCTGGCGGGCGTTTTCAGCGCGCATTACAACAAGGGCCGTGATAATCCCGAGTTACGGTTTGTTAAGGCTAACGATAGAGAATTGACCCAGGCCAGGCTTGGGCTGGTGCGCGCCGTTGCTGCTGTTCTGAAATCCGGATTGTCGATTGTCGGCACATCCGCGCCGGACGAGATGTAACGAAGCCACCATTTGCCCACAATGCGCTGGCATGTTCTGTGCGAGATGCGTGATCGAGTGGTGAAATGGCAGATAACCAGCGGGTGCTGAAGAAAAACGCCGACGACGGCTTCCTGGCGGAAGACGATCCGTTGGCAGAGCTTGCCCGGATCGTCAATTTCGACCTTCCCGTCACGCCGAGCCGCGCGCGGATCTCCACGCCTCGGCGGGAACCGGAATTCAATCTCGAGGACGAGCTCCTCAAGGGGCTCGAACAATACGAGGTCGAAGACGACGCGCCGGACCTGAGCGCGGAAGCTCCCTTCGTCGCCCCGAATGTCGATCACGACGTTCGCTCCGCCGCGGCGCCTGTCGCGCGCGAGCGATCGGTCGAGCCTTCATTCGGGCCCGTTCGGGAGGGGCCGGCCTTTTATGCGCCGGTCGAGCCTGTCGCGAGCCCCGTTTCCGAGCCGCCCTACGTCCCGTCGCCCGCCGAACCGGTCTTCGACGCCGCGCCGCAGCCGCGTCTGGATCCCGTCGGTCGATCGCTGTTCGATCTTGAAGAAGAGATCATGCAGGAATTTGCGGCTTTTGACGCCCGTCGCGACGGGCCGGCGCCGCAAAACGCCTTCGAGCCGGCTCTCTCCCGACGCGAGCCTGAGCCGCCGGTCTATGCCCCGGCGCCGGAAGTCGCGCCGCTGCAGGCGGATGACGACCTCGCGGCAGACGGCTGGCGTCTGGAAGATGCCGATTTCGCGCAGGGCGAGGGCGCGCTCGATGTCGACGTCGAGCCCGAAACACAGCCTCTCGTCGAGGCGCAGCATACTTTCGTCGAAGCTCACTGGGACGACGCCGACGATTTTCCGGCCGATACCCTGGTCGAAGCGCTGGAAGACGAATTGCATCGCTCCATGGCCGATTCGCTCGATACGGCCGATGTCGAAGACCACGTCATGGAAGAGCCGCGCGTTGCGCCGGAACATCTCGCCTGGTCCACTCCTTCTGTCGATCCGGCCTCCTTCGACGACGACGCCTTCTGGCGTGAGCCCGAGGCCGATCTTTCCGTCGTCGAGGAAGAGGCTGCGTCTCAGCCCCGTTCTCAGCCGTCGACCGCGGACGCCATGGCGCTCGACCGTCTTTTGGCCGATGTCGAGCGGTATCCGGTGGTCACGCGCTCCGGCTGGTCGCGCTCGACCGCCTTCGCGCCCGTCGGCGGCAATTTGGCTCCGGCGGCTCGCGAGCCGGCAATCCCGCTCGTCCCCCAGGCCGAAACGGTTGCGCCTCCGGTCCCGTCGCCCACTGCTCAGGCGTCGGCCCTCGCATCCGTCGCGGTTCAGCCGGCGGTTGAAAAGGCGCGCGAGGACGTCGTAGAAACATCCGACGAGGACGACTTCCCGTTTTTCTCCGATGCCGAACTCTTCGATGAAAACGCGTTCGAACTCGATCTTCGTGAAATCGAACTCGATCTCCTCGACGTGATGGACGATGCGCCGCCCGCCAAGCCGGTTGTGGCCGCTCCGGAGCCGGAGCCGATCGACGATTCCTATCCTGCGGTGGAGAATATCGCGAAGCCTGCGCTGGAGGCGCCCGTCGTCATCGACGCCGCTCCGGTGAGATCCGACATCGGGGACCTGACCTCGTTGCCGTTCGATCCCTCGCAGATCTCCGTCGAGGAAGATGCGCTGGAGCCTTTGGCCGAGATCGACGTGCCGGAACTTCCGGTGGTCGAACAGGAACAGGCCTCGACGGATCCGGCCGATTACGATCTCGATATCGACGCCGATATGGCGGAGTTTTTCGCCGCGCGTCCCGAGCCGGCGGCGATCCTGCCGAGCCGGGCGGCGGGGCGCGTCGAAAGCGCTGCTCAGCTTGCGGCGGCGCCTGAAAAATCGACTGGCGATTTCGACGAGTTCGAAAAGGCGCTGGAAGAGGATTTCCGTCGTTCGCTGTCCGAGAACCGCGCGACCGTCAATCTCGACCGTGTTCCGCTCACGCCTGTCGACGTGGAAGAGACGTCGGACCGTCGCGGTCGTTCGCGGCGGGTTCTGGTTCTCGCGGCGTCCGTCGTCGGCGTCGCGCTGCTCGGCGGCGCCGGCGTCTACGCGTTCATCGGCGGGGCAGGCGGCTTGGTCGCAACCTCCGGCGAACCGAAGATCATTCTCGCCGACAAGGAGCCGATGAAGGTTGCGCCCGAAAATCCGGGTGGCCAGAAGGTCCCGAACCAGGACAAGGCGGTCTACGACCGCGTCTCCGGCGCGAGCACGGAAGAGGCGAAGCAGCCTCGTCTCGTGACCTCGAACGAAGAGCCCGTCGACGTCGTCCAGAAGACGCTGATGCCGGAAAACCTGCCCCTGGACGACGAACAGGACGCCATGGGCACGCCGACCGAAGACACGACCGACGCCCGGCTTCTGCCGGAAGGCGCGACCGAAAACGTGTCGACTTCGGAAAAGGTCGCCACCGGCGTCGCGCCCCGCAAGGTGCGCACCATGATCGTCCGGCCGGACGGTTCGCTGGTGCCGCGCGAAGAGATCGTCGCCGACACGGCCGCCGCCACGCCGGATGCGCCGGCGACCGCGTCCGCCCAGCCGGTGGACGTGCCCGAGCGGCTGCCGCCGGATGATATTTCGCGCACCATCGAGCAGGCTTCGGCCGATCCGTCCGTAGGCCAGGAACAGGCGGCCCGCTCGGTGCAGCCGGCTGCGAGGCAAACGCAGCCCGTCGCCGACACGCAGTCCGCCGCCGACAACCAGACCGACGCTGCCGAAACGGCGACAGGCGATCCGACGGATGGCGCGGTGATCACCGATCAGGCCGCGATCGCCGCCGCTTCGCAGGCGGACGTGCCTGCCGCGACCGACGCGACCGAAACCGCGCCGGCGGAACAGCCGCCCGCTCAGCCGGTCGAAACCGCCTCGGCGCCGGCCAACACGCCGGTGCCGAGCAATCGCCCGGTCGAACAGCCGGTCAACGTGATCGGCTCCGTCACCGATCAGGGCCGCGTCACCGACGACCCGGCCGCCGCGCCGCAGACGGCGAATGCAGAGCCGCAGACGCAAGCGCCTGTCGCCCAGACGCCGACGCCGGCCGGCTCCTATGTGATCCAGATCGCATCGCTGCCCAGCCAGGCCGACGCCGAGTCCTCCTACAAGCGTCTGTCGACGAAATTCGCCGGCGTGATCGGCGGCCGCGGCGTCGATATCAAGCGGGCGGCGATCGCCAACAAGGGCACCTATTATCGCGTCCGCATCCCCGTGGGTTCCAAGCAGGACGCTCAGGAGCTCTGCGCCCGCTACAAGGCCGCCGGCGGTTCCTGCCTTGTTTCCAAGTAAGGTTTACGATTAATCTGCGCGCGGCCGGGACATTTCGTTCCGGCCGCGCGTGTTTCCAGCCCATCGGGCCGCGGACCCCCGTCGTTCCGCGCCCGCGATCTGCGAACAGCGACACGAAAGATCATTCATGAGCGATATCAACGCCGTCATCTTCGGGGCGAGCGGCCTCGACCTCACCGAAGCCGAACGCGCCTTCTACCGCGAGGCCAATCCCTGGGGCTTCATCCTGTTCGCGCGCAACATCTCCGCCGACGCAGAGCAGATCAAGCGCCTGGTCGCCGATTTGCGCGACAGCGTCGGTCGCAATGCGCCCGTCTTGATCGACCAGGAGGGCGGGCGCGTCCAGCGCATTCGCGAGCCGCTTTGTCCGCGCTATCCCTCGGGTCGTGACCTCGGCGACATCTGGCGGCAGGATCCGGCCAAGGGCGTTCGCGCCGCCTGGCTGATGTCGCGCCTGCACGCTTTCGACCTCCTGAAGCTCGGCGTCAATGTCGACTGCCTGCCGGTGCTCGACGTGCCGATCGAAGGCGCGAGCGACGTGATCGGCAATCGCGCTTACGGCAAGAATCCCGAGATCGTCACCCAGATGGGCCGCGCCGCCGCCGATGGCCTCAAGGCCGGCGGCATGCTGCCGGTGATGAAGCATATGCCGGGCCATGGCCGCGCCTTCGCCGATTCTCACCATGATCTGCCGGTGGTGGACACGTCGCTCGAGGAGCTTCGCGCCCATGACTTCCCGCCCTTCAAGGCGATGGCGAACGAGGTGATGGGAATGTCCGCGCATGTGGTGCTGACCGCTGTCGATCCGGACAACCCCGCCACGACCTCGCGCAAGGTGATCGAGGAGATCATTCGCGGCGAATTCGGCTTCGACGGCCTGTTGCTTTCCGACGACAGCTCCATGAACGCGCTCAAAGGCACGCTGGGCGAACGCGCCCGCGCCATCGCCTCCAACGGCGTTGATGTCGTGCTCCACTGCAATGGCGCGATGCCCGAGATGCTGGATGTCATCGCGCAGGTGAAGCCGCTCGCCGGCAAGACGAAAGAGCGCGCCGACCGCGCCGAAGCCGCCTTCGCCGCTCCCGACGACAGCAATGAGGCCGATCTCCGCGCCGAATTCGCCGCACTCCTTCCCACGGCGTGAGGCGGAGCTATGGCGGCAGGGGCTGACGCGCAGGATCAGGCGCCTCTCGAGAAACTCTGGGAGGATCGCCCCGTCCGTGTCGACGAGACCCTGCCGGTCGCCGAGGTCGAGCCGGCGCTGGTCATCGATGTCGGCGGCTTCGAAGGGCCGCTCGACTTGCTGCTCCATCTCGCCCGCAATCAGAAAGTCGATCTCGCCCGCATTTCGGTTCTGGCGCTGGCCGAGCAATATCTGGAATTCATCGAAAGCGCCCGCCGGGTGCGGCTGGAGCTGGCGGCCGATTATCTGGTGATGGCAGCCTGGCTCGCCTACCTCAAGTCGCGCCTGCTGATCCCGCAGGCCCCGAAGGACGACGGCCCCTCTGGCGAGGAGATGGCGGCCACGCTCGCCTACCGGCTCCGACGGCTCGAAGCGATCCGCGACGCGGCCATGCGGCTCGTCAACCGCAACCGGCTGGGCCGGGACTTCTTCGCCCGCGGCGCGCCGGAATTCATTCCCGAAGAGCGCAAGTCCGCTTATGACGCCTCGCTTTATGAACTCCTGTCCGCCTACGCCAATCTCCGCCAGCGGCAGGCGATCACCAATGTCACCATCCAGCGGCGCAAGGTCTGGTCGCTCGCCGACGCCCGGTTGATGCTGGCCCGCCTCGTCGGCGCGCTCGACGATTGGACCGCGCTGGACACATTCCTGATCCGTTACGCGAGCGATCCGGAAGAGCGCGCCACCGCCATCGCCAGCTCCTTCGCCGCCACGCTGGAGCTGATCCGCGAACGCCGCATCGAGGTGCGGCAGGAGGGGGCGTTCCAGCCCATCTTCATGCGCACCGGCTCGAACCCCATCACCGACGCCGATCTCGAAGCCATGGAGGCGGGACGTGACTGACGTGCTCGCGCCTGAAACCATCGCGCTCATGGGCGACATCTTGAATTCCGATGCGGCGCGGGCGGCTGAAGCGCTGATCTTCGCCTCCGCCAATCCGGTGTCGGAACATTATCTCACCGAGCGGCTGCCGCGCGGCGCCGACGTGCCGCGCATCCTCGCCGAGCTCAGCCGCTTCTATGCCGCGCGCGGCGTCAACCTGGTCAAGATCGACGGCTTCTGGGCCTTTCGCACCGCCGCCGATCTGTCCTTCGCCGTGCGGCAGGAAGGACAGGAGCCCAAGAAGCTGTCGCGCGCCGCGCTCGAAGTGCTGGCCATCATCGCCTATCATCAGCCTGTGACGCGCGCCGAGATCGAGGACGTCAGAGGCGTGCAGACGTCGAAGGGCACGCTCGACGTTTTACTGGAAGCCGGCTGGGTCAAGTTCCGTGGCCGCCGGCGCACGCCGGGCCGTCCCGTGACCTTCGGCACCACGCGCGATTTCCTCGATCACTTCGGTCTCGAAGAGATCCGCGATCTCCCCGGCATCGAGGAACTCAAGGCCGCGGGCCTGTTGACCGGACGCATTCCGGCCGGATTGTCCGCGCCGATCCCCAAGAGCGACGACGAGCTTGCCGGCGACGAGGACCCGATTACGCAGCTCGATCTCGAAGAACTCGGCCTCTTGACACCAGGGGGTGAAGCGGATGAATAGCGTCATCTTTTAATATGCGGGCCTCATCCCGCCGGGATAGAAACGCCAGTGCCGAGCAACAACAGCCTGAAGGATGCGCAGAGCCCCCGCCGATCGGCCGGCGTGACCTTCGCCGCCGGGCTGAGCTTCGAAAACATCACCCATAGCTATGGCGACAAGCCGATCCTTCTCGATCTCTCGCTCACCGTCGAGCCGGGCGAAGTGCTCTGCCTGCTCGGTCCGTCGGGTTCGGGCAAGACGACGCTTCTGCGCATCGCAGCCGGCATCGAGGCGCAAAGCGCGGGCCGTGTTCTTCTGAACGGACGCGAGATCGCCGGCCCCAACGCTTTTCTGCCTCCGGAGCGGCGCGGCGTCGGCCTGATGTTTCAGGATTTCGCCCTGTTTCCGCATATGACCATCGTCGACAATGTTCGTTACGGACTGACGGCGTTGCCGAAGGACAAGGCGAAGGCTGAGGCGCTCAGCGCTCTGGAGCGGGTCGGGCTTTCGGACTATGCGGACGAATATCCGCACAGGCTCTCCGGCGGGCAGCAACAGCGCGTCGCTTTGGCGCGCGCTCTCGCGCCCCGGCCCGCCGTTCTGCTGATGGACGAACCCTTTTCCGGCCTCGATTCCCGGCTGAAGGACTCGATCCGCGCCGACACGCTGTCAATTTTGCGTGAGGCGAGGGTGACCGCGATCGTGGTGACCCATGACGCCGAGGAGGCCATGCGCATGGCCGACCGCATCGCGCTCCTCAAGGACGGTCGATTGGTGCAAGTCGGACCCTCCGAAACGCTCTATCGGCATCCGGCCAATCTCTTCGCCGCGTCGTTCTTCTCCGAGGTCAACCTGATCGAAGGCGTGGTTTTACGCGGCCAGGTCGAAACTCCGCTCGGCGCAATCGCCGCCCCCGGCATTGCCGAACAGAAAACTGTGGATGTCGCCCTGCGTCTGTCGGGCCTGAGAATCGCCCCGGACGGCGAGGGCGCCAAGGCGCGCATCCTGTCTCGCCGCTTTCTGGGCGTGGTCGATATGTTCACACTGGCGGTCGAAGGGCTCGATGAGCCGATCCGGGCGCGCATCAGGGCGGACGAAGTGCCGCATGGTCTCAGGGATGTCGTTGTCTCGGTGAACGAACGTGATACATTGGTGTTTGAAAAAGCCATAAAGACCGACTAAGTCTTGTTGGCACAAAACTGGGAGTGTGAGCATGGGTTCCTTTAGCGTATGGCACTGGCTGATCGTTCTGGCCGTCATTCTGATTTTCTTCGGCCGCGGCAAGATCCCGGAATTGATGGGCGACGTCGCCAAGGGCATCAAGAACTTCAAGAAGGGCATGGCCGAGGAAGAAACCGCCGACAAGACGCCGTCCGTGGACCACAAGGCCGACGAAGTGAAGTAACAGGACGCCGGCAGGGGCGGCCCGAGCCGCTCCAGCCGCAGGATAATCAACATGCTGGAAGTCGGCTGGAGCGAGATCCTCGTCATCGCGCTCATACTCATCATCGTGGTGGGTCCCAAGGACCTGCCTGGAATGCTCAGGACGTTCGGTCGCATGGCGACCCGCGTGCGCGGCATGGCCAACGAGTTCCGTTCACAATTCGATGAGGCGCTTCGCGAAGCCGAACTCGACGATGTTCGAAAAGGTCTGAGCGAGGTCAACAAGCTCAACCCGACCAACAGCCTCCGCGACGCCATCAACCCGATCCGCAAACTCGGCGAGGACATCAAGTCCGACCTGCGCAAGGCGACGGATATCAAGGACGAGCCCAAGCCGTCCGTTACGGGCCCCGAGGCGGAAAAGCCGGGCGAGCTCGTCGCCCCAGCGGCCAATCCGGTTCTGGAGCCGGTTGCGGCGCTCGCGCCCGCGCCTGCTGACACGCAGCCCGAGGCCCTGAAAACGCCGCCGGCCGTCGTCACTCCAGCGTCGCCCCCGGCGGTGATCGAGCCTAAGCCTGTTCCGGCCGTGGTGGAGGCCAACCCGCTTCCCGTCGTCCTGGACGAAAAGCCCAAGGCGAGGCGGGCGTCCAAGCCCAAGGCGGAAAAGGCCGAAGGCGAGGTCGAAAAACCGGCCCGCGCGCCGCGCAAGTCTCCCGCAAAGGCTGCAGGCGAAACGCCGGATGCGCCGAAGCCGCGGAAGAAGCCCGCCAAGAAATCCGATGAAACCGGTGACGCATGACTGAAGAGATCGAGGACAAGCCGCAGCCGCTCATCGAGCATCTGATCGAACTGCGCCAGCGACTGATCTGGGCCGTCGTCGCGTTTTTCGCAGCCTTCCTGGTGTGCTTCTTCTTCGCCAAGGAATTGTTCAATGCCTTGGTTGTACCCTACCGCATCGCGGTGGAATGGGCGCATCTCGACGTTTCCAAAACCGAACTGATCTACACCGCGCCGCAGGAATTCTTCTTCACCCAGATCAAGGTGGCGATGTTCGGCGCCATGGTGATCGCCTTTCCGGTGATCGCGACGCAGATCTACAAATTCGTGGCGCCCGGTCTCTACAAGAACGAGCGCGCCGCGTTCATGCCGTTTCTCATCGCTTCGCCGGCCTTGTTCCTGCTGGGCGGCGCGCTGGTCTACTTTCTCTTCACGCCGATGGTCATGTGGTTCTTCCTCTCCATGCAGCAGGCGGGCGGGGAAGGGCAGGTGGCGATCTCGCTGATGCCGAAAGTGTCGGAATATCTCAGCCTGATCATGACGCTCATCTTCTCCTTCGGTCTGGTGTTCCAGTTGCCGGTGGTGACCTCGCTTCTGGTGCGCGTCGATCTCCTGAGTTCGAAGACGCTGGCGGAGAAGCGCAAATACGCGGTCGTCATCGCCTTCATCGTCGCCGCCGTGCTGACGCCGCCGGATCCGATGTCGCAGCTTGGTTTGGCCATTCCGACGATCATTCTCTATGAAGTCGCCATCTATGCCGCGAGACTGATCGAAAAAAGCCGCCGGCTTCGGATCTCCGAAGAAAGCGCCGACGGATCGGCCTGATTTGACGGGCAAGCCGCGCTTGCGGCTTGTTTTTCCGCTCTCCGCGCGCCAAAACCACGGTGATCCGGAATCACGCTTGTCGGGATTCCGCCCCTGAGCCAAGAGACGGTGTTCACATGCTCGATATCAAATGGATTCGCGACAATGCGGCGGCGCTGGACGCCGCGCTCTCAAAGCGCGGAGCCGACGCCCAGTCCGCAACCCTGATTTCCCTCGACGAGGCGCGCCGCGCCGTCGTCCAGAAGGCGCAGGACATGCAGTCGCGCCGCAACGCCGCCTCCAAGGAGATCGGCGCGGCGATGGGCCAGAAGAACATGGAGCTAGCCGAAAAACTCAAGGCCGAGGTGGCGGCGATCAAGGTGGATCTGCCCGCAGCCGAGGAAGAAGAGCGCCGCATCACCGCCGAGCTCAACGACGCGCTGTCGCGCATTCCCAACATTCCGCTCGCCGATGTTCCAGTCGGCAGGGACGAGAACGACAATGTCGTGGCGCGCGTCACCGGCGACAAGCCGCGCTGGAACCATCCCGCCAAGGAGCATTATGAAATCGGCGAGGCGCTCGGCTGGATGGATTTTGAAGGCGCCGCCAAGATCGCCGGCGCGCGCTTCACCATCCTCAAGGGCCAGCTCGCGCGGCTGGAACGCGCCATCGGCCAGTTCATGCTCGACACGCATACGATGGAGCACGGTTACACCGAAGTGCAGCCGCCGCTGATGGTGCGCGACGACGCCATGTACGGCACCGGCCAGCTGCCGAAATTCGCCGAAGACCTGTTCCGCACCACCGACGACCGTTGGCTGATCCCGACGGCGGAAGTGCCGCTGACCAATCTCGTGCGTGAGCAAATTCTCGAGCACGACGCCCTGCCGTTGCGCCTCACCGCGCTCACCCCCTGCTTCCGCTCGGAAGCCGGTTCGGCGGGTCGCGACACCCGCGGCATGCTGCGCCAGCACCAGTTCAACAAGGTCGAGCTCGTCTCGATCACCGACGCGCAATCCTCGATCGCCGAACATGAACGGATGACCGAATGCGCCGAAACCGTGCTGAAGAAGCTCGGCCTGCATTTCCGCACCATGACGCTCTGCACCGGCGACATGGGCTTCGGCTCGCAGAAGACCTATGACATCGAGGTCTGGCTGCCGGGGCAGAACACCTATCGCGAAATCTCGTCCTGCTCGGTCTGCGGCGATTTCCAGGCGCGCCGGATGAATGCGCGCTATCGCGACCGCGCCGACAAGGCTGTCAAGTTCGTGCATACCCTCAACGGCTCCGGCACCGCCGTCGGCCGCGCGCTGATCGCCGTGATGGAAAACTATCTCGATGAAGACGGCTCCATCACCATTCCTGACGTGTTGCTTCCCTATATGGGCGGCCTGAAGAAGATCGAGAAAGCGAGCTGACATCATGCGGATACTCCTGACCAATGACGACGGCGTCCATGCCGAGGGGCTGGCGGTGCTGGAACGCATCGCCCGCACGCTTTCGGACGATGTCTGGATCATTGCGCCGGAGACCGATCAGAGCGGGCTCGCGCATTCGCTGACGCTTTCGGAGCCCCTGCGGCTCCGGAAGATCTCCGACAAGCATTTCGCCCTGCGCGGCACCCCGACCGACTGCGTGATCATGGGCTGCAAGGAAGTTCTGCCGGGCAAGCCCGATTTGATTCTCTCCGGCGTCAACGCCGGCGCCAATATGGCCGATGACGTGACCTATTCGGGCACCATCGCCGGCGCGATCGAGGGCACGCTTCAGGGCGTCAAGTCTTTCGCGCTCAGCCAGGCGGCGGCCTATGTCGATGGAGAACGCGTCACCCCTTGGGAGATCGCCGAACTCTACGCGCCGGACCTGATCCGGAAGCTGCTTAGGGTGGAAATGCCCGCCTGGACGCTGATGAACCTCAACTTCCCCAATTGCGCGCCTGCCGAGGTAACCGGCGTGGACGTGACCTCGCAGGGCAAACTGGATTTCGGCGTCAATGTCGAACGCCGCATCGATGGTCGCGGCTTCCCCTATTACTGGCTGAAGTTCGACAGCCGCCAGGGCGATTTCCGGGAGGGCACCGATATCCACGCGCTGAAGGCCGGCAAGATCTCGGTCACGCCGTTGAAACTGGACCTGACCGATTACAGCCTGCTCGACCGGATCGATCAGGCCCTGAAGAGCGCCTGACATGCCCCATAGCGTGAGCAGCAAGGAAGGATTTGCCGCTCTCTGCCTTCGGCTGCGCGCCAAAGGCGTCACCAGCGCCGAGCTTCTCAACGCCATCGAGCAGACGCCGCGGCACCTGTTCGTGCCTTCGGACTTCATCTCAAGCGCCTGGAGTTCGCGCACGCTGCCGATCGAATGCGGCGCGGTGATGGAAGGCGTCGATCTGGCCGCCGTCCTGATCGACCTTCTCAAGCTGAAACCGAGCCATCGCGTGCTGGAGATCGGCACCGGCAGCGGCTTCACAGCCGCCGTGATGGGGCGGGTCGCCGAACGTGTTTTGACCATCGATCGCTATCGGACGCTGGTCAATCTCGCCCAGGAGCGCATGGACAAGCTGGCCTTGCGCAATGTCATCGTCCGTCAGGCCGACGGCAATATCGGGCTCCAGGGGGAGGGAACCTTCGACCGGATTCTGATTACGGCCGGTTTCTCTGCATTCCCGCGAATCTATGCCGAGCAACTCGTGTCGGGCGGCGTCATGCTGGCGCCCGTGCTGGGCGAGGACGGCGTCGCCCGGATGATCCGTCTCGTCAAAGCCGGCAGTCGTTTCGAGCGTGAAGATCTCTTCGAGACGCCTTTTCAGCCGATCGTCCAGCAGGTCGCGCAGACCCTGTGACAGAGGGCTTTGAGCCCTTTTACAAGACGTTGTTAAGGTTATCGTTTCCTAGATTTATTTTAAGGATGCCGGCGCAGTTAACCGCACGGTAACTCTAACGCGCTTTAATCATAGCCAAGGTAATGCGTTGCACGGGTTGCAGTCATGCGTAGCTATGAAGTCGTAAAGTCCAGAATGTCTTCCATCCGTTTGATCACGGTGCTTCTCCTCGCCGGCGCGGCGACCGGTTGCAGTTCGGATGTCACGCGTTTCGACAGCCTGTTCTCCCGCTCGCGGACGGACACGCTGACGACGGCGTCGGTTCCGCATCGGGTCAACGCCGTCAACGGCAAGGTTCCGACGCCGAGGGCCGAGTTGGCCCGTGGCGATGTGTCCGGCGACGCCGCGCTGAACCAGCCCTATCCGGGTCAGCCCTATGACGCCTTGGCCACGAGCACGGTTCCCGCAGCTCCCAGCCGCGTCCAGCGCGCCGAACTCACCGCCCCCGGCCAGAGCCAGGAGCGCGTGGCGCTCGCCCAGCCGATGCCGGCGCGTCAGGTCATGACGCTCGACAGCCAGCGGGCCGCCGATCCGATCCGCACCGGCAGCGCCCAGTCGATCTGGAAGGTGACCACGCGGTCGCCGCGCGTCGAAATCAAAAGCGGTCAGACCCTGTCCGGCCTGTCGGCCAAATACGGCGTGCCGCAGCGGGAAATCCTGCGCGCCAACAATATGGAAAGCGCCGCCGACCTGAAATATGGCCGAACCGTCGTGATCCCGGTGACGGATTCCATGGGCCAGGCCATGCCTCCGGCGGTCGAGACGTCCAAGAAGGTTCCGGTTCCGGGCAAGGCGCCGGCTCATGATCAGGCCGTTTTGCCGGCTACGGCGTCGCTGCAGGACAAGAAGAAGGCAGTCGACGCCAAACTGGCTGATGCCGGCGACGCCCCCGATGGCGCAGGCTACGTGGTCAAGCCGGGAGATTCGCTCGCCAAGATCGCCCGCGCCAACAAGGTCAGCGTCGACGCGCTCAAAAAGGCCAACGGCATGGCGGTCGCCGATATCCGCATCGGCCAGAAGCTCGTCATCCCGGCCGCAGGCGCCATCGCCGCCGATCCGGTCAAGACCGCAGCCGTTCCGGAAGGCCAGGCCGTCAAGCAGGCTACGGCCGCCAAGCCGAAGACCTATACGCCGCCGGCCGCTGAAAAGAGCGTCGCGGAAGTGCAGAAGTCGTCCGACAACGGCGAAGACGCGCCCGACGCCACCGGCATCGGCAAGTTCCGCTGGCCGGTGCGCGGCGCGGTCATCGCCGGCTACGGCCAGAATGTCGACGGCGCGCGCAACACCGGCATCGACATCTCAGTGCCGGAAGGCACCCCGGTCAAGGCGGCCGAAAACGGCGTCGTGATCTATTC
The DNA here is from genome assembly GCF_025779995.1 of Rhizobium sp. TRM95796. Taxonomy (NCBI): domain Bacteria; kingdom Pseudomonadati; phylum Pseudomonadota; class Alphaproteobacteria; order Hyphomicrobiales; family Rhizobiaceae; genus Rhizobium; species Rhizobium sp. TRM95796. The sequence goes on along the minus strand of NZ_JAOXHE010000002.1, from coordinate 104,530 downwards.
GGGCAGCGGCCTGAAGGATCTCGGCAACACTGTTCTCGTCCGCCACGACGACGGGACCGTCACGGTCTACGGCAATGCGGCCGGCCTCAACGTCAAGCGCGGAGACAAGGTCACCCGCGGCCAGGTCATCGCCAATTCCGGCATGAGCGGCGGCGCAAAGCGTCCCAAGCTCCATTTCGAGGTCCGGCAGAACGCCGTGGCCGTCAACCCGATGACGTTCCTCCAGTAAGTATTGCGTCGGAGGATCGCGCGTGAGAAGCCCGGCCCCTCAGCCGGGCTTCCTTCGTTTTCGGCGCGGCTTCAGAGCGTCTGCCGCAGGCGACCCGCGAGATCCTGGATGAATTGCCAGGCGACGCGGCCGGAGCGCGAACCGCGCGTCGTCGCCCATTCCAGCGCTTCGGCATGAACGCGCTCGCGCTCGACCGTCAGCTTGAAATAATCGGCATAGCCGTCGATCATCGCCAGATAGTCGTCCTGGCTGCATTTGTGGAAGCCGAGCCACAGGCCGAAACGGTCCGACAGCGACACTTTCTCCTCGACCGCCTCGGACGGATTGATCGCAGTGGACTGCTCGTTTTCGATCATGTTGCGCGGCAGAAGGTGTCGGCGATTGGACGTCGCGTAGAACACGACATTGTCGGGCCGGCCCTCGACGCCGCCGTCGAGCGCCGCCTTGAGCGACTTGTAGGACGTGTCGTCGTGATCGAAGGAGAGGTCGTCGCAGAACAGCACGATCCGCTCGTCGCTGGTTTTCAGCACCTCCATCAGCGCGGGCAGGGTGTCGATATCCTCGCGATGCACCTCGACGAGTTTCAGCCGAATCGAAAGATCTTCGTTCACCGCGGCGTGCACCGCCTTCACCAGCGAGCTCTTGCCCATGCCGCGCGCGCCCCAGAGCAGCACGTTGTTGGCGGGAAATCCCGCGCCGAAACGTTCGGTATTATCATGCAGAATCGACTTGACGTGATCGACGCCTTTGATCAGCGAAAGCTCGACGCGGTTGGGTCTCGACACCGGTTGCAGCGCCAGTCGCTCGGGCGCCCAGACGAAGCAGTCCGCCGCAGCCCAGTCTACCGTCGGCGCTTTCGGGCCGGCCGTACGCTCGGCGGCGTCGGCCAGTCTTTTCAGTTCATTGAGGATCGCGGAGAGGATTTCATCGTTCATCGTGTCGCTCCTTTTTCCTGGTGGCGAGGCAGCTAACATGCGCGGCAGAACCCCGAAAGGTCGGAAGCCGGTGAAAACGTCGGTTTACGAATGGTTATTTCCAAGCCTCCTGTTGCATTGACAGGCCATCTTCCTATATTCCGGCGGCCAGAAAACCGGCCAAATCTGGCCGTCTACGTTTCATCGTCGGGAGTATCAGATGATTTTCACGGAAGCCTTCGCGCAGTCGGCAACGTCGCAGTCCTCGCCGCTGGGGGGCGGTTTGGACATTCTTCTCCTCTTCTTGCCGATGATGGTCGTCTTCTATTTCCTGATCTTCCGGCCGCAGCGCCAGCAGGTCAAGAAGCGCGAGGAAATCCTCAAGAACATCCGTCGCGGCGATCAGGTGGTGCTCGGCGGCGGTCTGGTGGCCAAGGTCACCAAGGTCACCGAAGGCCAGGATGAGATCGAGGCCGAAATCGCCGAAGGCGTGAAGGTCCGCGTCGTCCGCGCCATGATCGCCGAAGTCCGCGTCAAGGGCGAGCCTGTCGCAGCCAACAAGCCCTGATTTTCAGACGGCGCGGTTCTCGCGCCGTTTCGCATTTTCGCCTGACGGAACCATATCGAGACGCTCATGCTCTATTTTTCGCGCTGGAAAGCCATCGCCATTTGGCTTGTGACGCTGGTCAGCATCCTGATCGCCGCGCCGAATTTCATCCCCAAGGATGTGCTGGACAGCATGCCGTCCTGGTTCCCGAAGACGACCATGACGCTGGGTCTCGACCTGCAGGGCGGCTCGCATATCATGCTGCAGGTCGAACGCAGCGACATCGTCAAGGAGCGCATGGAGACCGTGCTCGACGATGTCCGCGGCAATCTGCGCAAGGCGTCGATCGGTTATACCGGTCTCGCCACCCGTGGCCAGCAGGTGACGTTCAAGCTGCGCGATCCGAGCCAGATCGACGCCGCCAAGGAAGCCCTGAAGGATCTGACCCAGTTGGTCAGCGTCGGCGGCTTCGCCGGCTCCTCGATCCAGGAAGCCACGGTGAGCAACGCCGCCGATGGCTCCTTCGAGGTCAACCTCACCGATGAAGGCCTCAACTACCGCATCCAGTCCGCCGTCTCCCAATCGATCGAAGTGGTCCGCCGCCGCGTCGACGAACTCGGCACCACCGAGCCGCTGATCCAGCGCCAGGGCGTCGACCGCATCATCGTCCAGGTGCCCGGTCTCGACGATCCGCAGCGTCTCAAGGCCATTCTCAACAAGACCGCCAAGCTGACCTTCCACCTCGTCGACAATTCGATGCCGGTGCAGGAAGCCATGAACGGCCGTCCTCCGGCCAGTTCGGAAGTCGTCTATTCGAACGACGATCCGCCCGTCCCTTATCTTCTGCAGAAGCGCGCCATCCTGACGGGTGAAAATCTCGTCGACGCGCAGCCGGGCTTCAACCCGGAAAACAACGCCGCGATCGTCTCTTTCCGCTTCGATTCCGCCGGCGCGCAGAAATTCGGCCGCATCACCCAGGAGCATGTCGGCGAGCCCTTCGCCATCGTGCTCGACAATCAGGTGATCACCGCCCCCGTCATCAACGAGCCGATCCTCGGCGGCGCCGGTCAGATTTCCGGCAATTTCACCGCCCAGAGCGCCTCGGATCTCGCCGTCCTGCTGCGCGCAGGCGCGCTGCCGGCCACCCTGACCGTGGTCGAAGAACGCACCGTCGGCCCCGGCCTCGGCGCCGACTCGATCCGCGCCGGCTTCATCGCCGGCGTGATCGGCCTCATCGCCGTGATCGCCTTCATGCAGCTATTCTACGGCACGCTCGGCGCCATCGCCTCGGTCGCGATGGTGATCAACGTCGTGATGATCATCGCCATCCTGTCGATGCTCGGGGCGACGCTGACCCTGCCCGGCATCGCCGGCATCGTCCTGACGATCGGCCAGGCGGTCGACTCCAACGTGCTGTTCTATGAGCGCTTCCGCGAAGAGGTGAAGGCCGGCAGGCCCATCACCCAGGCGATGGAGACCGGCTTCAACAAAGCCTTCGGCACCATCATCGACGCCAACCTGACGACGCTGATCGCCGCCGTGATCCTGTTCTACATGGGCTCCGGTCCGGTGCGCGGCTTCGCCGTCACGCTGTCGATCGGCATCATCACCACCGTGTTCACGGCGTATACCGTGTCGCGCCTGATGATCTCCATCTGGTTGCGCCGCACCCGTCCGAAAGCGCTGCCGAAGGGCGTGCGCACCGGCTTCTTCGATTTCGCGCAGATCCGCTTCATGAGCGTGCGCAAATGGACCTTCGCAATTTCGGCAGCGCTTGCCGTCGCATCCGTGGTCGGTTTTGCGACCAAGGGGCTGGAACTCGGCATCGACTTCACCGGCGGATCGATGATCGAGCTCAAGGCCAAGCAAGGCGACGCCAATCTCGGCGACATCCGCGATCGTCTGGGCGGCCTCAACCTCGGCGGCGTCCAGGTGCAGGGCTTCGGTGATCCGAGTTCGGTGCTGGTGCGCGTTCAGAGTCAGGACGCCGGCGAAAACGCCGAACAATCCGCCGTCAACAAGATCCGCGGCGAATTGAGCGATGATTACGATTTCCGCCGCGTCGAAGTGGTTGGTCCGTCCGTGTCGGGCGAACTGGCGATGACGGGCGCGATCGGCGTCGGCCTCTCGCTTCTGGCGATCATGGTCTATATCTGGTTCCGCTTCGAATGGCAGTTCGCCGTCGGCGCGATCGTGGCGACGCTGCACGACCTGTTGCTGACGCTCGGCCTGTTCGTGTTCACCGGTCTCGAATTCGACATCACCAGTATCGCGGCCATCCTGACCATCGTCGGCTACTCGCTGAACGACACGGTCGTGGTCTATGACCGAATGCGAGAAAATCTGCGGCGATACAAGAAGATGCCGCTGGAGGTGCTTATCGACACCTCGATCAACTCGACGCTGTCGCGCACCATTCTGACCTCGGTTACCACGATGATCGCCATCGCGGCGCTGGTTCTGTTCGGCGGCGAGGTCATTCGCGGCTTCACGATTTCGATGCTGTTCGGCGTCGTGGTCGGCACCTTCTCGTCGATCTATATGGCGGCGCCGGTCCTTATCCTCTTCAAGCTTCGGTCGGATGCGTTCGACAAGAAGGATGAAAAGGACGAGAAGGCGGGCGAAGCGCAGGCGGTGTAAGGCGTGGCCAGAGGCATCATCATCCGCGAGCAGCATTTCCCCGGGCGGGCGCCGATCGACGCCTATGGCAACGGCGGCTTCCGGTTCGCCGATATGAGCCACCGGGGATCCATCCTCTGCCTGCCCTCGGGCATCTATGGCTGGGATGTCGCCGACGGGGCCGATATCGATGAGGCGGGCCTTGCGCGCGTACTGTCCGAGGCCGCCGAGATCGAGGTGTTGCTCGTCGGCACTGGCGTCAACCTGATGCCGCTGAAGCGCCCGCTGCGGGATGCTTTGAAACAGGCGCAGATCTCCGCCGACCCGATGTCCACCGGGGCGGCGGTCCGCACCTTCAACATTCTGCTCGCCGAAAACCGTGCGGTCGCAGCCGCGCTGATCGCCGTGGAGTGAGCCATGGCCATGGGCCGCCACGACGCCTATGACGCGTGCCTGACCACGCTGCGTTCGACCGATCTCGACCGCTATCTGGCCTGTCTCCTGATGCCGGAAGACAAGCGCGGCGCAGTCGCCGCGCTCTACGCCTTCAACGCCGAACTGGCGCGGGTGCGCGACGTGGTCCGCGATCCATTGCCGGGCGAGATCCGCCTGCAATGGTGGCGCGATCTCGTCGAGGGGCAGGGCGCCGGCGACGCCATGGCCAATCCGCTCGCCGCCGGCCTCATACACGCCGTCGACGAATACAGGCTGCCGCGCCCGGCGCTGGCCGCGATGACCGAAGCGCGCATCTTCGATCTCTATGACGACCCGATGGAAAGCCGCCGCATGTTCGAAGGCTATGCCGGAGAGACGTCTTCCACTCTCATCCAGATGACCACGCTGATCCTGGCCCCCGACGCGGCCCCCAGGCTCGCCGACGCCGCCGGTCATGCCGGCATCGCACAGTTGGTGGCCGGAACGCTCTTGCTGACGCCGTTGCATCGTCGCCGCAGGCAGGTCTATCTGCCGGGGGACATTCTCGCCGCCACCGGCCTGACCGCCGCGACATTTCTGGACGGCGACGGGCCCGCCATGGCGCAGGCTCTTTCCGCCTTCATCGGCTACGGCCGCGACCATCTGGCCGCTGCGCGCGCCGCCGCAAAAGACGAACTGGCGCAACCCGCCGCCGACGCCTATCTGCCGGTTGCTCTCGCGCAGGCGGTGTTCGACAAGGCGGAAAAACTCGGCCCGATCTGCCTGACGGAGCCGGCTGTTTCGCCGCAATGGCTCAGAATGTGGCGCCTGTGGCGCGCCCACCGCCGCGCTGGCTTCTGATTCTCCCGTAAGTTCCGCCAGGCTTTACGCTCCGCTAACCCTTTCGGCCTTAAACTGAGCAATCGTATCGGAATGTGGCCGACGGATGAGACTATGCGTATTGCGTTTTGCATCACTTGGAGCCGGCGTCTGCTGACGGTCGGCGTCGCCGTCGCGCTGACGTCCTGTTCGGGGGATCTTACGCCGCCCGCCGACATCGGCTCGGAAACCGTCTCCAGCGTCAAGGTCACCCGGCATACCCGGCAGGCGACCTATGCGGCGCCCGTCAACGCGGCGCAGACCACCGAAAACGTCGATCCCTATCTCGACCAGCCCAATCTCGCCGGCATGGGCGACGCGAGCGCCGATCGGGCTGCTTCGCTGGATCAGCCGCTGGTCGACGCCGCGCCGCAGGCGACCGGGCCGCTGGCTGCGGACGCGCAGGCGATGACGATCCCCGACCAGGGCGTCAATATCGACGACGGCCTCGGCGTTGCTCCCGTCGGGCTTGCGGAGGAACAGGCGCGCGACATCGCCGAGGGCGCCACGTCGCAGCCAGTCGTCGCCGGCGTCGGCACCGACGAACTCGTCGACATGTCTTCTCCGTCGACGCCGCAGACCGTGCCGTTCGACCAGGCGCGGGAGGCCAACCAGATCACGCTCCCCAGCCGTCGCAGGGACGCGCCCGAGCAGAAGGTGGCGTTCCTGCCGCGTTTCTCCGATCCGATGCAGGTTCCGGAATCCTATGGCGGTCTGACCAAGGCGGACAAGGCCTGCCGCCAGGATCTCGAGAAACTCGGCGTGCGCTTCCAGGACATTCCGGCGATCTCGAACGGGCCGAGCTGCGGCATCGCCCATCCCATTCTGGTCAGTGGCTTCGCGAGCGGCGTGCAGTTGAAACCTGCGGCCAAGCTGAACTGCAACGTCACGCGCGCCTTCGCCAAATGGGTGCGCAACGAACTCGTGCCCGCTTCCCGCTACCGCTATTTCTCCGGCATCAAGGCCATTCACCAGATGTCGTCCTATTCCTGTCGCAAGATGAATTCTCGATCCAACAATCCCTGGTCCGAGCATGCGCGCGGCAACGCCATCGACATCGGCAAATTCGTTCTCAACAACGGCAAGGAAATCGACGTCCGCAAGAAGGGCTTCTTCCAGTTCCGCGAGAAAGGGCTGCTCAAGACGGTCCGCGAGGATTCCTGCCGCTATTTCACCACCGTGCTCGGGCCTGGCGATGCCTATCACGGCGACCATTTCCACTTTGATTTGCGCGCGCGCAAGCGTGGATATCGCCATTGCAGTCTCTGAGCGCGGCCACAATCGTTAAGATTTTTTGTTTCGCCATGAACAGTCCTTAATGGCGGCGCGTTATAGCGGCGACGAAGAGTGTTGCCGCCATGACCAAGACATCGATTTCGAGATTTTATAAATTCGCCAAGCCGACTTTGCTTGCAGCCGTTCTTCTGCTGACCGGCGGGAAGTGGTATTCCTATGTCGCCCATGCCGAGAGTCCTTTCGATGATGTCGGCGCGAGCCTGAACGCGATGATGCCGGGACCGATCAACCGGTACGGCTGTGGCATGCTGCGCAAGCGTTTCGGCGATCTGCCTATTCCGCCCAAGGGCTGTGACGTCGATGGCCAGTGGAAATAAGGCTCCGTCCAGCCGATCGTGACGGATTGGCGGCCGGCGCGGCTTGCAGGGCGACCGAGACGGGCTTAGCGGAGGTCATCCGCCCTCAGGAGCCCGCTGATGCCCGAACTTTCCGAACTGATCGTTTTCGCCCTCGCTCTCATCGCCGCGGGCGTCGTATCGGGTCTGCTCGCCGGCCTGTTCGGCGTGGGCGGCGGCGCGATCCTCGTCCCGGTCTTCTACCAGGTCTACGGCCTGCTCGGCGTCGCGGACGCCGTGAGAACCCATGTCGCGGTCGGAACGTCGCTCGCCATCATCGTGCCCACCTCGATCCGCTCCTTCCGCGCCCACAAGGCCCGCGGCGCCGTCGATGTGGACGTGTTGCGCGGCTGGGCCTTGTCGATTCCCGTCGGCGTCGTGGCGGCCGCTTTGATCGCGGCCTATGTCTCCGGCGCAGAACTACGCGGCATCTTCGCGGTGTTGTCGATGCTGATCGCCATTCGCATGTTTCTCAACCGTCAGAGTTGGCGGCTGGGCGACGATCTGCCCAAGGGCGCGATCAATGCCGGCGCGGGCTTCGGCATCGGCCTGTTTTCCGGCCTGATGGGGGTCGGCGGCGGCGTGCTGTCCAATCTCTGGATGACCCTGTTCGGTCGCAGCGTGCACCAGTCGGTCGCCACCGCATCGGGCGTGGGCGTGCTGATCTCGATTCCCGGTTTGATCGGCTATGTCTGGGCCGGCTGGGGCGAGCCCTTCCTGCCGCCTTTCTCGACCGGCTTCGTCAACTGGATCACGGTGGCGCTGGTCATGCCGATGACGCTCATCGTCGCGCCTTACGGCGTCAGACTCGCGCATGCGCTGGACAAGCGACAACTCGAAATCGGCTTCGGCCTGTTTCTGACCGTCGTCTCGATCCGCTTCTTCGTCAGCCTGCTCTGATCAGTCCCTGAGTTTCAATTCATCGCCTTCGAAAGAAAAGGCGCTCAGCGTCTGCAGAAAACTCATGCCCAGCAGGCTTTCGTCCATCCGGCCCCGTTCGGCGACGCCGGCGCGGATATTGGTGCGTTCGATTCCGCCGATGCTCAGCACGGGAATGGTGACCGGCGCCATCATCGCCCGGCCGTTGGCGGTCATCACGGGCGAGGTGAAGGAAAGGCCGGCCATGTCGAGGCCGGCGCGTTCGGCGTCCTCGTATGTCAGGGCGATCATGCTCGCGCCCGTGTCGACCATCATCGGCACCGTCTTGCCGTTGAGGGATACATCGGCCTGGAAATGGCCGTTGCTCGCCTTGTAGAGCACCACCGTGTTGAAGCCCTGGGCGTCGGTATAGGTGGAGGCGCGGCCGGGGATCAAACCGGCGGTCAACCGGGAAGCGACATCCTGCGCGTCGTTGCGGTAGAGATAGACGGCGACCAGCGCCAGCGCGATCAGCGACCAGATGGCGAGGCTGCGCGCCGCCTGGCCGAGATTGCGCTGGCTGGCCAGCACGCCCGAGCCGATCAGCGCGGCGATCATGCCGTATTTCACCAATTGGGCGATCTGGTCGCCGTCCATGTCGAAACTGTCGGGCGCGAGCGCCATGGCGCCGATGAGCAGCAGGAGGCCGGCGATGACGGCGATCAACAAGCGCTGCATCAGTTGTCGCCCCCCCGCGCCATCCGCGTCCGGCGCGTCTCGCGGCGCGGCTTGCGCTCCACCGTCTCCAGCCGGGCCGGCAACGAGGCCATGATCGTGCGGCGTTCTTCGCCTGAATACAGTGTCCAGGCGCCGATCTCGTCGCGGGTGCGCCCGCAGCCGAAACAATAACCGGTCTTGTCGTCGATCGAACAGACGAGAATGCAGGGAGATTCCATGATGGCCCTTCTGGTGCGCGTCGACTAGAATATGGGGTTTGTCAGGTCAGGAGCGCAAGGGCAAGCAGCGCGGCGATCTCCGACACTTGCTGTGTGGCGCCGATCGTGTCGCCGGTCTGGCCGCCGAGGCGCTTGCGGACATAGCGGCTGAACCCGGCTGTAACCGCCGCCGCCGCCGCGATCGCGCCCAGCGCGTGCAGCGGCCCGGCGGCGACGCCGATCAGCACGACGGCGATTGCGGCCGCCGAGACGGTTGAGAACAACGCGCTCGCTCCGTCGGGCCCTCCCATCGCCACCGCCAGTCCATCCGTCCGAGCCGGCGGCAGCACGCGCCAATGCCAGACCATGGCGGCGCGGCTGAGCGCGGCGACCGCCAGGAAAATGGATAGGGCGCCGAGCGGTCCGATGACGGCGGCGATGGCTGCGAGCGCGCTCGCTCTCAGTCCATAGGAGAGAATCAGCGCCGCCGCGCCGAAGGAGCCGATCCGGCTGTCGCGCATGATGGTCAGCGCCCGCTCGCGGTCGCGCGTCGCGCCCAGCCCGTCGGCGGCGTCGCTCAAGCCATCCTCATGCAGCGCGCCGGTGGTCATGGCCACCACCGCATAGGCGAGCATGGCGGCGACCAGCGGCTCGAGACCCAAGCCGAGCGTCAGCGCCAGCGCCAGGCCGGCCGGCGCCGTCACGACCACGCCGGCCAGGGGAAAGGCGCGCGACGCCTTCGTCAGCGATCCGTCATGGCCTTCGAAAAAGTGGTCGGGCACGGGAAGCCGGCTCAAGAAGCCTGTTGCGCGGGCGGTGTCCACGACCAGATTTGCATGCGTCATCAAGTTCATTCCTTTGCGACCGGCGGCGGCGTGATGAAGGTTGCCGCCTGCGGAGACTGCGGATAATAGGGACGCGTGCCTCGCCGGAAAAGAAAAAACAGGAGACCTGGGTCATGAGCGTGAGCGGCCTGCCATTCGACGATTTTCGCAATCTGATCGCAAACTTGCCCGGTCCCGACAGTTTGGCGCTCGCATCGGCGCGCGATCGCGACAGCCAGTTGACCAAACCGGCGGGATCGCTCGGCCGCATGGAGGAAATCGCCTTCTGGCTCGCCGCCTGGACCGGTCGCAAGCCTGCCGTCAACCGTCCGCTCGTGGCCATCTTCGCCGGCAATCACGGCGTCACCAAGCAGAAGATCACGCCCTATCCGCCCGAAGTCACCAAACAGATGGTGGCGAACTTCTCCAATGGCGGCGCGGCGATCAACCAGATCTGCGCGACCTATGATCTCGGTCTCAAGGTCTTCGATCTCGCCCTCGACTACCCGACCGCCGACATCACCGAGGAAGCGGCGCTCTCCGAGCGCGATTGCGCCGCCACCATGGCCTTCGGCATGGAGGCCATCGCCGGCGGCACGGATCTTCTCTGCCTGGGCGAAATGGGCATCGGCAACACCACCATCGCCGCCGCGATCAATCTCGCGCTCTATGGCGGGACAGCCGAGGATTGGGTCGGCCCGGGCACCGGCTCCGAAGGCGAAGTGCTGAAGCGCAAGATCGCCGCCGTCGACAAGGCCGTGGCGCTGCACAAGGATCATCTCTCCGATCCGCTCGAAATCCTCCGTCGTCTCGGCGGACGCGAAATCGCCGCCATCGCCGGGGCCATCCTCGCCGCCCGCATGGAGCGCATCCCGGTGCTGCTCGATGGTTACGTCGTCACCGCCGCCGCCGCCATACTCAAGGCCGCCAATCCTTCCGCGCTCGATCACTGCCTGATCGGCCATGTCTCCGCCGAACCCGCGCATATGAAGGCGATCGACAAGCTCGGCAAGACGCCGCTCTTGGCGCTTGGCATGCGGCTGGGCGAGGGCTCGGGCGCGGCGCTCGCCGCCGGCATCGTCAAGGCCGCCGCCGCCTGCCATGCCGGCATGGCGACGTTCGACAGCGCGGGCGTTTCCAACAAGGGCTGACCCGCCGCATGCCTCGCGACAGGATCGGTTTGCTAAAGATCTGCTGAGGGATTCTGTGATTCCTCGGCTGATGGGATCAGTCTGGCGCGATTGCGACGATAGAAACGGGAGAAATGCGGATGCGAGAGCCGGAAGAGAAGAAGACGGGCCTGGCGCATCTGTTCGCCGCCGCCAGCTATTCGCTGGCCGGCTTTCGGCGCGCTCTGGGCGAATCCGCCTTCCGGCATGAGATCATCATGTTTCTCGTCGCGTTGATCCTGTTCGCCGTCGTCGGCGCGACGCTGGCGGAATATCTCATCCTCGTCATTCTCTTCATGATCCTGTTCGGCTTCGAGGCGCTCAACACCGCCGTCGAGGAACTGGTCGACCGGGTGTCGCCGGAAGTGTCGAAGACCGGCAAGCACGCCAAGGATCTCGGCTCTTTCGCGGTTTTCTGCATGCTGGTGTCGGTGGGGCTCTACATGGCTTGGGTCGTCTTGCTCTGACCGGCCGACTGCGGGATCAGGCGAAGCTTTTCTTCTTCCGATCGATGGCTGAGGTTTCCTCCACGGCCGGCACGGTCTGCAGCACGCGCTTTGCGGGCAGGATGGCGATGCATTCGGTGCCTTCGCGCAGCTTCGATTTAAGATAGAACTGGCCGTCATGCTTGTGCAGCAGCGCCTGGACGATGGGCAGGCCCAGGCCGGTGCCCTGTTCGGCGCTCTTGATGGCGATGGAGCCCTGGCCGAAGGCAGAGAGCACCACCGGGATTTCTTCCTCCGCGATGCCCGGCCCATTGTCCTTGATGGACACATATTGTCCCCCCGAGGCGGTCCAGCCCGCCTTGACGGTGATCTCGCCGCCCTGCGGGGTGAACTTCACCGCGTTCGAAAGAATGTTGAGCACGATCTGGCGCACCGCTTTCTCGTCGGCCCAGATCGACGGCATTCCCGGTTCATATTGTTCGACGATCCGGATCGACTTCGACTTTGCCCGAAGCTGCACCATGCCGATGCAGTCCTCGGTGATGTCCACCAGCTGCACGGCCTCTTCGTTGAGCTGGTAGCGGCCCGCCTCGATGCGCGAGAGATCGAGGATCTCGTTGATCAGATTGAGCAGATGTTGGCCCGACGTGTGGATGTCGGTGACATATTCCTTGTAAGTCGGGTTGTTGAGCGGGCCGAGAACCTCCGTCGCCATCACTTCGGAAAAGCCGAGAATGGCGTTGAGCGGCGTGCGCAACTCGTGCGACATCGACGCCAGGAAGCGCGACTTTGCCAGATTGGCTTCCTCGGCGCGGCGCCGGGCTTCGTCCGACATCGATTTCGCCACTTCGAGTTCGGCGATCAGGTCGTCTTTTTCCGACTGGAACGACATGACGCGGATATTCGAGCTGTAGAGCCGGCTGGTGATGAAGACGAACAGGATGAGCGACGCGGTGAACACCGCCGTCAAGGCGAGATCGGTCGGCGCGCGCGTGACGAAGGCCGAATAGGCGAGGGCGACCACGACCGGGGCGAATGTGGCGAGCGCCGCGCCGCGCAGCATGGACTGCGCCATCGACGTCGCCGACAAAGCCAGCACCAGAACGGCGCTCTTGAAGTAGAAATAGGTGTCGCCGCCGCAGGCGTCGCAGCCGATCAGCGCAAACCAGGTCCAGCACAAGCCGACCGGGATCTGCGAAAACATCAAGATGCGACGCCAGCGCTGGACATTCTCGTAGGTGATCTCGCTGCGCTGGGCGCGCACCGAAATGGCGATCTGCAGAGCATGGGCCGCGAGGCTCGCCAGCATCCAGCCGAACAGATTGACGCCGGTGAACACCGAATTGGCGAACAGGCTGATGACGATCACGAACAATGGCAGGGCCGCAGCGCTGTATTGTATCGAGGAGAGGTGGAGAGCGAGCAGTTCCTTGTCGAAGGACGTGGCGGCGCCGGAGGTGATCTGCAGCCGTTCACGCGTGTTTTTCACCGCCCGGGCGACATCCCTGTTCCGGGACACGCGGGATCGATCCACGATGATCTTGTCTGGAGACAAACTGGCTTTCTGACTCATGACCCGAACTGGCGCACCCAAATTAAGGGGCGAGATTATCTCTTATTCGTTAAAAAGATGCTGCCTCGCTAAGCATTCGTTTGCCATGCCGACATTGCCGTCTATAGCCCTCTCAAACGGATCACGGGACGACACGATGAGATTGGCCAGGGACTTGTTGCTCACGCTCTGCTTCTTGAGCCTCATGGGCCTGATCGCGCTCAAACTGCGGCAGGGCGAGACCGAGCGGCTGGGCGGCGCTTTCAGGGTCGTCGATGGCGACAGCCTCGAGCTCGGCGGCCGCAAGCTCCGGCTTCGATCCATCGATGCGCCGGAGCTCTCCCAGACCTGTCTGCGCGCGGGAGCGGCATGGCCCTGCGGCGTCGAGGCGCGCGACGCGCTCGAAAGCCTGATGACCGCCGACGGCGTCGTCTGTTCCGGCGGACGGGAAGACAAGTATCGTCGCCTGCTGGTGGAGTGTGTGGCGGGACGCGAGGATGTCAACGCCGCGATGGTGCGATCGGGCATGGCGCTGGCGTTCGGCGGTTACCGCGCGGAGGAGGGCGAGGCTCAGCAGGCGCGCCGGGGCGTGTGGGCGGGCGAGTTCGAGCGTCCGTCCGATTGGCGAAAGGGACATCGTCACGCCATGGCCGATGAGCAGGAGCATGGCGGCTCCTTCCTCGCACGCTTTTTCGACCTTCCTTAGACATCCGAAGGACGCGCCATTATGCTGCGTCGGACTCACAGGCATGACAGGTCAGGCGAATGAGACTCTATGATTCAGATTGGGCGCCCAATCCGCGCCGGGTGCACTGTTTTCTCGCCGAGAAGGGCGTCCTCATCGAGCGTGTTCAGGTCGATCTCAAATCCGGGGCGCATAAACAACCCGAATTTGCCCGCATCAATCCGCTGCATCGCGTTCCGGTGCTGGAGCTCGACGATGGAACCCATATCGCGGAATCGGTGGCCATCTGCCGCTATGTCGAAGACCTGCATCCCGAGCCGGCGCTGTTCGGCCGCGACACGCGGGAGAAGGCGCTGGTCGAGATGTGGAACCGTCGGGTGGAGCTCGGCCTGTTCTCCCATATCAGCGCCGCCTTCCGCCATGGTCACCCCGGCATGGCGATGGCCGAACAGCCGCAAGTCAAGGAATGGGCGGATGCGAACCGGCCGAAGGCGCTCGACGCCTTGCGCTTCCTCGATCGACATCTCGACGGACGGTCCTGGCTGGTGGACGACTATTTCTCCATCGCCGACATCACGCTGCTCGTCGCCTTCGATTTTCTCAAGGCGGCCCGGTTGGCCTGCCCGGAAGACTGCGGCGGCTTGATCGCCTGGCGCGAAAGGATCGGCGCACGCGCCTGCGCGGCTATTCCGTGAGGCCTGAAATCAATGCGCTCGCTGCGGAAATCGCAGGCTGTCGCCTGTGCCGCGATGCGCCCGCCGGCGGTCCGGAGCAACGATTGCCGCATGAGCCGCGTCCGGTCGCGGTTCTCTCCGACAGGGCGCGCATCCTCATCGCCGGCCAGGCGCCGGGATTGCGGGTGCATGAAAGCGGCCTGCCGTTCGACGACGCGTCGGGGGATCGCCTCAGGGACTGGCTCGGCGTCGACCGGGAGCAATTCTACGATGCCGACAAGTTCGCCATCCTTCCGATGGGCTTTTGTTTTCCGGGCTACGACCGGCATGGGTCGGATCTGCCGCCGCGGCCGGAATGCGCGCCGGCCTGGCGGGCCCGCGCCTTGCGCCTGATGCCGCAGGTCGAACTGGTGCTGACCATCGGCGGCTATGCGCAGGCCTGGCATCTCGGACGAAAAGCGCCGATGACCGAGACCGTGCGAGACTGGAGGCTCCATCTTCAGAGCGCAGTCCTGCCGCTGCCGCATCCGAGCTGGCGCAATACCGGCTGGCTGAAACGCAACACCTGGTTCGCGACGGATCTGCTGCCGGAATTGCGGGCGATTGTTTCGCGGTGGATTATCTGATTGTTCGTCTGTCTTTTTGGGAGAAACATGCAATTATGAGAAATAATATTCCCCTGGAGGCGTGAATGGACCGGCTCGATAGAAAAATCTTGAGACTTCTTCAGGAGGACTCGACGCTAGCGGTCGCGGACCTCGCCAAGAAGGTCGGCCTGTCGACCACGCCCTGTTGGCGTCGCATCCAGAAAATGGAAGAGGATGGCGTCATCAAGCGCCGCGTGGCGATTCTCGACCCGATCAGGGTGAATACCAAGGTCACGGTCTTCGTGTCGATCCGCACCAATTCCCATTCCATCGAATGGCTGAAGCGCTTTTCCGAAGTGATCGCCGAATTTCCCGAAGTGGTCGAGTTCTATCGCATGAGCGGCGATGTCGATTACCTGCTGCGCGTGGTCGTGCCGGATATCGCCGCCTATGACGCCTTCTACAAGCGCATGATCGCCAAGATCGAAATCCGGGACGTCTCCTCGGCGTTTGCGATGGAGCAGATCAAATACACCACCGAACTGCCGCTCGACTACATGATCCTCGAACAGCCGAAAAACCACGAGGAATAGTCAGTCGCGTCTGGCGAGGCGCTTGTAGACCGCCTCGCTTTCCAACTCGCGGAGCGCATCCTTGCCGATCCAGCGCGCCGTCTTGTCGGCGCTCTCGGCGAGCTCTTCCGCAAGAGTCCGCGCCGCCGCGTGACAGGCGCGGTTGCGCTTGCCGATCTGCCGGAGCGCCCAGTTGACCGCCTTGCGCACGAAATTGCGCGGATCGCGGGATCGGGCCTCGACGAAGGCGAGCCAGGCGATCACATCCTCGTCCGCCAATGTCTTCTGATGCACCGCGCCCCAGCAGATCATCGAAAAGGCCATACGACGGACGAATTCGCGTTCGTCTGCGGCGAATTCGGCAATCAGCACGGGCCCATGGCCGGCGCGCATGATCGGCTCGTTGACGGCGTCGACCAGTTCCCAGGAATTGCAATCCGCAGCCCAGCGTCGCGCCTGGTCGACCGTCATCCGCTGCGGCTCTTCTGTAAAAGCGGCGAGCAGCCTGGCTTCGCGAATGCCGCTGTCCCACAGGGCGAGCGCGCGCTCATGGTCGCGATCGATCTTGCGGCCAAGCGCCCGGAGATCGGTGTTGGAGACGCCGAGCGCCGTCTCCGTGACGATGCCGAACCGGGCCATGCCGGCGACATTGTCCGAGCTGGCCATCGCCCTGAGCGTGGCGATGACCTCGTTTGCGTCAGATGTTTTAGCGAGCCCGCTCATTTCTCCAGGCGGGCGAGCAGCGACGACGTGTCCCAGCGATTGCCGCCCATGGCCTGAACGTCGCCGTAGAACTGGTCGACCAGCGCGGTCACCGGCAATTTCGCCCCGTTGCGACGGGCTTCGGTGAGGCAGATGCCGAGATCCTTGCGCATCCAGTCGATGGCGAAGCCGAAATCGAACTTGCCTTCGTTCATGGTCTTGTGGCGGTTTTCCATCTGCCAGGAGCCTGCGGCCCCCTTGGAGATCACGCTCACCAGGTTTTCGACGTCGAGACCAGCCTTCTTGGCGAAATGGATGCCCTCGGCGAGGCCCTGGACGAGACCGGCGATGCAGATCTGGTTGACCATCTTGGCGAGTTGCCCTGATCCGGCCGGGCCCATCAGGCCCACCATGCGCGCATAGGCGTCGATGACGGGCTTGGCGCGCTCGAATATGTCGGGCTTGCCGCCGCACATCACCGTCAGCACGCCGTTTTCGGCGCCGGCCTGGCCCCCCGAAACGGGCGCGTCGATAAAGAAGCCGCCGCGCGCCTCCGCCGCTGTCTCGAGTTCTCGGGCCACCTCGGCGCTGGCCGTGGTGTTGTCGATGAGGATCGCGCCGGGCTTCATGGACGACAGGCAGCCGTCGGGGCCTGTGGTGACCGATCGCAGGTCGTCGTCATTGCCGACGCAGGTGAAGACGAAATCGGCGTCCCGGGCCGCCTCCGCCGGCGTGAGCGCATATGCGCCGCCGAACTGCGCCGCCCATTTTTCAGCTTTCGCCGTGGTGCGGTTATAGACGGTGACCTCATGGCCGCCCTTGACCTTGAGATGGCCGGCCATGGGATAACCCATTACCCCGAGCCCGATAAACGCCACTTTGGCCATGGAAAAACTCCCGCATGTCAGATGTTCTGCGGGAGGTTTAGAGGATTGCTAGGTGTTGGGAAAGGGCGCCGCCCGGCGAATATGAGGCCTTTCAGCGGACTTTGCTGCTGGACGCCAGGACAGCCTGCAAAGCTTTGCTTTGCAATTCGATCCGCTCGTTGGTGAACAGCGAAACAGAATCCGGGCCAAGGCGCACGCTGATCTCGTTCCAAAGTCTGCGCAGCCTGCGGACATGCAGATCGTCTCCAATCCACATCATGACATGCTCAATCGCCTGAGTGGCGGATTTGGGGTCGATGAACATGCTGCGCCCCCAATTGGCGAACTCGGCCGCGTCCACTTCCTTCGTAACGTTGTCCTGAGTGATGAGGAACTTGGCATGACTTTCTTTCTGAATTCCCGTCAGCGCCATATTCGGGGCGAAAAGAATCCCCGCGTAAAAGGCGTCGAACTTATCGATGACCGCGGAATCTTCGCGCCTGATCGGTGAGTCCTGGATGATCGCGCGCTCAAGATCGAAGATCGTTCGGATGTTGAACTGTCGCAAAAGCAGGAAACGATCGAGCCCCACAACGCAGCAAAGCTGCGCCTGAGCAATCCAGTCGATCGCCTGGTAAATTCCGTAGGGCGTTTCGATATGCAGCATGATCGGATTGTACGTGGCGAGCGCCTGGACTTCGTTGATGCCGCATTCTTCCAGCCGAAAGCGCGTAAAGAAGTCGATGCCGTCGATCACATCAAGCGGAACGATGCGCGTCCACGTCAGGAAGCGGTCATCTGTGGATTTGAGCCATTTTGTCCAGGGCGAAATCCGCAGCAATGCAAAATGCGCCGCGCTTTCCGGCAGAAGTCCAAATCCGAGCGCGAGCAACATCCATGTGAAGGACACTCCGGGATTGATCGCCGGAAGAATGGCCGGCTCGCCGCGGCGTATGGAATCGATCAACGACATCGGATCCGGGACCGCACGATAAAGAGCGATCGTCACCATCACGGTGATCGTCGTGACGGCGGCTTGCCGAATGAATGTGAACGCCTGCAAATCGAAAACGGACAACGCCCGCACGAGATACCTGATGGATGAGGCAAAGGCTCCGACGAATGCGAAGCTGGCAATCGTGGCGATGTTTTGCGCCGACCAGAGGAGACCTGGATTTTCGGCGAAACTTGTGGTCCCGGCGTTGCCTCCAAGTACGAATACGCTCAGCCATGCGCTGCTTCCGCACGGGCTTTGTCCTGCATTGCAAAGTATATTCGTGAATAATAACTGAAATCCGGCAAAAATAACGACTGCATAGGTGAGTGAGCCGAGTAGCAATCTGATGTCGCCTGTATTCCCGAAGGCCCGCGTTGCATTGATTGTTGCATCGATCTGGGCTATCTGTTCGTCGACCTCTGTCATGCCGTCGCGACGATTGAGGTCCAGGTTTATATCGGCGCTATATTTGCTGCGAACGAACTCGAAAGATGGATTGATGCCCGCATTTTCAAACGAGTGGGCTGTGTTCGGGAATGTCTTGATGTAATCGCGGATCAATCTGAGCCGCCGCAGACGGATTTCGAAACGCCCGAAAAGGAGCGAGAAAATCGTCAATGTCGCGATAGCGGCGGCCGTGACGATCGGCGATGTCATGAATGCGCTCAAGACGCCGCCCGTAAGTTCGTTTCCCATTGCAATTCCCCTGTTTTTTACGGAGGATTGCAATAGGATCCGGACAACGCCACCAACCATCTACATGCATAAGGTGAAAAATAGAAATTAATAAACTTTCGGTTTATTCTGCCCGCCTTTTCGCCGTCACCAGGTGCCCCGCGATCGGCGCGCCGTCCTCCAGCCGCACCGTGATGTCGACCATCTCGATCACGTCGAAGCCGGCTCCGTCGAGCGCGCGGGTGACATAGGCGCTCGCATGGGCGAAGCGCTGGTGGGGGCCGACCATGAAGTCGCGGCCCTGCAGCGTGTCCTCGGGCAGCGTTTCGGAGGAGAAGATGAAGTAGCCGCCTGCGGTCATATTGTCGGCGACGCCGAAGAACAGTTCTTCGAGAAAACCGAGATAGGGCAGCACGTCGGTCGCGGTGACGAGGTCGAAGGGGCCGTCCTCGTTGTCTTCGAGATAATCGGCGGCTTCCGAGACATAGAGGGTCTCGTAGAGATCCTTCTCATGGGCGATTTCGACCATGTTCTCGGAAATGTCGAGGCCGGTGATGTCCTCGACGATGTCGCGCAGCGCCCCGCCTGTTAGCCCCGTGCCGCAGCCGAGATCGAGCATCTTCTTGAACGGGCCGAGGCCGAGCGCCTGGATGCGCTGGCGCGTCAGCATCGGCACGCAATATTCGAGCTGGTCGACAAGGATGCTTTCAAAGGCTTCCGCATGCTGGTCGAACAGCGTGGCGACATAGGCGTCGGGCGCTTTGGGCGGCGTGTCGCCGAGACCCATGGAGGCGAGACGCACCGCCGCGCCGCCATGATCGTCGGGGTCTAGCGCCAGGACCTTCTTATAGGCCTCGGCCGCTTCAGCGAACTGGCCCGATTTCTCGAGCGACAGCGCCCGGTTATAGGCGTCTGCGAGCGCCTGTTCGTCGATCTTCTTCTTCTTGGCCATCACTCGCCGTCCTTCGCCCGTTTTCAAGGGCTCATACGGCTGATGGCCGGCAAAATCAATGCAGGATCATCTCGCCCTTCAGCGCCCGCCATTCCGTCGGCGTGATCAGCCGGTTGTGGACATAGCGGACCGAATGCAGCGCTCCGTCGAGCTTCGCCCGCCAGAAAGCGAGGAAATTCATCATTTCTGGAAAGTCCGGCGCCAGATCGTAATGCTGCCAGACGTAACTCTGCAGCAGGCTGGGATGATCGGGCATGCGATAGATGATTTCGGCTGTGGTCAGGCCGTAGCCTTTGAGCCGCATGTCGAGTTCGTGATGCATGGCAACCTCTTATGTTTGAGTTCCCTGAGCTTGCCGTTCCATTGAACGCCCTCATGGTTGACCAAAGCTTAAGAAGTCGCGTGGTTTATGACATTCCTGTGAAAAATCAGCAGCTTGGCAGCATCTCATGAAGAGTGCTGCCAAGGCGCTTCAGCGTTTCAGATGGCGCGTCAACCGCATTTCCAGCCAGTTCCAGACGTTGCGCAGCGTCTCCACGATGACCAGATAGACGATGGCCGCCCAGATATAGATCTGGTAGTCGAAGGTGCGGGAGAAGGCGCGCCGCGTCTCGCCCATCACGTCGAGCACGGTGACGATCGACACGATCGCCGAGCCCTTGATCATCAGGATGATTTCGTTTCCGTAAGGCCTGAGCGCCACGATGATCGCCTGCGGCAGGATCACCTTGCGATAGGCGTGGAAGCGGTTGAGGCCGAGGGCGTGGCAGGCTTCCACCTGGCCTCGCGCCACGCTTTCGATGGCGCCGCGCAGAATTTCCGCCTGATAGGCGGCGGTGTTGAGCGTGAACGACAGGATCGCGCAGTAATAGGCTTCGCGAAAGAACCACCAGAGGCCGAGACTTTCCCAAAAGCCCTTGAAGCTGCCGAAACCATAATAGATCAGGAAGAGCTGGGCGATCAGCGGCGTGCCGCGAAACAGATAGACATAGCCGTAGGACAGCGCCGACAGCAGCCGGTTGCTGCTCATGCGGGCAAAGGCGATCGGCAGCGACAGCAGCGCGCCGAGCGTGATCGACACGGCGACCAGTTCGAGCGTGATCACCAGGCCGGACAGAAGTTTGGGCGCGTAGCGGGCGAATTTGTCGCCGCTGAAGCCCTCCACCATCGAGAATCCGGCGGCGATGATGGCCGCGAGCCAGACGCCCATGAACACGATGCCGGCCAGTCGCTCCAGCGTAAAGGCGCGGGGCGGGGCGGGCGGGGCCGGCTGCGGCGGGATCAGATCATGCGCGATGCTCATGCGCGCACCTCCGCCTGCTTGGCCCTTCGTTCGATCCAGGAGAAAACGAAGGAGGAGAGAATGGCGAGAACGAGATAGAGCAGGCAGGCGTTGCCGTAGAAGAAGAACGCCTGCTTGCTGACGCGCGCGGCGATCTGCGTCTGGCGCATGATGTCTGACAGGCCGACGATCGACACCAGCGCCGTGTCCTTGAGCAGCGTCATCCAGAGATTGCCGAGGCCGGGCAGGGCGATGCGGATCAGTTGCGGCAGCACCACCAGTCGCATGGTCTTGCCGCGCGAGAGGCCGACGGCGTATCCGCCTTCATACTGGCCGCGCGGAATGGCCTTGAAAGCCGATTGCAGCACTTCGGCGCAATAGGAGGAGAAGACCACGCTGAGCGCGATCATGCCGGCTGCGAAGGCGTTGATTTCCACCGGCCCGTCATAGCCCATGCCGGCCAGGGCCGATTGCAGCGCCTGCTGCATGCCGTAATAGATGATGAACAGGGTCAGGAGTTCGGGCAGCCCGCGAAACAGCGTGATGTAGATGTCGGCGGCGCGGCGCAGATAGGGCTCCTGCGATTGTTTGGCCAGCGCCAGGAAGAAGCCGAGCAACAGGCCGAAGGGCAGCGTGCAGAGCGACAGCGACGCCGTGACGTAGAAACCGAAGGCGATTTCGTCGCCCCATCCCGCCGCGCCGCAAGCGAGCAGCGACTTCGACAGGAAGATGTTGAACACGCCCACGGGTCCGCAGAGCGGGTCCACCGTCGTCAAAATCGGATGAAGCAGCGCCCAGAGCGCGCTGAACAGCGCATCGACAGCGGCCGAGATGGAAGCGAGGAGAGACGCGCTGCTCTCCGCCGTCGAAACGGCTTCTCCCTGCATTCTTTTCCCCTTTGTTCCCTTTGCGGGATTTCTCTCTCTTCTTGTCAGTCAAAAAAGGCGGGAGAGCAAGTCTCCCGCCGCATTTCCGATCACGGCTCGTGATTATTCGCCGTAAACGTCGAAGGGGAAGTACTTGGCGTTGATTTCCTTGTACTTGCCGTTGGCGCGAATGGCGGCGATGGCGCCGTTCAGCTTTTCGCGCAACGCGTCGTCGCCCTTGCGGACGGCGATGCCGGCGCCGTCGCCGTTGATGGCGGGATCGACCGGCAGCGTGCCGAGGATCTTGCAGCAGGCGCCGTCTTCGGTCTTGAGCCATTCCGAGAGAACGACGACGTCGTCGATCACCGCGTCGATGCGGCCGTTGGCGAGGTCGAGCTTATATTCGTCCGCGGTCGGGTAGAGCTTCAGCTCCGACTTCTTCATATGCGCTTCGGCATAGTTGGAATGGGTGGTCGAAGACTGCGCGCCGAGCACCTTGCCGTCGAGGCCGGCTTCGCTGGCTTCCTTGATCGGAGAATCCTTCGGCACGGCGATGGCCGGCGGCGTGTTGTAATACTTGACGGTGAAGTCGACCTTTTCCTTGCGCTCCGGCGTGATCGACATGGAGGCGAGGATGGCGTCGAACTTCTTGGCCTGCAGAGCCGGGATGATGCCGTCCCAGTCATTGGTCACGAAGGTGCATTCGGCCTTCAGCTCTTCGCAGAGCGCCTTGCCGATATCGATGTCGAAACCGGTCAGCGTGCCGTCGGCCTCGAGATTGTTGAAGGGAGGATAAGCGCCCTCCGTGCCGATCACGATCTTGTCGGCGGCAAAGCTTGCGCCGGCGAAGGCTGCCATGACCGAAACGGTCGCGGCCAAGGTCAGGCGACGTGCGATGTTCATGATTTTCCCCTGTATGCGATGCGGGCCTTGCGCCCGACAGTTGTCTGCTGGCGCATTTTCCATAGCGCCTCGCCTTGAAATAATGGTCCTTTTCCAAAGCGAATTGCAACACAGAAACGCATCGACGTCCCCACGAAAATTCGGCGTCCCGAATATGAACGGGAACTGAACCGTCGGTTCAGTGTTGATAAAGGCCGGATTTCGTAAGTCTTTCGGCACGGCCCGGATGGAAACATAAAAAGGCCTCGAATCGATTGAGATTCGGAAAACAGAACAACACGAAGCGCGAGGAAACAGTCTCATGGCGTTACGACACAAGCTTTTGGCCACCGCGGCGATTCCGCTGATCGCCCTGACGGGCCTCTCCCCGGTTTGGGCGGCCACCATGCCGCAGGCGGTCATCGCCGCGCCGCAGAGCACGGATGTCGTGCAGGTCCAGTCCGAGGAAGAGCTCCTTCAGCAGAAGGAGCAGCGCCGTCAGGAGCGCCAGCAACGCCAGCAGGAAAAGCAGCAGCGTCAGCAGGAGCGCCAACAGCGCCAGCAGGAACAGGAACAAGGCCAGGGCGAGCAGCGCCAGAAGCGCCAGCAGGAGAAGCAGCAGCGTCAGCAGCAGGAGCAGGACCAGCAGCAGGACCAGCAGCGCCAGCAGGAGCGCGAACAGCGCCGGCAGGAGCGTCAGCGCCAGAAGCAGGAAGAGCAGCAGCGCCAGAACGACGCCGAGACCCAGAAGGAGCAGCGCCGCCAGGAGCGCAAGCGCCAGCAGGAAGAGCAGCAGGGCCAGCAGCAGGAAGAAAACCGCAAGGATCGTAAGCGCAACAACGCCGAGGCCCAGGAAAACCGCGTCAACGAAGACCAGAGCCAGGACAAGCCGCGCAAGCGCAACAATCAGGCCGAGGACAATGCCGGTCAGGCCGATCAGGCGGAAAAGCCGCGCAAGCGCAACAACGGCTCCGTCGAGGAGGTCGAGACCCAGCGTCCGCGCAACGGCCAGGCGGACGCCGGCGAAAAGAACGGCGAACCCAAGCGCCTGCCGGTCAAGAACGGCGCGGCCGTTCTCGACAGCGAGAAGGACGCCGACAAGGGTGACGAAACCGCCCGTGAACGCCGCCGCCGCGAGCGTCAGGAGGCCGAACCCGTCCGCGCGCCGCGCTCCGACCGCGAAGCCCAGGCCGGCTTCAAGGACAAGGACGGCAGGCCGATTCGCGTTCGCCCCGCGCTCGAGGAAAAGGGTGAGCGCATCACCGGCTTCCAGGGCTATGATCTCGGCGAAGGACGCCGCCTGAACGATCGCGACAACCGCGTCATCATCAAGCTCGGCGATCGCGTGATCGTCCGCGACGACGATCGCGATCGTCTCGGCCGTCGCGGCGACACCCGCTACGAGCGCCTCGCCAACAACCGCGTGCGTGAGGTCGTGGTGCGTCCGGATGGCGTCCGCATCGTCACCGTCCGCAACCGCTATGGCGAAATCATCAAGCGGACCCGGGTGGAGCGCGCCGGCCGCGAAGTGGTGATCTTCTATTCGCCGATCCTCGACGCCGGTCGCGCCGATCGCCTCTATCTGCGCGATCCCGGCGCGCGCCTGCCGCCGATGCGGTTGAGCATTCCGGTCGAGGACTACATCATCGACGTTTCCAAGGAGCCGAACCGCAACTATGTGGAATTCTTGGAAGAACCGCCGGTGGAGCCGGTCGAGCGCGTCTACTCGGTCGACGAGGTGAAGTACTCGGCCCGCATCCGCGACAAGGTTCGTCGTATCGATCTCGACACGATCACCTTTGACACCGGCAGCTGGGATATCTCGATGAGCCAGGCCTCTTCGCTCAAGCGCGTCGGCGCCGCCATCAAGCAGATCCTCGACGAGGATCCGGGCGAGACCTTCCTGATCGAAGGTCATACCGATGCCGTCGGCTCCGATGAATCCAACCTCGTCCTGTCTGATCACCGCGCCGAATCGGTGGCGGAGGTGCTGTCCGACATGTTCGAGATCCCGGCTGAAAATCTGGTTACGCAGGGCTATGGCGAGCGCTACCTCAAGATCAATACAGAGGAAGCCGCCCGCGAAAATCGCCGCGTCACCATCAGGCGAATCACGCCGCTGGTGCGCCCGGTCGCCCAGGCCGAGTGACGGATCGTCTTGACTGAAAAAGCGCCGGAACGGTCTGTTCCGGCGCTTTTGCATGGGCCGTTGTTGCGCGTCGGCCCACATTCACGCAAGCTTGATCGGCTAGCCGTGAGGGTGTTGATGCTGGAGTTGGCCGATGATCTTGGCGATTTGGGTGGTGATCCTCGGGGCCGCCTTGGGTTTCTTCTATTGGGCGACCGGCTTCGTGCGCAAAAGCGAAGCCGACGAGCGTTTCGACGCCGGCCTCGCTGTGCTCGAATTCGCCCGCGCCTATCCTCATGAAGCGATCCGCAATCTCGTGATCTCGGGCGACGGCGAGATGGTGTTCCTGAGATTGTGGACCGGCGGCGCCGGATGCATGCGCCGCATCTCCAGCCGCTATCTCTGCAGCCTGATCGACGCCGAACGCGTCACGCTGTCCGCGACGGCCGATCCCAAGACGATCTCGATCGAATTCCACGATCACGCCGCCCTGACCGGCGTCTACTCCTTCAAGAGTGAAAAAGACGCCGCCGAAGTGTCGCTCTGGCTGCTGGGCTCAGTCGCCACCCGCATCGACAGGGACATGGAGCCGAGCGCCAACCTCTGAGCGCCCGGCGTTCTTTTGCGGGCTTCGAATTTAGGCCGCCGAGCGTCCTTCCGCCAGCCAGTCACGGCAATGTGCGAGCGCGCGGGCTGCGATGGCCTTGCGCTTGGCGATGGTCTTCTCCTTGCCGCGCAGCCGCTTGCCTTCCGATGTCGTGGCGACGCTGCCCGGCTCCGGCTCGGGAAAAAGCCCGAAATTGATGTTCATCGGTTGGAAGGAGCGCTTGCCGGGCTCTTCGTCCCTCGCCAGGTGGCCGCCGGTGATATGGCCGAGCAGGGCGCCGAAAGCGGTGGTCGCGGGCGGCGCCGATAGTGCTTCGTCCAGCCGATCCGCCGCGGCGAAGCGACCGGCGAGAAGCCCGATGCTGGCGCTTTCGACATAGCCTTCGCAGCCGGTGATCTGGCCGGCGAAGCGCAAGCCCTTGCGGCTCTTCAGCATCAGCGAAGCGTCGAGCAGCACCGGCGAATTGATGTAGGTGTTGCGATGCAGGCCGCCGAGGCGCGCGAATTCCGCATTCTCGAGGCCGGGAATCATCCGGAAGATCTCCGTCTGCGCCCCGTATTTCAGTTTGGTCTGGAAGCCGACCATGTTGAACAGCGTGCCCAGCGCGTTGTCCTGGCGCAACTGCACCACGGCATAGGCTTTCACCGCCGGGTTATGCGCATTGGTCAGGCCCATCGGCTTCATCGGACCGTGGCGCAGCGTCTCGGGCCCGCGCTCGGCCATGATTTCGATCGGCAGGCAACCGTCGAAATAGGGCACGTGCTCCCATTGCTTGAATTCGGTCTTTTCGCCGGCGATCAGCGCGGCGACGAAGGCTTCGTATTGTTCGCGGGTCATCGGGCAGTTGATGTAATCCTTGCCCGTGCCGCCCGGCCCGACCTTGTCGTAGCGCGACTGGTGCCAGGCGATGTCCATGTTGATCGTGTCGCGATGGACGATCGGCGCGATGGCGTCGAAGAAGGAGAGGGAATCGGCGCCTGTGGCGGCGCGGATGGATTCGGCGAGATCAGGCGCGGTCAGTGGTCCGGTCGACACCACCACATTGTCCCATTCCTCGGGCGGCAACGCTGTGATTTCCTCGCGGATGACGGTGATCAACGGATGCTCGGCGATCCTTTTCGTCACGGCTTTGGCGAAGCCTTCGCGGTCCACCGCCAGGGCGCCGCCGGCCGGCACCTGATTGGCGTCGGCCGCCGCCATGATCAGCGATCCCGCCATGCGCATTTCGGCATGCAGCACGCCGACCGCGTTGGAGGTGGAATCGTCGGAGCGGAAGGAATTGGAGCAGACCAATTCGGCAAGACTGTCGGTCTGGTGCGCGTCGGTTTTGCGCACGCCGCGCATTTCGTGCAGGACGACGGGGACGCCGCGATTGGCGATTTGCCAGGCGGCTTCCGAGCCGGCCAGACCGCCGCCGACGACATGAATGGGGGAGGGATGTGTGCTCATGAGGCGGCTCTTAACATGACGATCGGCAAAAAACCAAGGCGGTAAACGCGCGTCACTCGGCCGCTTGGCTGAACACGCTCTGCGCAGTGTCGTAGCTGCGCTGCGCCGAGAGGATTTCCTCCTCGTGGTCGAGCGTCCAGGCATGCAGCGCGCGAATGGGCTCCTTCAGCGAAGAGCCGAGCGCCGTTATCGCATATTCGACGCCGATGGGGGAACCGGCGATGACGCGGCGAGACACCAGTCCGTTGCGTTCAAGCCGTCTCAGGCACTGCGTTAGGGCCTTCTGGGTGACCCCGTCCATCGCCCGGCGGATGTCGTTGAAGCGTCGCGGCTGCTGGCAGAGCACCGCGAGGATGAGAATCGACCATTTGTCGGCGATCTGGTCGAGGATCAGCCGGTTCGAGATGCCGGTCCGGATCGGGATGCAGGCGTCGCCGGGCATGCGGTTTCCTCCTGTATATCTGGTAGCTTCGGAGTGCGTTCTTGCTACTTGGTATACAATTTATACATAGGGAGTCCACCTCCCGAGGTGCGATATTCAATGAGGACGAAATGACCACGAAAACCGCAGAAACGCTGTTCCGGCCGCTGACCATCAAGGGCCTGACGCTGAAGAACCGAATTGTCATGGCGCCGATGACGCGCACTTTCTCGCCCAAGGGTGTGCCGGGGCAGAATGTCGCCGATTATTATCGCCGCCGCGCCGAATCCGATGTCGGCCTGATCCTGTCCGAGGGTACGGTGGTGGCGCGCCCGGCGTCGAAGAACCATCCCAATATCCCGTTCTTCCACGGGGATGCGGCGCTCGCCGGCTGGAAGACCGTCATCGACGCCGTGCATGGCGCCGGCGGCCGCATGGGCCCGCAGATCTGGCATACCGGCAGCACCATCGCCGACAAGGATTACAATCCCGAAGGCATCGAGAGCCCGTCGGGCCTGCTGGCGCCGGGCCAGCCGCGCGGCAAGGCGATGACCGACGCCGACATCGCCGACACCATCGCCGCCTTCGCCCAGGCGGCGGCAGACGCCAAGGGGCTCGGCTTCGACACGGTCGAGATCCACGGCGCGCATGGCTATCTGATCGACGAATTCTTCTGGGCCGGCACGAATGAACGCCAGGACCAGTGGGGCGGCTCGACCATCGCCGAGCGCAGCCGCTTCGCCGTCGAAGTCGCCAAGGCGGTCCGCGCCGCCGTCGGTCCCGACTTTCCGATCCTGTTCCGCGCCAGCCAATGGAAACAACAGGACTTCTCGGTGCGACTCGCCAACAGCCCCGAGGAAATGGCAAGCTGGCTGCAGCCTCTGGTCGATGCCGGCGTCGACGTCATCCATGCGTCGCAGCGACGCTTCTGGGAGCCTGAATTCCCGGAAATCGACGGTGAAAAGGGCCTGAACTTCGCCGGCTGGGCCAAGAAGCTCACCGGCGCGACGACCATCAGCGTCGGCTCGGTCGGCCTCAGCGGCGAGTTCATCGCGGCCTTCGGCGGCGAGAGCTCCAAGCCCGCCAGCCTCGACAACCTCATCGAACGCATGGAGCGCGACGAATTCGACCTGATCGCGGTCGGTCGCGCGCTGCTCAACGATCCCCAATGGGTCACCAAGGTGCAAAAGGGTGAATTCGACACTCTCAAGGAGTTCAGCCCGGCCGCCCTCGGCGAACTGGTCTGATCCAACGGGCGGCGGCGCAGCCGCCGCCCGTTCCCTGAATAGCGTCTCGCAAATGCAAACGGCGCCCAATCGGGCGCCGTCGACATGATCGAAATTTGTGTTCTCGCGCGATTAGCGGAAAGAGCGAGCCGCGATGTTGCGGATCTGGTAGCGGTTCACGCCGATGTCCTGGAGCGTGTCGTTCGAGAGGTTCGACAGCTCGGAGATGGTGCGGCGATAGTTGACCCAATTGATGGCGATGCGAAGCGGGTTCATGGACGTTTCCTCTTTAGACTTTTCTCTAGCGGCCTGACTTTCTGCCCGGCTCGAAACTTGATGTGCTCTTTATACATGCGAATAATAATAAGGTGGAGTGCGAATTATGTGCACCTGCTATGCAAATAAGCATGCATTGCACAATAACGAGGCGCGGGGCAAAGTTTCGCCACTGGTTAACGGCCGTGCGTTTCCCAAATTCGCGTTAACCAAAGGCTGGTTCTCCGGCGTTTCCGACGAAGACAGAGGAGCCGCGAGGCGCGCGCGAGCTGGGTGCAGTGCAGCGTCACGGCCATAACGCGCGAAAGCCGCCGGATCGCTCCGGCGGCTTTCGAAAATCGGATGTGTTGCGAGGCTTAGCGAACGGCCTGGCGAGCAACGCGACGGATGTCTTCGCGGGCAATGCCGAGATCGCTGAGTTCGCGATTGGTCATGCGGCCGAGTTCGGTGACGGTCTGGCGATACTTGACCCAGTTGTTGTAAGCGCGAGCGATGTTCATGATGCGGTTCCTTTTCGGTCTGGAGCGGTCCGGTTGGCCGCTCTGAATTTCATGATCCGAAGATAATGCTGCGGCGCACATGAAACCAGCGCCAATGCAGCAGTGCACCTATGCAAAAATCGCATCTCATTAACTTAAGTATCTCACAAGATTTGGCTTTTATTAATCACTTTGGCAAATCCGCGGCTCTTTTGTGATCAATTCGCCTCTTTTCTAGGCGCCGAGGCGGTTTGCGACGACCGAGACGCCGAAACTGGAGACCGAAGTCGAGATCATGTCCCCCGGCGGCGGCGATGGATGAAAAGCGAGCCGATCCGCGTATGAGGAAACATGCGATCGCGGCGTCCGAGGCAAATCCGGCCGGCGCTCGCTCCGGTCGCGACCAGTCGCGCCCCGGGACGCCTTCCAGGCGTGCAAACGACTGCGAGTCCTGGAATCAAAACGCCCACCGGGGGAGGAGGTCCGGTGGGCGTCGTTGGATTTGACCGACGACTGGGAGGAGGAGTGTCGTCAGTCACATCGGGGCGCGTGGGAGGAGGAGATCGCGACCCCGAATTCTATTCACCCTTGCGGGAGGGCAGTTGCGCTTGCGCGCCGACGTATTGCCAATCCGTCTCGTCAGGTCCGCCCTGTCGTTGAAAGAGAGAATAGTATGACAAATCTCTTTTTTGCAGCGCAAAAAACTCAGGGGCGGTATGCTGTGCTTGCATGGCTTTCCGGAAGACCAGCCATGGAGCGATTTTAGTAAGCTCTGCTTTACATTGTGTAAAAGCCGGGCCGATTGCGGATCTTTTTTCTTTCCATGCCGAAAAGCGGGTGCTAAGGACGCGCCCAAGACGCCGCTCGACGCGGTGTGTGTGATGCGGGTGTGGCGGAACTGGTAGACGCACGAGATTTAGGTTCTCGCGCCAAAAGCGTGGGGGTTCGAGTCCCTCCACCCGCACCAGCCTCTGGCGGAATTATATGAAGCGGGTTCTTTCCCGCACAATCGGCATGCACAGGCGAACGGCACGGAAAAGACGGGAACTCCGGCTCTCCCGGCCCATTTTGCTTGCAAAAGGACTCCGAATTTGCATAAAGCGCTTTTCCGGCGGATGAGCGGTGGAGTTCATCTACAACGAGAGGCTGGCGCGTTCTGCTGCGCCGCCGCGATTATGAAGGTAGGAACATGCAGGTTATCGAAACGCTCGCGGACGGGCTGAAGCGCGAACTCAAGGTCGTCATCCCGGCCAAGGACATGGAAGCTCGGATGAACGAGCGGCTTGAGGAAGTGAAAGGCCGCGTCCGAATCAACGGCTTTCGTCCCGGCAAGGTGCCCTTCGCCCATATGAAGAAGATGTATGGCAAGTCGGTGATGGCCGAGCTGGTCAACGAGATCATTCGTGACCGGCCGACCGAAATCCTCACCGGTCGTGGCGAAAAGTCCGCCACCCAGCCGGAAATCGCCATGACGGAAGATCAGGCGGAAGCCGACAAGATCCTCGCCGCCGAGGCCGATTTCGAATTCACCCTGTCCTACGAAGTGATCCCGCCGATCGAACTCAAGGACATGAGCTCCATCGCCGTGACCCGCGAAGTCGTGGAAATTCCCGACTCCGAAGTCGAAGAGCAGATCCTCCGCATCGCCGAGAGCGCCCGCAGCTATGCCGACAAGGACGGCGCGGCTGAAAACGGCGACCGCGTGACCATGGACTACGAAGGCAAGCTCGACGGCGTTC
Organism: Rhizobium sp. TRM95796; assembly: GCF_025779995.1. NCBI lineage: Bacteria > Pseudomonadati > Pseudomonadota > Alphaproteobacteria > Hyphomicrobiales > Rhizobiaceae > Rhizobium > Rhizobium sp. TRM95796. The sequence continues at coordinate 73,448 of NZ_JAOXHE010000002.1, read as the reverse complement.
CCTTCGACGGCGGCAAGGACGAGGGCGCCGAACTGGTGATCGGCTCCAACCGCTTCATTCCCGGCTTCGAAGACCAGCTGGTCGGCGTCAAGGCCGGCGACGAGAAGGTCATCAACGTTTCCTTCCCGGCCGACTATCCCGCCGCCAACCTGGCCGGCAAGGACGCCACCTTCGACATCAAGGTCAAGGCCGTCGCTGCCGCCGAAGCGCTCGAAGTCAATGACGAGCTCGCTTCCAAGCTCGGCATCGAATCCGTCGATCGCCTGAAGGAAATCGTCCGCGGCCAGCTGGAAAGCCAGTTCGGCACGGTGACCCGCCAGAAGCTGAAGCGCCAGCTGCTCGACCAGATGGACGCGCTCTACGCCTTCGACACCCCGGCTCGCCTCGTCGACGCCGAGTTCGAGCAGATCTGGCGTCAGATCGCCTCCGATCTCGCCCAGTCCGGCAAGACCTTCGAAGACGAAGACACGACGGAAGAAAAGGCGCGCGAAGAATATCGCAAGCTCGCCGAACGCCGCGTCAAGCTCGGCCTGGTTCTCTCCGAAATCGGCGAAAAGGCCGGCGTCGAGGTGTCCGAGGACGAACTGAACAAGGCGCTCTACGCGCAGATGCAGCAGTTCCCGGGCCAGGAAAAGGAAATCATCAAGTATTTCCGCGAAACGCCCGGCGCCATTGCCGGCCTGCGCGCCCCGATCTTCGAAGAAAAGGTCGTCGATCACCTGCTGACGCAGATCTCGGTCACCGACAAGGTCGTCACCAAGGAAGAGCTGATGGCCGACGACGAGGCCGAAGCCTCTTCGGAAGACAAGGCTGAAAAGCCGAAGAAGAAGGCGTCGAAGGCGGAAGCCAAGGCCGAAGAGACCGGCGACGACGCCGTCGAAGCTGCGCCGAAGAAGAAGGCTGCGCCGAAGAAGAAGGCCGCCGCCGAAGACGCCGGCGAATAAGCTTCGTCTTTACTCTTTATAGAATCAGAAGGGCCGCCCGGATGTCGGGCGGCCCTTTTCGTTTCCTCACTCTGCGACGCCGTCAGAGAATGAAGGAGCCGGAGTCGAGCTGGGCGATTTTGGCGCCGGCCACCACCAGAGCGTCGCCGCCGCCGAAATCGAGCACCACGCCATAGTTCATCTGTTCGAAATGTTGTTTCAGCGCCATAAAGGACTTCATGTTGAAATCGCTGAGATCGATCAGATCGGCCCCTCCGAAATCCTGCACTCGGTCGCGATCCCAGCCCTTCTCGAACACGAAGACGTCAGCGCCGCCGCCGCCGACCATGACGTCTTGATCGCCGCCGCCCATCAGCCTGTCGGCGCCGTTGCCGCCCCAGAGCCGATTTTCGCCCTGATTGCCCCTCAGCACGTCGTCGCCCGCGCCGCCCTTGGCGTTTTCGATCAGCGAACGCTCATCCTTCTCGTGAAGGAGGGCGTTGTAGATATTGCCCTTGGCCAGCCTGGACGGATTGTCGAAATCGAGATGCGCGCTCTGGCCCCGACTGAACCGCGATTCCTCACCGGGCCGCAGGTCGATGGTCACATCGTTTTTGTAGGCGCGGAGATCGTAGGTGTCCACGCCGCCGCCGTCCCAGATGGTTGCGAAGATCCGGTTGGCGCCGGGCTTGAAGGCCGCGTCTCCATTGACGATGGTCGCGCCGCTGTCGGGTCTCCAGCGATAGACGGTGTCGCCGCCATTCGTCGAATAATCGGCTCCATACAGATGCTGCAGAGCGGCGATGTCCGCCATCATGAAGCTCTGCGGATAATCCCACACGTCGTTGGTGTAACCCGCCGTCGTCGAAGCCCCGGTGTAGCTCCGGTAAGACATCACCGAATATTCGAGCGAATCCAGTCCGCGCGCCATTTGTCCGAAGCCGTTGCTCGCCTCATGCGGGTGTTTGAGGCCGAGCGCGTGTCCCGTTTCGTGAATGACGGTCAGATAGGCGTAGTTGCCCATTCTGGCGTTTCCGTAGTCGAAGTTGTCCCCGAACCAGACATCGCCGCCGCTCGAATGGTTGCTCGGATAATAAGCATAGGCGGTTGGATTGGCGGAGGTGGAATCGGCGTAGCGTATATCCGACTTGGCGTCGGATCCTTCGGCGATTCTAAGCTTGGTGAAACCTTCGACCGAGAAACCGTCATTGGCCTTGCCGGCATAGGATTGGTCCAGAATATAACGCGCCGCCGATCGGATGTTCTGCTCTACCGCGCCGAAACCATGGTTCTTCTCACCGCCGTAGCTATAGTCCGACGCCTTGTCGGGAAAAGCGTAGAACAACGCGTCGCCTTTCCATTTATATCCGCTCAACACACCGTCGATGATATTCCGTCCTGTTCCCCCGACAGACGTGGCTCCTCCCGCCGCCGGGGACGTGGAGATCGTCGACATCAAGTCCGAATTGGCCATGTTCAATTCCTCGTTAGGTTCAACCCAGTGTTGTTCGCATGTTCCGAAGAAGCGGGGCGAATCTTCTCTTCCTTGAAGCTTGTCACGCTTCTGCGCCATCTGACAACGCGCATCCGCGGGCGGGCTCCCACCGGCAAGGCGGAGAAGTCACGACCCCTATACTCTGTATCCCGCCATGTTCAGGTAGATCGAAGCTCGTCCTTTCGCGACGATGGGCGTTGAACTTGCGTCGGTCGAGAAACGCCATGCGCCGACACTTCAGGCGTCCGGGCTGTGCTTAATTTAGGTCGCGATGATAAAATAACCGCCACTCATTGCGCCTGAATCGTCGCCGTGTGTAAATCAGTTTATTAAAATCCTAGGCGGCAAAAATGCTCTTCACTAAGTGAGCCTTATTGAAAATATTGAAGAATTTTAATCGCGACATGCTTTCTAGTACCTATACGGTAAGTTTTAAGTAATCATTCCCGCATACGATGCCCCCAAATACGCAAAAGGGGCTGTATCATGGCGATTAGAAGTAAGACCGTAACTGTCAGTAGCCTGGCCGAGGTCACTGGCACCTCCAAGTCCGAAATCATTCTCATCGACTCCTCGGTCTCCGGATCGCTGGATTTGGCGGGCGGCACCGACAGCCTCGCGCTGGACGGCTCCACGAACAAGCTTACGCTCACCAGCGTCGAAACCGTCAGCGGGGGCGCTGGCGATGACGACATTACGTTCGCAACGTCGCAGAAGGCGGTTGTCGATCTCGGGGGCGGCGACGACGAACTGACCTTGACGGCGATCTCGACCGTCAGCGTGGCGAACATCGAAACCTTGACGGGCAGCACCGGCGCCGACAACGTGACCTTCACCGCCGCCGCTCGCGGCGTCGAAGTGAACATGCGCGGAAGCAACGACAAGGTCACGCTCGGCAAGTTCAACAACACCGTTTATCTCGAAAAGGTCGAATCGATCGTCGGCGCCGCCTCTTCCGACATCGTCTATCTCGACGGCGCCTATAACAGCGGCAAGATCGACCTCGCCGCCGGCGACGACAAGCTCATCATCGACGAGAACGGCGCGACCGTGACGATCTCGAACGTCGAGACGGTGATCGGCGACGAAGCCGACGATAAAATCACGCTCGGCCTCGTCACGAAGAAGATCAACCTCAACCTCGGCGCCGGCGACGATACCGTCATCATGGCGAAGGGCGCCAACGCGATCAGCGTCAAGGGCGTGGAAAACATCACCGGCAACACCGGCGTCGACGCCGTGACCTTCACCGGTCGCGCCTATGACGTCGAGGTCGATCTGGCCGGCGGCAAGGACAAGGTCGTGCTCGGCGCCTTCGCCAACGAACTGACTGTCTCCAACGTCGAAACCATCGAAGGCGGCAGCAAGGACGACAGCGTCACCGTCGACGGCGCGATCAGCGGCACGGTCAAGCTCGGCGCGGGCGACGACACTCTGACGCTCGACACCGACGGCGCCACGATTTCGGTTTCCGACATTGAAACGATCGTCGGCAAGAGCGGCGACGACACGGTGATCTTCACCGGCGCGGCCAACCTCGCCATCGACCTGGCCGGCGGCGACGACACGATCACCCTCGCCAAGGCGTTGAACACCCTCACCATCTCCAACATCGAAACTGTCAATGGCGGTCTCTCCAACGATGTCGTGGTGGCCTCGACCATCCTGACCGACGCTGTCATCAAGCTCGGCAAGGGCAACGACTCGCTGACGCTCGGCAACTTCCAGAACTCGCTGTCCGTCGCCGACATCGAGACCATCACCGGTTCGAATCAGAACGAATATATCAAGCTCACCGCCGGCATCACCGGCGGCGCTTATGATTTGGGCGGCGGTTCGGATACGCTGGATCTGTCCTCCGGCGCGGTCAGCCTCACGGTGTCCAACACCGAAACGATCACCGGCGGCGCCAAGATCGAGCGTGTGACCCTCGGCACCGCTGCTGAAGGCGTGTCCGTCGATCTCGGCGCAGGCAAGGACCAGCTCACTCTCGCCAACGCGACCAACACGGTCACCGTTGAAAATGTCGAAACTGTTACCGGCGACGCCGGAGCCGACAAGGTTATCGTCGAGGGAGCGGCTGCTGGCGTCACCATCGATCTGAAGACCGGTAACGACATCCTTGATATCAGCGCTGCGGGCGGGACCTTCACTGTTTCGAATGTCGAGCAGATCACGGCTGGCGTTGCGACGAATGTCGATGTCGTCACCCTCGGTTCTCAGCTCGCCGGCACGATCGATCTCGGCGGCGGCATCGACAAGCTCACGCTCGGCGGCTACCTCAATACGGTGACGCTCGCCAATATCGAAACGGTCATCGGCGGAAAATCGGCCGATATCGTCGTCGCTTCGGATGTCGCCGATTACATGGTGCTCGACCTCGGCGTGGGCGTCGACACGCTCGACATCTCGGCCACGCTGTCGGCCGGCACGTTCAGCGTCACCAATGTCGAATCGATCATCGGTGGCGGCAATGACGACATCGTCGCCGTCTACGGCGCGATGAAGACCGCGACAGAAATCAATCTGGCCGGCGGCGCCGACACGTTGTCGCTCGACAATGCGACAGGCACCTTCTCGGTGATGAACGTCGAAACCGTAACCGGCGGCGCGTCGGTTCAGTCGATCATCGTCGCCTCCGACATGACCGGCGGCACGATCGACCTCGGCGCCGGCAACGACACGGTTTCCTTCACCGGGTCGAGCCACGCGACCGCCACAGTCACCAATGTCGAGACCATTTCCGGTGGCGCAGGCGATGAAACCATCACGCTGGGCGGCGCATCGGCTGTCACCGGCGCGACCATCAATCTCGGCGGTGGCGACGACACGGTCACATTCGGCGCGAATGGCGGCACGATCACGGTCAGCGGCGTCGAAACGGTTGCCGGCGCGGCGGGCTCCGACTCGGTCGTCTTCGCGACGATCGTCGATGATCGCCTGGTTGATCTCGGCGGCGGCGCCGACAAGATCACGCTCGGCAACTTCCTGAACACGCTCACCGTGGACGAAGTCGAAACCATCGTCGGCGGCAAGAGCGCTGATCTCGTCTATGTCACCGGCGCAATGACCGGCGGATCCTATGATCTCGGCCTCGGCGTCGACCTCGTCGATCTGTCCGCCACGTCGTCCGACGCGACGCTGTCGCTCAGCAATGTGGAAAGCGTGGTCGGCTCCGACAACGGCGACACCATCACCATCCTGACCGCCCAGAGCGTTCTGACGATCGATCTGGACGATGGCGACGACACTCTGACGCTGAACGCGGGCGGCACCGCCACGATCAGCAATGTCGAGACCATCGAAGGCGGCGCATCCACAGACGTCGTGGTTCTCGCAACCGCGGCCGACGGCGCGAGCGTCGATCTGGGCGGCGGCAACGACTCTCTGACCCTGTCCAACAACGCCAACTCGCTGACCGTGACGGATGTCGAAACGATCACCGGCAACGCCGACAGCGACTACGTGATCATCGACAGCGCCGCATCGGGCTCGACCGTCAATCTCGGCGCCGGCTCCGACACGCTGGAAGTGTCCAACGGCGGCAGCTTCACGATCTCCGGTGTCGAAACCTACACCGTCACCGGCGGAACTTCGGTCGACCTCGTCACCCTGGCGGGCGCCGAAACCGGCATGACCCTGTATTTCGGCGACGGCGCCGACAAGCTGACTCTCGCCGCTGCAGGCGCGACGGTCACCGTCGACTCGATCGAAACGATCACCGGCGGCGCGTCCATCGACATCGTCACCCTGCTCGACACCGAGACCGGCGCGACCATCGACCTCGGCGCGGGCGCCGATGCGATCTATGCCGACGGCCCCGGCGGCGTGACCCTTACGGTCGCCAATGTGGAAGTCATCAGCGGCAACTCTGGCGATGACGACGTCATGGTCACCGGCACGGCGACCGGCATGTCGATCAACCTCGGCAACGGCGACGACATGGTCGAATTCTCCTCGACCGCGGCCACCGTCACCCTGGAAGGCGTGGAATCGGTCGTCGGCGGAGCCGGCATCGAAGTGATCACCTTCACCGACGAGCGCGACGGCGACTATATCGACCTCAAGGCTGGCAACGACGCGATCGTGCTCGCCAGCGCTGCGAACTCTCTGACCATCGCCAATGTCGAAACCATCACCGGCGGACGCGACGACGATTACGTCGTTCTCGACGGCGCAACCACGCTCACGGGTGATTTCGGCCTCGGTTCGGACACGCTTGACTTCCTCTCCAGCGGCACTGTCACCGTCTCCGGTCTGGAGACGCTGACGACGACCGGCGCGAACAACCAGGATGTGACGCTGAGCGCTTCGGCGACCGGCCTGACCATCTACTTCGAGGACGGCGTCGACAAGCTGACGACCTCCAACTTCGGCGCGACGGTGACCCTGGACGGCGCAGAAACCATCACCGGCGGCTCCGGCAAGGACAAGATCACCTTCAGCACCGACGTCGTCGACGGTTCGGTCATCGATCTCGGCGATGGCGTCGACAGCGTTACGGTCGCGAGCGGCGAATATCTGCTCATCACCGTCGCCAATGTCGAAGCCGTCACCGGCGTCGGCACGGCTGCCGATGAAATCCATGTCACCGGCTCCTCCGACGGCATGACCATCAGCCTCGATGCCGGCAGCGACGTCGTCTACTTCGACGACGCCAACGTCACCGCAACGCTGACCGATGTCGAAGTCGTCCACGCCAGCAACAGCGTCGAAGTGCTGACCTTTGCGAACAGCATCGCCATGGCTGTCGATCTGGAAGGCGGCTCCGACTCGATCACGCTCGCCTCCGCCGGCAACACGCTGACGGCGACGGCGGTCGAAACGATCAACGGCTCGTCGGGCGTCGACCTCATCACCCTGGGCGGCGTATATGCCGGCGGCTATATCGATGGCGGCGCGGGCGCGGATGTGCTCGACTTCGACACCAACAGCGCAACGCTGACGATCGCCAACATCGAAAGCATCGCGGATGCCGGCGGCAACGACGTCATCACCGCGGCGACCGTGATTAGCGGCATCAACCTCGATCTCGGCGCGGGCAACGACTCGCTGCAGCTGACTGTCGGCGGCAACAACTTCAGCGTCACCGGCATCGAAACCGTCACCGGTTCGTCGGGCATCGACTCGATCATCCTGACGGCCACCGATCAGCTGACCATCTCGCTGGTTGAAAACGTCACCGGCTCTTCCGGCAAGGACGACCTGATCGTCGTCGGCGCCGCGACCGGCCTGACGGTGGACCTGGCCGCAGACGACGACCAGATCACCTTCGACGGCACGGGCAACGTCACCGCGACGCTGTCCAACATCGAAACCATCGTCGGCGGCGCGTCCAGCGAAGTTCTGACGATCCTCACCCAGGTGACCGGCGGCGAAATCGATCTGGGCGGCTCTGCGGCAGACAAGCTGACGCTGGGCAACTTCGCCAACACGCTCTCGGTCGCAAACATCGAAAGCGTGGTCGGCGACGCCGGCAACGACGTGATCTACACCTCGGCGGCTGCCGATATGGTCCTCAACCTCGCTGGCGGCACCGATACGCTCACGATCGAGCAGGGCGGCACCATCACGGCGTCTGGCATCGAAGTCGTCACCGTCACCGGCGCGAACAGCGACAACATCATCCTGTCCGGCGCTGAAGCCGGAATGGCAATCTACGGCGGCGCGGGCATCGACACGCTGACCACGTCTTCGCTCGGCGCGACGCTGACGGTCGACGACATCGAAACCATCACCGGCGGCGCGAGCATCGAAATCGTCACGCTGGTCGACGGCGAAGCAGGCGCGGTGATCGACCTCGGCGCCGGCGACGACACGATCAACGCCAATGCGGGCGCTTCGGCGGGTATGACCATCACGGTCGCCAATGTCGAAACCATCAACAGCGGCGCTGAAGACGACAAGATCACGGTGACCGGCGGTCATACCGGCATGGTGATCGACGGCGGCGCGGATGACGATTGGGTCATCTTCGACGCGACCGCGCACACCACGGCAACGCTGACCAACGTCGAAACGATCGAAGGCGGCGCGAGCATCGAAGTCATCACCCTCGGCTCGGGCATGACCGACCAGGTCGTCGACCTCGGTGGCGGCGACGACATGCTGACGCTGGCTGCTGTGAACAACAGCTTCACCGTCACCAATGTGGAAACGGTCGTGGGCGTGGCCGGCGATGACTACATCATCGTCGACGACGCTGCCGATGGCACGTTCTCGCTCGGCGCCGGCGCCAACACTCTGATGTTGAACGACGGCGGCACGGTGACCGTGAGCGGTGTGGACACCTTCACGGTGGCGGCGGGCTCCAATGTCGACATGGTCGTGTTGAGCGGCGCTGAAGCCTCCGGCAAGTACTACTTCGACGGCGGCGACGATGCGCTGACCACCAGCAACAGCGGCGCGACCTTGACGGTCGATGCCGTCGAAACGATCACCGGCGGCACGGGCGTCGAAATCATCTACTTCGAAGATGGTGTGACCGGATCCTACATCAACCTCGGCGCCGGCGTCGACGAAGTCACGCTCGTCGGCTCTACCGCCGGAACGTTCACCGTTGAGAATGTGGAATCGGTGTTCGGCAATGCAGGCGACGACGTCGTGACCGTGAAGGGTCTGAGCCAGGGCATGACCCTGGAGCTCGGCGGCGGCACCGGCGACAGCGTCGACTTCACCAATGCGGCCGCGACTGCGACCCTGTTGGATGTGGAAGCGATCACCGGCGGCGCGAGCACTCAGGCGATCACCATCAACAACTCGGTGGCTATGGCGATCGACCTGCTTGGCGGCGGCGACGCTCTGACCTTGGTCGGAAGCGGCAACACGCTGACGGTGAGCAATGTCGAGACCGTCACCGGATCGGCCGGGGTGGATCTCATCACCCTCGGCGCTGCCTATGAAGGCACGTTCGACGGCCAGGGCGGCAACGACTCGCTGACCACGGCTGCAGGCGGTGCGACCATCACGATCGCAAGCATCGAAACGGTCACCGGCGCGGCGGGTGATGATCTCATTACCTTCAGTGTCGCGGCTTCGGGCGTGGAAATCGACCTCAAGGCCGGCGCCAACTCGGTGACGCTCGCCAACTTCACCAACTCCATCAACGTCACCGACGTCGATGTGGTGACGGGTGGCACGGGTACGGACACCATCGTCCTCGACGGCGCCCAGACGATCACGGTGGCTTCGGTCGAAACCGTGACCGGCGGATCCAGCGAAGTCGACAAGGTGTATGTCAACAGCGGCGCGACCGGGCTGACGATCGATCTCGGCGGCGACGCCGGCGACAACGTGGTCTTCGGTGACTTCAACGTGACGGCCACTCTCGACGGCGTCGAAAGCTTCGTCGGCGGCGCGAGCATGGACATCATCACCATGCTGAGCGGCATCACGGCGCAGCTCATCGATCTCGGGGCCGGCAACGACTCGCTGACCCTCGCTGCAGCGCCCAACACGCTGACGATTGCGGGCGTCGAAACGCTCGTCGGTTCCTCCGGCGCCGACACGATCACCTTGTCGGCGGCCTATACCGGCGGCAATCTGGATGGCGGCGTGGGCATCGATAGTCTGACGCTGGCTGCTGCCGGCGCCACCGTCACCGTGTCGAACTTCGAAACCGTGACCGGCGGGGCCGCCAACGACCTCATCATTGTGGCCGCGGCGGCGACCGGCGAGCTCTACACGCTCGGCGCCGGCGATGACAAGATCGTCCTCGGCAACACCGCGAGCGACATCTCGATCATCGCGGTCGAAAGCGTGGTCGGCGGCACGGACATCGACGTCATCCGCCTCGATGCGGCGGCGACGGTCACCATGGCCAATGTCGAGACTGTGGTCGGCACGACCGGCGACGACAAGATCGTTATCACCGGCGTGGCGACGAGCCTCACCCTGGGCCTCTTCAACGGCTCCGACACTGTCGACTTCTCCGCGGCTGCCGTGACGGCGACCTTGGACAGCGTCGAAACGATCATCGCCGGCGGCAGCACCCAGGTGCTGACCATCGTCGACCAGATCGATGCGGCAATCGACCTGCTCGGCGGCAAGGATAGCCTGACCTTGGCCAATGGCGGCAACACGCTGACGGCGTCCAACATCGAAACGATCACGGGCGGCACCGGCGCCGACCTGATCAAGATCGCGGCGGCTCTCACCGCCGGATCGGTCGACGGCAGAGCCGGTACCGATGTTCTCGACATCTCGACGGCGGGCGCCACGATCTCGGTCTCGGACGTCGAAAGCATCGTCGGTTCGGCCAACAAGGATGTGGTGACATTCTCGACGGCAGTGGTGGGCGACGACTTCGATCTGGCGGCGGGCCGCGACAAGATCGTGCTCGGCGACTTCTCCAACGACATCACCGTCGCCAATGTCGAAACGATCACCGGTGGCACAGGCGTGGATCTCGTGACCTTCGCCCAGGCCGTCACGGCGCTGACGATCGACCTCGGCGCCGGCTCCGACAAGCTGACGCTGGATGCGGCCCTGGGCGCCACGATCACGGCGGCCAATGCAGAAACCATCACGGGCGGCTCCGGCAACGACCTCGTCACCATCTCTTCGGGCGGCGCGGAACTCATCGACCTCGGCGGCGGCACGAGCGATCGTCTCTCCTGGTTCGACGCGGGCTTCACCGGCACTGTGGCCAATGCGGAAAGCCTGGTGGGCGGCTCCGGCGCCGACATCGTGACGATCTCCGGCGCTGCGGCGCTGGCGTCGGCGGACTTCGGCGGCGGCAATGACAAGATCATTCTCGACAACGCCACCAACGGTCTGACGATCGTCAGCATCGAAAGCGTCACCGGCGGCACCGGCGACGACACGGTGACCATCGGGGACGGCGGCGCTTATGGCGGCTGGTTCGACTTCATCTCGGGCGGCGACAAGCTGATCGCGAATGACAGCGGCTCGGTCTTCACGGTGTCCAATGTCGATACGGTGACCGGCGGAACGGGCTCGGATGTCGTGACGCTCGCGGGCGGCACCGGCGGCATCTTCAACCTGGGCTCCGGCAGTGACACGATCGTGATGGGAGCCTATGACAATACGGTCACCATCTCGGGCGTCGAAACCGTCACCGGCGACACCGGCGCGGATACGATCAGCGTCACGTCGTCCTTCACCGGCCGCGTATCGCTGGGCGGGGGTACGGACTCGATCACCTTCAGCGCTGCCGCAACCGGCACGTTCACGGCGGTCGAGCTGATCACGGGCAGCGGTTCCGCCGACACCTTCACCCTGACTTCGGGCTATTCCAGCTCGACGGTCGACGGTGGAGCGGGCGCCGACACGGTGATCCTCTCGGGTGACACCACGGATGTGACCTTCACCAACGTGGAAACCATCACCGGCTCGACGCGTATCGACGAAATCGTCACGACCGGCTCTCAGGGCGCGGTGGTTTCCCTCGGCTCGGGTGGAGATATCTTCACCTCCGGCGCGGCGGACGACACTGTCACCGGCGGCGGCGGCCTGGACGAGTTCCACTTCAACGTGACGACGAACGCCGGCAATACCGACGTCATCACGGACTTCGCAGTGGATACCGACGTGATCTACCTCGAGGGCGGCTCCGGCTCGCTGACCTATCTCGGCGACAACAGCGGCTGGACCTCCAGCGGCGCGGCGGAAGCCCGCTTCGTCACCGCGACGAAGCTGCTCGAAGTCGACACCAACGGCGACGGTTCGGCGGATCTCAGCATCAAGCTGTCGAACATCACCGCCGGCAAGCTTAGCGAAACCGACATCAGCTGGTCGGTGTAACGGGCGAAGCCTCGAATTAAGGGGAGGGCGCGGAGCGATCCGCGCCCTTTTCGTTTTCCGTTTTCGCCTCGCTCCCTTAATCTCGCGAACCGACGATTATGATTCTTGATAAGCGAGGAAGAGACGATGATCGAAGCACCCGTGTCCTGGGGGGAGTTGGTCGACAAGATCACCATCCTGCAGATCAAATCCGACCGGATGACCGACGAGGCGAAGCTGGCCAATGTCCGCAAGGAATTGGCGCTGCTGACCGAAAAGCTCGGCGACCATGCGCGCAATGACGAGGTCTCCAGGCTCACCAAGGCGCTCTACGACGTCAACGCCGCCCTTTGGGACATCGAGGACGATATTCGCGATTGCGAAAACGCCGGTGATTTCGGCGATAAATTCGTCCAGCTTGCCCGTTCGGTCTACATTACAAACGACAAACGCGCCGAATTGAAGCGCGAGGTCAACTTCGCGCTAGGGTCGGGCCTTATGGAGGAGAAATCCTACCAGAAATACAAGGTCCAATAAGGCGGGTCGCCGCCGGACGAACAGGAGCGAAGAGAGCATGGGCGGGGAGATGACCGGGGTCGAGCGCTATTCCGTGGAAGATTGTCGGCGAATGCTCGGCGACGGAAAGGTGGCGGAAAGTCTGGCGGCTCTGGAAGATCTCTCCCGGCTCAATCCCACCGACGCCTCCGTCTATCACTATATGGGGGTCGGACTGCATCTTTCGGAGCGGTCGCTCGATTCGCTCGATTATTTCAGGCGCGCGCTCGAACTCGACGCGACGCAGGCGAGCGTCTGGCAGAATTATGCGACCGCCTTGCTCGGGGCCGGTTTGGTCGAAGACGCGGTCGCGGCGGCGCAACAGGCGGTGGCGCTGCGGCCTTCGGGCGTCGGCGGCTATACCAATCTCGGCGTGGCCCTGTCCCGCGCAGGACGGCTGGCGGAAGCCTATGAGGCCGTCGCCAGGGGGCTGGAGATGGAGCCCGGCAATGCCGGCCTTCTTGTCCAGGCGTCGCAAGCGTCTCTCGATCTGCACGAGAAAGGCCGCGCCCAGCAGCTGGCCGCCGCCGCGCTGAAAGCTGCGCCCGAGAGCCCCGAAGCCCATCTGGCGCACGGCGCGGCTCTTCAGTCGCTCGGCCGCGACCGCGAAGCGCTGGCGGAATTCGAGTGGGTGCTGCAGCGAAATCCCTTGCAGAAGACCGCGTTCATCAATGGCGGCGCATCGCTGCGCAATCTCGGCTTGATCGACGCCGCCATCAATCACTATGTCGAAGGTCTGAAGCATTGGCCGGAATGGGAGTTGCTCCGCTATAATATCGCGGTGAACCGGCTTTATCGCGGCGATTGGCTGCAGGCTTGGGACGATTACGAATTAAGGCTCAGAGTGTCGTCGGCGCTCGAAAAGAGCCCGGTGTCGAATGCGCCGCTCTGGTCCGGTCAGGAATTGCCGGAAGGTCGGCTGGTCGTCGTACACGAACAGGGATTCGGCGACGTTTTCCAGTTCCTCCGCCTGCTGCCTGCGGCGCGAAAGCGCGTCGGGGAACTGGTCTTCGTCTGTCATCCGCGGATGTTCAACATTCTCTCGCGCCTCGACGTCTTCACCAACGGCGACATTCGGTTGCGCTCCGATGTCGAGCCGTTGCCGGAGCATGACGCCTGGTTGCCGCTGATGTCGCTGCCGCGGCTCGCGCGGCTCGAACCCGGCAATGTGCCCATCGGTGTGAGCCGTTTCCGCGTCGAAGAGGAGCGGATGGCGAAATGGCGCCGGTTCGGGCAGCGCGGCGAATCCAAGACTACATGGCGGATCGGCCTGTGCTGGCAGGGCAATCCGAAGACTGCGGTCGATATCGGCCGGTCCATTCCGCTCGCCGCCATGGCTCCGCTGACGTCGCTGTCGGACCGGGCGAATTTCATCTCGCTGCAGCGGCATTACGGTCTCGACCAAGCGGTTCCCGACGGCCTGCGCATCCTGTCTCCGGGCAGTGACTTCGATGCGGGTGACGAGGCTTTCGTCGACACGGCGGCGATGATCCTCTCGCTCGATCTCGTCATCACTTCGGATACGGCGGTCGCGCATCTGGCGGGGCTTCTGGGCAGGCCGGTCTGGCTCTTCCTGAAAAAGGCGCCGGATTGGCGCTGGGGCGGCGAGGGGAGCGTGACGCCGTGGTATCCCAATATGCGGCTGTTTCGTCAGAAAGAGGCCGGCGACTGGCGTCCGCTTTTCGAAGAAGCCGCAGCCGATCTCGAAGCCCTGTTCGGGGAGCTCGGTCAGGATTATGGTGATCGCCCGGTTCAGGACGGCGTCAAGCTGCACGGTCTCGGCCAATTTCAGAATGCGATCGCGATTTATGGCAAGGCGATCGCCTATCGGCGCGGCGACGCCCATTTGATGAACCTCAACGCCATGGCGCTGCTCGAAGGCGGCCGGCGCGGCGCGGAGGCGGCCCGCAAAGGGCTGCCCTTCGCCTTGCAGTCCGTGGCGCTCGCGCCTGGAACCGCCGACTATTGGAGCAACCTCGCGGTTCTGCTGGACGGTCTCGGCCAGCGGGCCGATGCCCGCCGCGCGCTTGGTTTCGCGCTCGCCGTCAATCCCTCGCATACGCCGTCGCAGGTTTCCCTCGCCAAGCGCGAATCCGCCGAGGGCAAATATGCGGAGGCGCTGGCGCGGCTGGAACCGGTCGCCAAGCGCGAACCGAAGTCGATCCCGGTGTTGACCGCGCTTTCGTCGGTCTACACCGATATGGGCAACCATCTCGAAGCGGAGCGGGCGATGCGCCGCGTCGTCGACCTCGAGCCGGAGAACGCCAAGCTCTGGGTCCAACTCGGCGCGACGCTCAATTCCGCCGCGAAATTCCGGGCGGCGGCGGAGGCATGGGAGCAGGCGTCCTTCCTCGATCCCAAAAACACCGACGCATTGTCCAATCTCGGCGTCTACGAGCGCAATCACGGCGAACTCGGCCTGTCGCTGTATTACCAGCGCCGCGCCGTCGCCATCGATCCCAAGCATGCCGAAGGCTGGAACAATCTCGGCATCGCCGAGATGGAGGGCGATGACGACGAGGCGGCCAAGCGCGCCTTCATGACCGCCATCAATGTTCGTCCCGGTTATGCCGACGCCCATCTCGCGCTCGGCATGGCGTTGCTCAACGAGGGCGATTACGAGCGCGGCCTCCAGCATTACGAATGGCGGCTGAAATCCGAAAAGCTCGGCCTGATGGCCAATCGCCCGCGCGTGCCGCTCTGGAACGGCAGTGACCCGAAAGGGCTGAAGATCCTCCTGATGGCCGAACAGGGTTTCGGCGACGCTTTCCAGTTCTGCCGCTATGCGACCTGGTTCAAGGAGCGCGGCGCCGACAAGGTCTATATCGCCTGCCGCTCCGTCATCGGTCATCTCCTGAAGACCGTGCCGGGCGTCGATGGCGTGTTCGGCGATGGCGACAAGCTGCCCAAGACCGACGCGATGGCCTATATGATGAGCATGCCCGGCCTGACCGGAATGCGGCTGGAGACGATCCCGTCGCGTGAAAGCTATTTCACGGCCGATCCCGAACGGGTGACGAAATGGGCGGAATGGCTGGCGCAAAAGCCGGGCTTCCGCGTCGGCATCGTCTGGCAGGGCAATCCCGATCCCAAGGTGGACAAGGGTCGATCCTATCCGCTCACCGCGCTCGAACCGCTGGCGCAAGTGCCGGGCGTGCGGCTGATCGCTCTCCAGAAGGGCAAGGGCGAGGAGCAGATCGATGCGCTCGACGGCCTGTTCGAGGTGGAGCGCCCCGGCCCTGACTACGATGCGGGCAAGCAGGCTTTCGCCGACACCGCCGCGATGATGATGAATCTCGATCTCATCGTCACCTCCGACACCGCCGTCGCCCATCTCGCGGGCGCGCTCGGCCGTCCTTGCTGGGTCGTGCTGAAGGCGCATCCGGAATGGCGCTGGCTGCGGGACCGTTCCGACAGCCCCTGGTATCCCGAAACGCGGCTGTTCCGCCGCTTCGCGGGAGAGGTGGAGCTCAAGCCTTTCGCCGCCGTGATGGGACGCATCGCGGCCGCGCTGCAGAAACTGGTCGACGGCGACCTGTCGCAGCATCGTGTCGCCGCGCCGTCGACGCCGGGAGAGATCAAGCCCTTCGATCCCTTAGCGGCCTACAACGCCGCGCATGAAGCCCAGCGCAGAAACGACTTCGCAGCCGCCCAGCAGGGTTTCTCCAGCGTGCTCGGCTACAAGAAACTGCGCCCGAGCGCGCTGCATATGCTGGGGGTCAGCGCTCTGCATCTCGACCGCAACGCCCAGGCCGCCATGCTCTTCCGCGAGGCCGAGCGTGAAGGCGAAAACTCGCCGGAATTTCTGACCAACTATTCCATCGCGCTCCGGCGCCTGAACCGGCAGCAGCAGGCGATGAGCCTGTTGTCGCGCGCCATCGCCATCAAGCCGACGGCCGAGGCGCATCTGTCCTACGGCAACATCCTTCGGGACGCGACCCGCTTCGAGGAGGCGGTGGAGCAATACCGCGCCGCAATCCGGCTGAAGCCGAAACTGTCCAAGGCCCATCGCGGCCTGGGCAACGCCATGCGCGATCTCCATCGTCCGGCCGAATCGCTCGCGGCCTTCGACATCGCCCGGTCGCTCGACGGCGAGGATCTCGATCTGATCCTCGATCACGCCCACGCCAAATTGTTCGCCGGCGATTTTCCCGGCGGCTTCCTGGATTACGAAGCGCGCTGGGGCAGCAAGGAAATGCGCAAGCGCGACTTCAGCGTGCCGCGCTGGGATGGCTCGCCGGCGCCCGGTCGGGTCTTGCTGGTTCACGGCGAACAGGGCTTCGGCGACAATATCCAGTTCATCCGGTTCGTCTCGGAAGCGGCGCGCCGCGTGGGCAAGGTCTTGCTGGAAATGCGCGGACCTCTGCTCAACCTGTTCGGCTCCATCGATTTCGGGCCGAACGTGGTGTTGATCGAGCAGGGCCGCAATCGCCCGCAGATGGACCTCGAAGTGCCTATCCTCAGCCTGCCACTGGTTTTCGGCGTCACGGTCGACACGGTGCCGCCGCCGCCGATCTTCAACATCGATCCCGCCCGCGTGGCTGCCTGGAAGAGCCGTTTCGCCGGCGACGCCTTGAATGTCGGCCTGATCTGGCAGGGCAATCCCAAGGCTCGCGCCGACGCCGGCCGGTCGCCGCCGCTGTCGGCGCTGGAGCCGCTGTTTGCTGTTCCAGGCGTCCGTTTCGTCAGTCTGCAGAAGACGGACGGGCTCGAACAGATCGCCGCCTGCGACTTCGCCCGCTCCATGCTGGTTCCGGGCGAGGACCTCGGCGATTTCGCCGAGACGGCCGCCGCCATCCTGGCGCTCGACCTCGTCGTGTCGTCCTGCACCGCGACCCTTCATTTGGCGGCCAGCCTGGGCGTGCCGACTTTCGGCCTGTTGAAATATCACGCCGACTGGCGCTGGCTCAACGAGCGGTCGGACAGCCCCTGGTATCCCGCGCTGACGCTGTTCCGGCAGACTTCCGTCGGAGACTGGGCGGGGGCGGTCGCGCCGGCCGCCGAACGCCTGGCGGCGATCGTGGCGGCCCGGTGAGGAGGCTGTGATGACGGCGCAACCGCGGCAAACCATGAACGAACAGGACGTGCAGGCGCGGCTCGCCCGCGCCGTGGACCTCCACAAGCGCAAGGATTATGCCGGAGCCATCGCCATCTATCGCGAAGTCCTCGCCTCAAATCGCGGTCATTTCGACGCTCAGTCGCTGATGGCTTCGGCCCTGAGGCAATCGGGTCGCCTCGACCAGGCCTTGCAGATCTTCGACGATCTCGCCGCGATGCAGCCGGCGCGTCCGGAGTTCTGGTTCAATCGCGGCAACGCGCTGACCGACGCCGGACGCTTCGAGGAGGCGATCTCTTCCTATCGCAATGCGATGCGGCTTGCGCCGCCATCCGCGCAGACGCTTTGCAACCTCGCGATCGCCTTGGCCAAGAACGGCGAGCTCGGCGAGGCGGAAGACGTCTATCGTCGGACTCTCGAGCTGGAGCCAGCTCACAAGGTCGCATTGCACAATCTCGGCAATCTCCTCGTCGACAGCGGCCGTTCGCATGAGGGGATCGCGCTTCTGCGCCGCGCGACCGCGCTTTGGCCCGATGCCGCCGAAGGCCACTACAATCTCGGCCTCGCGCTGATGCGGCTGGGCGATTTCGCCAACGGCTTCCGTGAATATGAATGGCGCTGGCAGACCTCCGATTTCAAGGAGCGTCCGAGCTATCGCAACATTCCGGAATGGCAGGGCGAGCCGCTCGCGGGAAAACGCCTCATCGTGCATGGCGAGCAGGGGCTCGGCGACACGATCCAGTTCGCGCGCCTGTTGGGATTGGTTGCGTCACTGGGTGGTGATGTCGTGTTCCACGTGCCGGAAAAGCTGGCCGCGCTGATGTCGTCGCTGCCGTTCCCGGTCAAGGTGACGGGGACCCATGGCGCATCGGACGGCGATTTTCACACGGCGCTGCTCAGCCTGCCGCACCGGCTGAAGCTGACGCTGGGGGCGGTCCCTTCGATGTCCGCCCATCTCACCGCGCCGGTCGAGGCAGTGTCGGCCTGGAAGAGCCGTCTCGGTGACGACGGACGCCGGATGATCGGCCTGGTCTGGAAAGGCAATCCCAATTCGCCGGCCGAGAAGGGCAGGAGCCTTTCGTCGCCCGATGAATTGGCTCCGTTCGCGGCGATCCCCGACGCCAGGCTGATCGCTCTGCAGAAGCTCGATCGCGACGAGCTCGAGCCGACCGATTTCGGAACCGGCTGGCGCGTCAGGAGCGTGAGTTATCTTCTGGAGCATCCCGGTCCCGATGCGGATTCGGGTCCGGACGCTTTTGTCGATACGGCGGCGATCATGACCAATCTCGACCTCGTCGTCTCGGTCTGCACCGCGCCGCTGCATCTCGCCGGCGCGCTCGGCCGACCCACGATCGCGCTGTTGCGCGCCGTCCCGGACTGGCGCTGGCAGACCTCGGGCGATGCGACGCCCTGGTATCCGACGATGCGGCTCGAGCGTCAGTCGGCGGGCGAGACCTATCAGCCGGTGATCGCCCGGGCCGCAGCCCGCGCTGAAGCGATGCTCAGGCCCAATTGAGCGCCACCGCCGCCACCACCAGATAGCGGCCGATCTTGGCGATCGACACCAGGATCACGAAGGGCAGGAGAGGTTCGCGCAGCACGCCGGCGATCAGCGTGATCGGGTCGCCGATGATCGGCGCCCAGCTCAGCAGCAGGCTGTAGCGCCCGTATTTCTGATACCAGCGTGAGGCGCGGTCGAGTTGCGCCGGACTGGCCGGAAACCAGCGGCGGCCTCCAAAGCGTTCGATGCTGCGGCCGAGCGCCCAATTGATGACGGATCCGATGATATTGCCGAGGCTGGCCGCCGCGATCAGCAGCGGAATGGAATGGTCCCCGGCGATCAGCAGGCCGGCGAGCAGGGCTTCCGATTGCATGGGAAGGATCGACGCGGCGCCGAAGGCGGCGAAGAACAGGCCGCCATAGACCGCGATGTCCATCACGCTTGCGCCTCAGGCCCGGTTGGCGAGCACGATCTTGCGCATCTGCTCTGCCGTACGCGACCAGGAATAGCCGCCGAGCTTGGCCGCGCCGCGCTCGCCGCGGCGACGCGCGTCGTTGCGGTCGCGCCAGGCGCGCTCCAGCGTATCCTCGATTTCGTCGACGCTGCTTTCGCCCCAGCCGGAGACCGAGCCGACGCCCGCGCCTTCGCCCGAAACGCCTGCTTGCGTTTCCAGCGCATAGCAGTTCTTGCCGTCGATCAGGTCGAGATGACCTGTATTGGCCGACAGGATGGTCGGCACGCCGCAGGCCATCGCTTCCATCGCCACGAGATTGGTGCCGCCTTCGGAGCGGTTGGGGAACAGCGCCACATCCATTTCGCGCAGGATCGGCGGCATCAAAGCGTTGGGGACGGCGCCGAGATCGAGGAACTGCGTTTCCGCAAGTCCGTTGGCGCGGGCCCAGGCGGCGAGGTCGGGCTTGTTGTCGGCGCCGAAGGGCAGGGGCGCGGCCTTGCCGGAGCGATCAAGCGTGCGGGCGAATTGCGGCCAGGGGCTATGCCAGGCGCTGACCAGTAGGGCTTCGGGATGGCGCTTGGCGAAACGGGCAAATCCCGCCATCACCAGATCCTGGCCCTTGCGCAGTTCCAGCTTGCCGCCGGAGAACACCATGAAGCGATCCGACAGCACGCCCTGGCGCTGGGCCGGATGGAAGAGCGTGGGGTCGATGCCCTGGATCACCGTGGTGACATTGGTCAGCCCGTAGGCCCGCAGGATGTCTTCGTTCCAGGTCGAGCCACAGACGATCAGCGGAAAGCGCTGGGCCCGGGCAAGCGTCTCGGCGGACAGTTGCGGGATCTCGAAGAACACCACGCCGATGGTCGGCTTGCCGTGAATCTCGGTGTTGTGCGGCCCTTTGCTCATCGAGAAGTCGTTGCCGAGCGCCGAGAGCAGCGTCGCCTCGACATTCGCCGCCTTGCCTTCGAAAGGCTTCAACTGCGACACGAACTGGCGGGAGTTATATTCAAAACCCCGCAGCGCCAGCCGGCGCAGCGGATCGACCACCACCTGATCGGGATTGTAGGGGAAGGACGTGCGGGCTTCGATGCCGGAATCCCCCGCCCAATTCAGCGCGAGGTTGAGGCCGTAGACGCCCCAGCCGAAAAAGCTCGAAATTCCCCAATGAATGATGACCTGATGATTCATGCCCGTTCCGCCCCAGCGATTCTCTGTCGCGACTGTAGTGGAGGAGCAAGCTGGATAGAACCTTGACCGACGGCGTTATCCGGCGTCTTTTTCGCTCGCGACGGGCTTGCGGAAATCGATCGCATGGTCGTCCGGCAGGAATATCGGCCCGATGACGCGGATCTTCGGATCGGGCTGATAGGGCCTTTCGGCCACGGCGGCGTTCTCGGTCGCGGTCTCGGGCAGTCCGCCCCGCAATTGCGGCTTGACCCAGACGATCGACCCCGCCGGCTTCTTCGGCTGCGCCTTGCCGGACACCACAGCCTCACGCCGCAGCATTTCACTGTAGTAGAGCGAAAAATTGCAGCCGCATTGCGCGTCTTTCCCCTGGGTGCGAAAGCGCCAGGCATAGGATTGCGCCGCATAGGCCTGCCCCGATGTCGACGAGCGCATCTCCGTGCTTTCGCTCATGATGCTGTGATAGAACAGCTCCGTCTCATGGCCCGGACACATCATCGAACAGACCTGGGCGTCGCGGCGAAAATTGAAGCTGGAGGCGCGCGACGAAATCGGGAAGTAGGCGCCGTCGCAGGTGCGCACGCACATCGTCACCAGGCCGCCATTGGCGCCTGCGCCGCCGAGATCGACGAAACCGTGGCTGGCGGGCCCGTCTTCCATCTCGGGCGCGCGGATGATTTCCATGCCGCCGGGCGCATCCCGCACCAAGGGCGTTTCGGTCACGCCCGGCGCGCTGACGAGTTGCGGCGCGGCCGTGCAGGCCTGCGCGTCGAGCGCCTGTTGGAGCCGACGCCGTTGCCGCGCCTGATCGTCCGCAGTCGACAGCAACGAGAGGCGCTTTCGTTCCAGAATGGAGAGATTGCGCCGCATGCGCGCCTGCTTGTCCTCGAGGTCGGAACAGGCCGCGTCGGTGTCGGCGCCGACGGCGAGGATGCTTCCCGATGAGCAGCCCTTTTCCTTCAGGGCGACATTCAGTTCGCGCAGCGATGATTTCTGGTCGTTGATCGCGCGGGCGTATTTCAGGCCTTGTGCGATCGGGCTTTCGCGCGTCGTCAGCGTGGCGAGATCGAAGCGCAGCCGGTCGCAAATCTCCGAGGCCGCGGCCACGCCGGGGAGCGTGAGGCCGGCCAGCATGACAGGCAGGATCAGGCGATTTGTCATGACCGCGCGTGGAGCCTTCTTTTGTGGATTTCATGTCCCAAAATCGGATCATTCCTAGAAAAACATGAATCCGCGCTTAACGGCGCGGCCCGTCATGCCGCTTGTCACATTGGTGAAACAGGAGTCTGCTTTTCCAAGGACACGTAAAAATCGTGAGGCGATGTCATGTCCCAAGATGTAGATAGTTTGAATACCCGCCGGGTGCGCACCCTGTTCGTCTCCGATATCCATCTCGGCTCCAAGGCCGCCAAGGCGGATTTTCTTCTCGACTTCCTGCGTGTCCACGACGCCCAGACCATCGTGCTCGTCGGCGACATCGTCGATGGCTGGCGTCTGAAGCGCAACTGGCACTGGCCGCAGAATTGCAACGACGTCGTCCAGAAACTACTGCGCAAGGCCCGCAAGGGAACCCGCATCGTCTACATCCCCGGCAATCACGACTCCTTCATGCGCGATTATCCCGGCATCCATTTCGGCGGCATCGAGGTGGAGAAGAGCATTATCCACGAAGCCGCCGACGGCAAGCGCTATCTCGTTCTGCATGGCGACGAATTCGACGTGGTGGTGCGCAACGCCAAATTCATCGCCCATCTCGGCGACTGGGCCTATGACATGGCGATCGCGCTCAATGTGTTGATCGCCAAGGTGCGCCGGCGCCTGGGCCTGCCTTACTGGTCCTTTTCCGCCTGGGCCAAGCTGCAGGTCAAGCGCGCCGTCAATTTCATCGGCGAGTTCCAGAATGTCGTCGCCGAAGAGGCTCGCCGCAATCAGGTCGACGGCGTCATCTGCGGCCATATCCACCACGCGGTGATCGAGAATATCGGCGGCGTCAAATACATCAACACCGGCGATTGGGTCGAAAGCTGCACGGCCATCATCGAGAATTTCGACGGTTCGATGGAGCTGGTGCGCTGGAACAAGGTGGAAATGCCGAATTCCGAGGCGAGCCCGCTCGTGCCGATCAAGCTCCTGACCGCGCCCAAGCCCAAGATGGAAGTCGCGGCGCGGGCGGCTGTATGAGCCGACGCAAGCAAAATCCGCTCTCGCCGCATGGCGACGCGGCCAGGTGGGCGCGCAGGCGCACCCCAAATCCCGCCATCACCACCGGGTGACTTATCCCCTGAAACTTTCGTTAACCAATTTGCCTCCGTCACGGCGCCTCGCTATCACCGGAAGACCAACGCGTTTTCGGGGGCGTCATGCTGGATAGGACGGAAATGATGGGTGGCGGCGAGCTTCCCATGCGGGACAGGGCGGCGACGACTGCGCGGATCCTGAAAGCCGCCTCCGAACTGCTCGCCGAGGGCGGCTTCCAGAAATTCGGCGTCAACGCGGTGGCCCGCCGGGCCGGCTGCGACAAGCAGCTGATCTATCGCTATTACGGCGGCATGGACGGGCTGGTGGAGGCGATCGGCCGCGAGCTCGCAGGCTGGGTCGAGGAGAAGATGCCCGACAATGGCGGCGGCGGATTTCTGCTGACCTATGGCGACCTCGTCGAACGGTTGCTGCTGCTGTTCATGGAGGCCCTGCGCAGCGACCCGCTGATGAAGAGGATCATCGCCTGGGAAATGTCGGAAAACAGCCCGCAGGTGCGCAAGCTGGCCGACGCCCGGGCCCGCGCGCTCGGCGACTGGATCGCCCGGGTGAGGGCGGGCATGGCCCCGCC
This sequence comes from Rhizobium sp. TRM95796, assembly GCF_025779995.1. Lineage (NCBI taxonomy): Bacteria > Pseudomonadati > Pseudomonadota > Alphaproteobacteria > Hyphomicrobiales > Rhizobiaceae > Rhizobium > Rhizobium sp. TRM95796. The sequence goes on along the minus strand of NZ_JAOXHE010000002.1, from coordinate 49,708 downwards.
CAAGGGCGTCGACACCGGCCTGATGAACGTGATTCTGCTCGGCGCGGTGCAGCAGATCGTATTGTCCGCCGAAGCCGGCGGGCGCCTCGGCTCGACGGTTCTGAAAACCGAGAAGGACTGGAAGAAGGTGGAGCAGGCGGTGCAGAAGCTGGTGCGCGGCGTCTATCCGTGACCCCGGATCGGGGCGTCGTCCACAGGCGGACGGGCCGAAATTAACCTTAACAAATGGTTTACGTTGCGCCTCAAATGTTAACCTGTGACAGTCGGGACAGGGTTAACAGGCGTGAGTGTCATGCGTAGACGCGCTCGAAACATCGGAACGGCCATCGCCATCGGAGGCGTGCTGTGCTTGATCGCGCAGGATCTGACCGCGCCGTTGATCGGTATCTGCGTGATGGGGCTGTTCGATCGGCTTTTCGGCTCCATGCTGTCGACCCGCTTTCCGGGACTGGAGGCGGCGCGATGAAATGGATCCTGATCCTCTGGGCCCTGCCGCTGACGCTGCTCGGCTCCTGGTACTGGCTGTCCTATTACGACATCAATTTCGGCTATCTGATCCTGACGCGGCAGCTTCATGATCTCGTTTTCGAGATCTACGGCAACGTGCTCGGCATACCGCCGCAGGATATTCCGCCGCTGGTTCTGAAGGCTGTCATCATCGACAGCCTGGCGCTCTTCTCCATCCTGGCCTTCCGCCGCCGCAAGAAGATCGCCGCCGCCTATCGGCGCTGGAAGGGCAGGGATCAGTCGGCCGAGGCCGCTCTTTCGATCGACGACAATCTGTCGAGAGCGCCCTGAAGAATGAAGGTCGCGGCGGCGGAATCGATCCGCTCCGCCCGCTTCTTGCGCGACACGTCCATTTCCAGCAAAGCCCGTTCGGCGGCCACCGTCGACAGCCGTTCGTCCCAGAAGGTGAAGGGAATGTCGGTCTTCTCCCCCATGGTGCGCACGAAGGCGCGCGTCGCCTGGGCGCGCGGGCCGGAGCTGCCGTCCATATTGATCGGCAGGCCGATCACGAAGGCCTTCACCTGTTCCTTATCGGCGAAAGCCAAGAGCACCTGCGCGTCGAGGGTGAATTTCTTGCGATTGATCACCGGCCGGGGATTGGCGAAGCTGCGGCCCTTGTCGGAGACCGACAGGCCGATGGTCGTGGTGCCGAGATCGAGCCCCGCGACGATGTCGCCGGGCGCGAGGAACGTGGACAGGTCTTCGATGCTCAAAATGCTCATCTTGCCGGACTAGCGCCATCCACATAAAAAAGCCATAGCTTCACACGGCTGACGAACCTTTGCGCTTGTGTTGCGTAACAGTTTGCGAGTCATTTTTCAGAAAGGTCGACATATGAAACTCACCTGGCTTGGCCATGCCGCCTTCCGCCTCGAAACGGCGTCCGCCACGATCCTGATCGATCCGTTCCTCAGCCACAATCCCGCTTTTGCCGGCCAGGATCTCAAGGATGTCACCAAGGGCGTCACCCATATCCTGCTCACCCATGGCCATATGGACCATGTCGGCGATACGATCGCGCTGGCCGGCGAACTCGACGCGACAGTGCTGGCCAACGCCGATCTCGCCGCCTGGCTCGGCCATCGCGGCGTCAAGAAGGTCGAGCAGGGCAATACCGGCGGCACGATCGCCTTCAACGGTTTCTCCGCCACCTTCACCAATGCGCTGCACTCGTCGGCCCATGTCACCGAAGACGGCGTGTCGCATGCGCTCGGCAACGCCAACGGCCTGATGCTGCATTTCGACGATGCGCCGTCCGTCCTCGCCATGGGCGACACCGACATCTTCTCCGACATGGCGCTGATCAATGAGTTGCACCAGCCACAGATCGGTCTCGTGCCGATCGGCGACCGCTTCACCATGGGTGGGGCGGTGGCCGCGCTCGCCTGCCAGCGTTTCTTCTCCTTCGAAACCGCCGTTCCCTGCCACTACGCCACCTTCGGTCTGCTCGATCCGACGGCGGAGAAATTCGTGGCCGGCATGGAGGGTCACAAGACGAAAGTCGCGGCGCCCAAGGTTGGCGAAGTCCTGACCTTCTGATCTGTCGATCGCCTCGTCCGTCGGGGAAAAAGCCGTTGCGCGCCGTGGCGGGCGGCTTTATAGCGGGCGAGGCGAATGATATTTGGAGTAGGACATGTCTGTTGATGTGGCGACGGTGAAGCGTGTGGCGCGGCTTGCGCGTCTGGCTGTGACCGAGGAAGAAGCCGAGAAGACCACCGGCGAACTCAACGCCATTCTGGGCTTTGTCGAACAGCTGTCGGAAGTCGATGTTGACGGCGTCGAGCCGATGACATCTGTGACGCCGATGGCGATGAAGAAGCGCGCCGATGTGGTGACCGACGGCAATATCGCCGAGCGTGTCGTGGCCAATGCGCCGCTGACCGACAGCAATTTCTTCCAGGTTCCGAAAGTGGTCGAATAAGGTCGAGGCGGCCCGCCGCCTCCCGCTTTCGACATTTCCCTTTTGACGCGCGGTGACCCGCCAGACATGAAGTGACCGACCGATGAGCGACTTGACACGCCTCACCATTGCCGAAGCCCGCGGAAAACTTGCCGCCAAGGAAATTTCCGCCGTCGAACTGACCGACGCCTATATCAGCGCCATCGAAGCGGCAAATCCCGCCATCAACGCCTATGTGACGGTGACGCCCGAACTGGCCCGCACACAGGCCAAGGCGTCGGACGCCCGCATCGCCGCCGGCAATGCCGGCGCGCTCGAAGGCATTCCGCTGGGCATCAAGGATCTATTCGCCACCAAGGGCGTGCACACCCAGGCCTGCAGCCATATCCTCGACGGCTTCAAGCCGGAATATGAATCGACCGTCACCCAGAACCTCTTCAACGACGGCGCGGTGATGCTGGGCAAGCTCAATATGGACGAGTTCGCCATGGGCTCGTCCAACGAAACCTCCTATTACGGCCCGGTCAAGAACCCCTGGAAGGCGAAGAACTCCAACGCCGAACTCGTGCCCGGCGGCTCCTCGGGCGGCTCTGCGGCCGCCGTCGCCGCTCAGCTCTGCGCCGGCGCGACCGCCACCGACACCGGCGGCTCGATCCGCCAGCCGGCCGCTTTCACCGGCACCGTCGGTATCAAGCCGACCTATGGCCGCTGCTCGCGCTGGGGCATCGTCGCCTTCGCCTCGTCGCTCGACCAGGCCGGCCCGATCGCCCGCGACGTGCGCGACGCCGCGATCCTGCTGAAATCCATGGCCAGCGTCGATCCCAAGGACACGACCTCGGTCGACCTGCCGGTTCCGGATTACGAAGCGGCGCTCGGCCAGTCGATGAAGGGCGTCAAGATCGGCATTCCGCGCGAATATCGCGTCGAGGGCATGCCGGAAGAAATCGATGCGTCCTGGCAGCAGGGCATCGCCTGGCTGAAGGACGCCGGCGCCGAGATCGTCGATATCTCGCTGCCGCACACCAAATATGCTTTGCCGGCTTACTATATCGTGGCGCCGGCTGAAGCCTCGTCGAACCTCGCCCGCTACGACGGCGTGCGCTACGGCTTGCGCGTCGAGGGCAAGGACATTCTCGACATGTATGAGAAGACCCGCGCCGCAGGCTTCGGTAAAGAAGTCAAGCGCCGCATTCTGATCGGCACCTATGTGCTGTCGGCCGGCTATTACGACGCCTATTACATCCGCGCCCAGAAGGTGCGGACGCTGATCAAGCGCGATTTCGAACTGGCCTTCAACGCCGGCGTCGACGCGATTCTCACGCCCGCCACCCCGTCCTCCGCCTTCGGCATCGCCGACGAGGAATTGGCCAACGACCCGGTCAAGATGTATCTCAACGACATTTTCACGGTGACGGTCAACATGGCCGGTCTCCCCGGCATCGCCGTGCCCGCCGGCCTCGACCAGAAGGGTCTGCCGCTCGGCCTGCAGCTGATCGGCAAGCCGTTCGACGAGGAAACCCTGTTTAAGACCGCTCATGTCATCGAACAGGCGGCAGGAAAGTTCGAACCGACCAAGTGGTGGTAAGCCGACGAAATAAGTCTTGAAAAAAGCCCGCCGAGCGCTGCGCCGGCGGGCTTTTTTCTTATGTTTTCCACCTCCGCCGTCCTCCTTGGGCTTGTCCCAAGGATCTGCCGTGGGTCCGGTCAGGATGCGGGTGTCGCGGCGTGCGCAGATGCTCGCCACAAGGGCGAGCATGACGGAGGAGATCCTTCTCGCCGCGTAAACGGGGCCTGAACGCGACAGAGCCAAACTCACTGCCCCATCGTCATTAACGGGTGGAATTGCCGATTTGCTGGCCCTGTGCTAGCCTTGCTCGCATGACCAAGCAGATGACGCGCGACGCCCGAAAAGGCAAAATCACTATGACCGGCGGCAAGCTTACAAGCGAGCGCGGCGAGAAGATCAGCGCCGTCGAGGGGCTGCGCCTTACTCCCCGCATGGAGGCTGTGTTGCTGGAGACGAGAGGTCGCCCCGGTGACGAGCGCCGAGCGGCCATCAAGGCCCACTTCCGGAGCAAGATCGTTTCCTAGTGGTTTACACGGCTGAGCCAGACCCACTGTGTTACACCGGAACGACCGTTCTCAAAAACAAGATGGGGTTGCGTCGGCAGGACGACCTCGACGAATTTGAACTCGCGATGTTCTTGACCCGCGCGGATGAAGATTGGCCGTCCGGGGACCTCGATTACGGGCATTACAAAGCGCTCCATCGCCATCTTTTTCAGGACGTCTACCAATGGGCGGGAAAACCTAGGACGATACGGATCGGCAAGGGTGGTAACTGGTTTTGTTATCCCGAATATATCGATCGCGAAATGCTGCGCATATTTTCAGCCTTGGCCGCGTCCGATCATCTCGTGGGTCTGGCGCCGCAGGAGTTTGCTGAGAAGGCGCCGCATGTGCTTGCGGAGATCAATGCGGTCCACCCGTTCCGAGAAGGCAATGGCCGTACCCAACTGGCGTTTCTATCTCTGTTGGCTGAAAATGCAGGCATGTCCTTCGACGACGATGTCCTTGTTCAGGATCGCGTCATCCAGGCCATGATCGATAGCTTTTCGGGTGATGAGAAGCCTCTCGCCAAGCTCATTCGGGCGATCGTCGGAGGCTGACGTTCGGCCGTTCGGATATTCCGCCGTCTTCAATTGCGTCGTCTTCCTTGGGCTCGTCCCAAGGATCTGCCGTGGGTCCGGTGAGGATGCGGGTGTCGCGACGTGGGCAGATGCTCGCCACAAGGGCGAGCATGACGAATGAGATGGTTACGCCATAGGCAGCGGCGCAACCAACCCAATCCTACTGATTGTCCAACTGCGCCCGCACCAGCATCAACCCGCGTTCGGTGATGCGGTAGGGCTGGCCTGATTTCGACGAGATCGCTCTCAGCCGCTTCAGTTTGCGGAAGAGGTTGATGTCGAGGCCGGGATAGAGCCAGCCGTCGCGGGTGAAGCAGCGGACGGAGGCGATCTTGCTGGCGCGGCGGTCGCGTTCGATGAAGCCGCCCTGGGCGAGCAAGTGGAGGATGCGCTGTTCGGCGCGGGTGATGTCCATGATGGTCGGAACCCTGAAGGCTCGATAGACGAGCAAGAAAAAACGGCCCGAGCCTCCTCTGCGAGGCGGGCAATGATTTCACTCCTGCGCGGACAAAAACCGGGCAGGACGGTTCAGACAAGCTCCGACGAGTTCGACATCCAGTCTCCTATGACCCGGTTTTCATAAAACATGCTTAAAAACGCGTCAACAGGGCAGCCTTCCCAAACGCTTGCTTGACCAAAGCCCGAATCCGTATTTCGATTGCAGGTGAACAGGATAGGAGGACGGATGGCCAGCATCCGGAATGCGCGGGAAGACGAAGCGATGGCTCTGGCCGCGATCGGCATTCGCGCCTGGGAAAGCGCGGTCGCCGGCTGGATCGATATCGGGCTTCTGCGCCGCAACGCCGAACGCGCCTTCCTCGCCTTCACCGTCAACAATTTCCTGACCATCGACGTCGCCGAACAGGGCGGTCAGGCAGCCGCCTGGGCGGCGCGGGAGCGGCTCGACAATCACATCAGCGATCTCTGGGTCGATCCGATCTGGCAGTCCCAAGGCTTCGGCAAACTGCTGCTCGCCCGTCTGGAAAGCGAAATCGAGGGGCAGGGTTATGAGGTCGCCACGATCGAGACGCATTCGCAGAACGAGAAGGCGATCGAATTCCTGCGCCACCACGGCTATGAAATCAGCTGGATGACCGCCTCCTGGTCGCCGCAGCTCGACCGCGACGTCGATACGGTGGGTCTCGTCAAGCGGCTGCAGCCACAGGAGACCCAGCGGGTCTACGGCGAATTCTAATCGTCAATATTCCTTCTCGTAGAACACGCCGGCGCCGGTGGAGCCATCCGCGCCGGCCGAGCCCTTCAGCTTCACGCCCTTGCCGACATCGAGATTGATGATCGCTCGCGTCGAACTCGAATCCGAGCCCTGCTGGAACTGCAGATAGGTGCGCTTGTTGATGTATTTGCCGACAGACAGCGCCGTATTGCCGTTCTCGTCGGTGCCGAGATCGAGGTCGTCGACCCCCAGCCCCTGGCGCAATTTGTCGAACAGCGACGACGACTGGCCGCCGGCCAGCGACGCCACCGCATCCGCCAGCTGCGCGATCTGAACCGCCGAAAGGCTGGAAGCCGACCGGCCGAAGATCAGCTGCGCGAGGATCTCGTCCTGCGGCAGCGAAGGCGACGACGAGAACGTCACTTTGGGATCGCTCGCCGGGCCGGCCACGCTGACGGTCGCCGTCGTCGAACTCAGGGTCGACGTCGCCACCAGATCCAGCGCCGGCATCATGCCGCCGGTAAACGAGATCGAGCCCGACGTGAAATCGAGCCGACGTCCGACGATCGAAAGGCGTCCGCGCCGCATATTGAACGCGCCGATGACGCGGGGATTGGCCGCCGTGCCCGCTACGCGCACGCGGCCGCCGAGTTCGGCGTCGAGGCCGCGGCCGCGCACGAAGATCTGGCGCGGGGCCGAAATCGTCAGGTTCAGCTTGAAGCCGGCGTCGTCGGCGCCCGTGTCGCCCTGATCGGCGCTCGCCTTCTTGGAGCCGATCGCCTTGGCTTGCGCCGCGACATCGGCGGGCGGATCGACATGGCGGATGTTCAGTTTGCCGAGCGAGCCCGGCAGACTCTGCGGCACGGTGATGTCGGCGCGGGCGATGCGGATTTCGCCGCCGAGCTGGGGACCGGCGACCAGCGGGCCGGTCAGCGTCAGCTTGCCGCTCAATTTCGCCGCCACGATGCGCCCGTCCGTATAGACGGCGCGGTTGAGATCGATGGTGAGATTGGCGGGATAATTGGAGCCCGGCGCAATGCCGATGGTCCCGCCCACCGCCAGGGAGCCGCCCGAAGCAAAATTGCCGGTGAGCCTGGAGATCCGCGCCTGCTTGCCGTCGAGATCGATCGTGGCGGCGATTTTGTTGATCACCAAGTTCTGGCGGATGACGGTGACTTCGGCGCCGCTGGTCGAGATGCGGCCGGTGATGTTGGGGTTGGTCGCGGCGCCGGAGATCGACAGCTGGAAGTCCGCAGCGCCCTTCAGCGCAAGCCCTTGCGGCGCCGTGAGGCTGCCGAGCGCCGCGAAGGGCAGCTTGCCCTGGGCCTTCAAAGCCAGGCTGGGGGCGCCGGTCAGTCCCACCGAGCCGGTGACGCGGCCGTTCAATCCGCCGCCGCCATTGGCCGTCACATCAAGGCTGAGCGCGTCGCCCTTGGTGGCGCCTTTGGCGGTGATGGCGAAGGCGCCGAGGCCGGCGGCGCGGGTCTGGGCGGTTTCGGCCCCCTTCCAGGCGAGGTCGAAGCCGATCCTCGGCTGCGACGGCGATCCGGCGACGGATGCGGTCCCGCTGATCGCCCCGCTCGCGCCGAGACCCGGCGAGAAGCTGTTGGCCAGCTGAGCGGGAAGAGCGGAGATGCGCGCGTCGAGCGCCAGTTTTTCGCCGCCCGCCGCGCCCTTGACGGTGACGGAGCCGCCGCCCAGCGCCAGTTTGATCTCGCCGAGATCGACAGCGCCGCCGGCGATGACGAGCGAGGCGGGCGCCGTAAGCTTGACCGGCACGCCGCGCGGGGCGGCCGACAGCGTCTGGAGATCGAGCCGCAATCCATCGCCTTCGGGCGTCAGCTTGCCCTTGGCGGCGGCCGGCGCGCCATCGAGTTTCGCCGTCAACGCAAATTGCGTCGCGGCGCCCTGGCGGTCGAAGTCGAGCGCCAGCGCGTCCACGGCGTTGGCCCCCTGGGCGATGCGATCGGCCCTCACGGAGCCCGTGACGACGCCGCGCAGCAGATCGGGCGACGACATATCGGCGTTCAGCCCCTTGATTTCGGCGCCGAAGCCCGAGAGGCTTTTGCTGCGGGCCTTGACGGTGGCTTCGATCGCGTCGCCCTTGCTGGCGAACTTGCTTTCGCCTTCCAGCGCGCCGGTGATGGGTTGCCCCGCCAGAGCGCCGATCAGGCCGAGATCGGGCAGCGTGAATCGCACCTGTCCCTCAGGCTTGTACCGGCTGTCGAGTTTGATCGCGCCTTCGATGCGGTTGGGGCCGATCATGGCGTTGAGGGAAGGGATGGAAATCCCGCCCGCAGCCGTTTGGGCGCCCTTGAGATTGATGTCGATCTCCTGGCCGCGCAGCGCGCCCTTGGCGGTGACGTCGGCGGCGAGGCGGCCGTTTTCGGCGCGGATGTCGGCCTGGCCCTTGAGCGCGCCTTCCGCCGTCTGCCCGCCCATGGCGGCGAGCAGCGACAGATCGGGCAGGTCGAAATTGATTTTGCCGGTCGGCAGCAGGTCCGGGTTGAGCGTCAGCGCGCCGTTGGCCTTGTTGGGGCCGAGCGACAGGTCAAAGGCCGGCAGTGCAATCAGGCCCGACTGGCGCGTCAGGTCGAGCGACAGCGACAAAGGCTGCTCGCGCACATCGCCCTTGGCCGTGACATTGACGGACAGACCCTTATCGATCGGAGCAATGCGGACCGAGCCGTCATAGGCGCCCTCTGCCTTTCGGCCGGCCAGCGCCGCCAGTTTGCCTGCGTCCGGTATGTCGAACTGGAACGTCCCTGTCGGCTGGTTCGCCGTGTCCAGCGAGACGCCGCCGTTGATCTTTGCGCCGGCGGCCCGGATGTCGAGGCCGTCGATTTTGATCCCGGGCGTGGAGATGTCGACCCGCGCTTTCAGCGTGACCGGCTCGTTGCGGATCGTGGTCGCGATGGTGGCGTCGACGACTTTGGCGGCGTAGCGGCCGCTGACATCGGCGTCGAGCGGCGGCAGGCCATTGGTCGCCAACGCGTTTGCGCTGAGCGCCGTGGCTTTGAGATCGAAATCCGCTTTGGGATCGGCGGCCTTGCCGGTGATCCTGACCTTGCCCGACACGAAGCCGCCGATCGCCTGATCGGCGACGAAGCGGTTGGCGATATCGAGCGGCAGGTCCTTGATGTCCAGGGTCAGATCCAGTTCCGCCCCCGCGGATCCGCTGACGGTGACGGCGCCGGAGCCCATCGCGATATTCAGCGCGTCGAGCGTGACGCTGCCGCCTTCCGTCAGCGACAAGGTCTTGCCGGCGCCGAATTTCAAGGGGACCCCGCGCGGGGCGGCTTCCAGCCGGTCCATCGTCACACGCGGCGACGGGGTGGAGAGGTCCACGGTTCCGGTCGCCGCGAGGGGCGCCTTGTCGAGTTCCGCAGCGAGATCGAAGCGAAGCTTCTGCTCCGCAAAGGCCAGATCGAGCTTGGGCGCAACGACCGTCGCGCCCTGCGCCGTCAAGGACTTGGCGGCGACGTCTCCCGTGACGGCTTGCGCCAGCAGATCGTCCGAACGCAGCGTTAGTTCCGGTGAGGCGAGGTCCGCGCCTTGGGCGGCGATCCTGTCGCCCGAGGCCTGGAGATCGAGGCCGATCTTGCCGTTGTTGTCGAAAAGTTTGGCCGTTCCCGCCAGCGCGCCTTGAGCCGTCTGGCCGGCGAGACCGGCGAGTTGGTCGAGATCCTCCAGCTTGAAGGCGATTTGTCCTTCGGGAACGCCGCGGGCGTTGAGGGTGAGATCGCCCGCCGCCGAGGATTTGCCGAGCGAGGCGGTGAGGTTCCTTGCGACGACGGCGCCGTCGGCCGTGCTCACGCCGCTCGTGAGCGAGAGCGGCAGACCGCGATACTCGGCCGCAAGGTCGACCGTCGCCTCCAGAGCGCCGTCTTTCAATCCAGCCGACACGGTCGCCGCGGGTTTCGCGAGCGTCTGTCCGGCATAAGCCAGTTGATCCGACGACAGCACGATCTCGGCTTTCGGCGCGTTCAGTGAACCCGAGAGCGTCACCGTCGCCTTGGCGGCGCCGGAGGCGTTGGGGTCGAAGAGTCTGGCGTCGGAGAGCGCCAGATCCAAAGCGCCGGTCAAGCTCTGATCCGCGCCCAATGTCGCCTTGCCGGTCGCATCGAGCGCCTTGGCGTCGAGCTTGAGATTGTCCAGCGCCACGCCGGCTTGCGCGGAATAGACGACGGAGCCCGCGAGTTTGGTTTGTCCAGCCAGCGCGGCGCTACCTTGTGGGGGGGCGACCGCGGCGAGATCGGCGTCGATGGCGAAATCCGCCTCGGCCGATCCCTGTGTTCTGTCAAAGCGGCCGGCGAGGTCGACCGACGCCTTTGCGGCTTCCAGCCTGAATTTCTCGATTGTTATGGCGCCGGCGTCCACCACGGCTGCGCCCGACAAGCGCGCCGGGCCGTTCAAGAGCTTGGCGGCGGTAGCGTCGCTCATCGTCAGCGCGCCGATGTCGCCCGTAAATTCGATGCGTCCCGACGCCGTGGCGAGATCGAGGCTGTCGCTTCGAGCCGTCACCTTCGCATCGGCCAAACCGGCCTGCGGCGTCTTGATCTCCGCTGCGTCGATTTCCGCCGACAGTTTCGCCGCGCCATAGGGGCCGGACAGGGCGAGCTTTGCGCTCCGCACGGTCGCCGAGACGGCGTCGTCGCCCGGCATTTGCAGCGCCAAGCCGTCGCCTGCCGGGACAAGCGTCAGCGCGAGATCGGCCTCGCCCTTGGGATCGAGCTTGCCTTGCGCGTCGATGCGAAAGCGGTCATTGGCGATTGCGCCCTTGGAAATGGTGATCGCCCCGTCGACCGACCGCGACGCGTCGAGATCGAGGCGCGTGTCGCCGGTCAAAAAAGGCCGGATCTCCGGCGGAAGAAGTTCGGCGAACTGGCCGCCGCCCGTTACCGACACGGTGACCGCGCCGTCGGATGCGCGTCCGCCGCCGCCTTCGATGCGCAGCACGTTCTGGCCGCTCACCATGCCTGTGGCGGCGCCGCGCCAATTGTCGAGCGTGCCGTCGCCCTTCAGCGACAGCGCCACATCCGGGCGGCCAGGCAGTTGCAGGAGATTGGCGATCAGACCACCGGCGGGCTCGACGACGTCGATATCCGCTTTCAGCGCGCCGCTGTCCAGTCGGTAGTCGACGACCGCCCGGGCGCGGGCTTCGGGACGGGCGCGCTCCGAGGCGTTGAGCGTCGCAGCGACGGCGTTGGCCAGGAGTTTCGCCGAGCCTTCGGCCGACAAGGACGCGTCGCGGCCGATCAACGCCGCCCCGAGATCGATGCGCGGCAGTGCGAGCCTGTCGAGCGCGATCTCCACAGGCAGGCCGGAAGACGCGCCGTCGTCAACCGTCTCCACTGTGGTCACGGGCGGTCGCGACACGGCGACCTCGCCTGCACGCAACGCATCGATCTGCACCCGGGCCTTCAGAAGGTCGAGAGGACGCCAGGTAAGATCGACATCCCGAACTGTCGCATAGACGCCGCGGCTGTCGGCGACGGTCAGCCCGTCGATATGCACGGAGCCGTCGAGCAGACCGCTGAGCCCGTCGATATCGAGCTTGAGATCGGGGCTTTCGAGGAACGCCGCCGCCTGGTCGGCGAGAAACTGGTTGCCGCGCGCGGTGAAGCCGAGCGCGCCGATAAGCACGGCTATCAGCGCGATCAGGCTCAGCAGCGTGATCAGTCCATAGCGGAGGCTGCGAAACAGGAAGGCGGTGAAACTCATATGGGCCACGAACGCCTCCTCAGAATGACTGGCCGATGCCGGCATAGATGCCGAAGGACGACCCGCCATCATATTTCTTGCTGGGCAGGGCGACATCGACGCGGATCGGGCCGAGGCCGGTGGCGTAGCGGAAGCCCACGCCATAGCCGGCGCGGAAATCGCTGAAATCGGGATAGAGCGCCTTGTTGACCGAGGCGATGTCGATGAAAGGCACGACGGAGATCTTTTCCGTGACCTTCACCCGCGCTTCCATCGAGGTGATCGCATAGGAACGACCGCCCGTCGCGTCGCCGTCGCCATTGCGCGGGCTGATCTCCTGATAACCGTAGCCGCGCACCGAGCCGCCGCCGCCGGCGTAAAAACGTCTGATGGCCGGCACATCCTTCAACTGGTCGACGCCGACCAGCGTGCCCAGCGACAGCTTGCCGGCCAGCACCACGCCGTTCTCTTCGCCGAGACCCCAATAGCCTGACACCGATCCCTCGAAGGAAGAAAAAGGAGTTCCTTCAAGCGCTTCGTAGCTCGGGATGGCGGAGAGGTCGAGCTTGTAGCCTTCCGTGGCGTCGAGCGGATTGTCGGTGGCGTCGCGAGTCCAGCTCAAGGGCACGGAGGCGATCAGATAGTCGTTCTTGCCGAACACGTCCTTGGTTCGGTTGGCGGTGAGGTCCACGCCCGCCGTCGCCACATCCTTGCTGGTCACGTCGAAACTGGTGTTGGCGAAAATCGAGATGGTCGAGGCCCGATAGGCGTCCGGATTTTCGTTCTTGGCGATCACTCCGGCATTGAAGGTGGTGATCTGGTTGAAGGCGGCGGGTTTTGAAAACAGGATCGAGAAGTCGTAGCCGAGTTCTTTCCAGTCCAGCGTGCTGCCGAGGCGCGACACCGCGCCGCTGATCTTCAGCGATTCGGCGCCGCCGAACAGGTTGCGGTGGCCCCAATAGGCGGAGAGACCGATGCCGTCGATGGTCGAGAATTCGGCGCCCGCGCCGAAATAGCGCTGCTTGCCGTCCGCAACCGTAATCGCCATCGGAATGCGGCCGCTCTGGTCGAGACGGCGCGACTTGGTGATGGCGATGGAGGAGAAGACGCCGAGCTTTCGCAACCGCTCCGTCGCTTCCTTCACTTTTTCGGGGTCGTAACGCTCGCCGGTGTTCAGGCGCGCCCATTGCCGGATGAATTCCGGGTCGACGGTCCGCGAGCCCTTGATGGAGACGTTGCCGTAATCCGCCACCGGGCCGCCCTCGGCATTGATGGTCACCGTCGTCTCACTGGTCTTGTGGTCGGCGGCCAGTTCGCGGCCGGTCAGCTTGGCGAGCGGTCGGCCCTCCTTTTCGAGATTCTCCACCACGCGACCGGCGGCGGTGATCACTTGTCCTGCGCCCACGGCGTCGCCGGTCTTCAGTCCGAGATCGCCTGGATCGAACTGTGCGGCGTCGGCGCCCAATTTCGTCTCGGCAAGCTTGAAGACAGGTCCGGGCGCTACCTTCACGGACACAGGCACGGGTCTGTCACGCGGGAAATCCGGAACCGGCGGCAAGTCGTCGACCGGCACGCCGTTGACGCTGATATCGATGACGGCGCCGTATCGCGCTTGTTCGTAAAGAGCGGCAAGCAGACGGTCGCGATCGTCGCGGGCTTTGATGACCACGCCGAGATCGCCGGACACGGGCTTTTCCTGCTCCTGGAACAGCAGCGACGCGCCTTCGAGATCCTTGCGCAGATCGTCCTCGCCCGGATCGAAATTCAGCGCATAGCGCACCGGGTCGGACACGGCCGCCGCATCGTCTTCGTCTTCGAAGAACTTCATCCCGAAGATCTCGAAGGCCATTGCCGGCTTTTCATAAACCGGAAGGACCAGAAGTGCGATCAAGGACGAGGCCCGTATATGCGCCTTTAAACTCAACATGGCCTCTATATACCTGCTTTCCGCGAAAACGGTATCAGAAAGAAAACTCTGATAGAAGCCTCGGCGCCTCGGCGGCTTTTGCGCCGCACACTGTTGTCCCGCATTTTTTCCCGCCCGTTGCAAGCCTGCGTCAGTCCGGTGAGGACTCCACGCTTGCCTCCCAAACGCATTTGCTCTACCGGAAAGTTCCACGCTTTATGCATGCAAGAAGGCTTCAAGAATGAGCATAGTCGATGTCCGCACCCCCGATCCGAAACGCTTCATCGCCGGCGCCACCGGCGATTGGGAAGTGGTGATCGGGATGGAAGTCCATGCCCAGGTCACCAGCCAGTCCAAGCTCTTCTCGGGAGCTTCGACCGAGTTCGGCCGGCCGCAGAACGCCAATGTGTCGCTCGTCGACGCCGCCATGCCGGGCATGCTCCCCGTCATCAACGAGGAATGCGTCAAGCAGGCCGTGCGCACCGGTCTCGGCCTGAAGGCTCAGATCAATCACCGCTCGGTGTTCGACCGCAAGAATTACTTCTATCCCGACCTGCCGCAGGGCTACCAGATCTCGCAGTTCAAGGATCCGATCGTCGGCGAGGGCAAGATCGTCATTTCGCTCGGTCCGGATCGGCAGGGCCAGTTCGAGGATATCGAAATCGGCATCGAGCGCCTGCATCTCGAGCAGGACGCCGGCAAGTCGCTGCATGACCAGCATCCGACCATGTCCTATGTCGATCTCAACCGCTCCGGCGTGGCGCTGATGGAAATCGTCTCCAAGCCCGACATGCGCTCGTCCGACGAAGCCAAGGCCTATCTCACCAAGCTGCGCACCATCCTGCGCTATCTCGGCACCTGCGACGGCAATATGGACGAGGGCTCGATGCGCGCCGACGTCAACGTTTCCGTGCGCAAGCCGGGCGGCGCGTTCGGCACACGTTGCGAGATCAAGAACGTCAATTCGATCCGTTTCGTCGGCCAGGCCATCGAATATGAAGCGCGCCGCCAGATCGCCATTCTGGAGGAGGGCGGCGCGATTGATCAGGAAACCCGGCTGTTCGACGCCGGCAAGGGCGAGACCCGGTCGATGCGCTCCAAGGAAGACGCGCATGACTATCGTTACTTCCCCGATCCTGACCTGCTGCCGCTCGAATTCGACAACGCCTTCGTCGCCTCGCTCCTGGCCGACCTGCCGGAACTGCCCGACGACAAGAAGGAGCGGTTCGTTCGCGATCTCGGCCTGACCGTCTATGACGCCTCGGTTCTGGTGTCTGAAAAGGCGATCGCCGATTACTATGAAAAGCTCGCCGAGGGCCGAGACGCCAAGATCGCCGCCAACTGGGTGATCAACGATCTGCTCGGCGCGCTCAACAAGGCGGGCAAGGGCATCGAGGACAGCCCGGTCAGCCCGGCGCAGCTCGGCTCCATCCTGGATCTCATCAAGGACGGCGTCATCTCCGGCAAGCTCGCCAAGGATCTGTTCGAAATCGTCTTCACCGAAGGCGGCGATCCCGCAGAGATCGTCGAAGCCCGCGGCATGAAGCAGGTCACCGACACCGGCGCGATCGAAAAGGCCGTCGACGAAATCATCGCCGCCAATCCCGATCAGGTCGAGAAGGTCAAGGCCAAGCCGACGCTGGCCGGCTGGTTCGTCGGCCAGGTGATGAAGTCGACCGGCGGCAAGGCCAATCCGCAGGCGGTGCAGGCGCTGGTCAAAGCCAAGCTCGGTCTCGAAGACTGATCGCGGATGTTCTTCGTCCGCACAGCCTCCGAGGGCGATCTCAAAGCCGTCTCCGCCCTTCTCGGGCGGAGCTGGCATGCGACCTATGACACGCTCTATGGCGCCGACAAGGTCGATGAGATCACCGCAGCCTGGCATTCCGTCGAGGCCCTGAAGACGCGGCTCAAGCGCCCCGATTCGGAATTCGTGGTGGCCGACGACGGCAAGGTCATCGGCGGCATGGCCTATGCGGCGATGGCCGAAGACGAGGTCGACGTCGCCGTTCTGCACATGATTTATGTCGAGCCGGGGCTCACGGGGCAGGGCATCGGCCGCGACCTGTTCGCCGAAGTCGAGACCTGTTTTCCCTCGGCCAAGCGCATGCGGCTCGAGGTCGAGCCGAAGAACGAGCGCGCCGTCGCCTTCTACACGGGGCTCGGCTTCGCGGAAGTTGGCTGGACCAAGAATTGCGGGACTCAGAATTCCGGCATCCCCGCGCTCATTCTCGAGAAGACGCTCAGCTTCTGATCATTCCAGATTGGTGTGGCGGGCGCGCATGGTCTCGGCCGTCTCGCCCATCCGGTCACGCAGCCGGATCACCAGAATCTCGAACAGCATGAATTGCGCCGCTTCGAACAGACTGCCCATCGGCAGGAAGGATGTCGGCTGATCCTCGTCGCGCGCCATGGTCTGGGCGGGAATGGTCAGCACGGCGTCGCAAAGCCTGATCGTCGCTCCGTCTGGTTCGGCGGTGATCACCGCGATCGCCGCGCCGGCGGCTTTGGCCGTCCGCGCCAGAGAATCGACGGTCGCGAGATAGCCGGGGCCGCAACTCGCCAAAAACAGATCGCCTTCGCCGAGCGGCGGCGTGGTCATGTCGCCGACCATGTGGACATCGAGGCCGAGGTGATGGAGCCGCATGCACAATGCGCGCATCATCAACCCTTCGCGGCCGCAGCCGTAGATCGCGATGCGGCGAGGAATGATCAGATGCGAGATCAACGCCTCCAGTTCCGCTTCATCGGTCTTGTAGAGGCAGGCGCTGACTTCTCCCAGCGCGCGGGCGGCGAGGTCGCCGAGATCAGTCATTTTCAATTCTCCATCATCGCCTTGCCGTCGGGATCGTAGATCTGGACGGCGGCGCATTCCATCAACTGCGTCTTGCGTTCGGGATTGCAGGCGAGCGAGCCCGCAGCTTCGGCTTCCGCGCGGCTCGACCAGCCGCAATGATATTCGTGCCAATGCGGGCCTTCGGTGGATTGCATGAACACGTCGACGGTCCAGCCGCTCTGGCACCAGGTCATTTCCAGGCAGTCCTCGCGCGCTGCGGCACCGGCGGCGACGCATTTGTCCTTGGCGCATTCGAAGGCTTCGGCCGCCGTGGCGCCATTGCACACCCCGGTCGCCTGTTCGACCGCCTGCACGATGGCGATGCCGTCGGCGCGCGCGCCGTTCGCCGCCGCAGCCGCCAGAGCCAGGGCGACCGTCACCCGCATGATCATTCGCATCATCATCTTCCGCGCTCCCCTCGCGTCTCGTTCCCCGGTGCGGACATTGGCGTCGCCGACGTCGATTTGCAAGCCGGCGCAGGTCCATTTTGCGTGAGAGGGCGCTGGACTTTCTTGCTGCGCAGCGGCATAAGCAGAGCATTCTTTCGGGCGCGGGGAGTCTCGCGCCGCATATTCAGGGTTCCGGACTCATGAAGCTTCTCCTGCAGATTTTCACCTGGTGGAACGGTCAGACCATCGGCACGCGGTTTCACACCTGGCGCTTCGGCAAGAAGGTGGGACAGGACGAGTTCGGCAACACCTATTACACCGGCGGCAAGGACAGCGAAGGCCGTACGCGTCGTTGGGTGGTCTATAACGGCTATGCCGACGCCAGCGCCATTCCGCCCGGCTGGCACGGCTGGATGCATTACCGCACCGACGTTCCGCCGACCGAGCAGACCTATGCGGCGCGCGAATGGGAAAAGGCGCATCGCGCTAATCCGACCGGTTCGGCCGCCGCCTACCGTCCCAAGGGCTCGCTCGCCACGGGTGGCGAACGCGATCGCGTGACCGGCGATTACGACGCCTGGACGCCGCGCGGCTAAGGCCTCCCTTCATCCGGCCATAATTGCCGTCTAACGCACACCGCATGGCCGGAGACTGCGATACGTGAACGGGATGACTTCGATTAGGATGCGATCGACGACGCTGCGGACTGTTTTGTCCGGAGCCTTTTTGATTGGCGCAAGCCTCGCCGCCACGCCTGCTGATGCGGCGAAGATCAAGAATGCGGTGGCCGAGTTCGCGGGCCTCGACAAGATCACCGGCCGCACCACCACATTCGACGTCTATATCGACGAAACGGTGCAGTTCGGCGCGCTTCAGGTGACGCCGCGCGTCTGCTTCAGCCGCGACGAAACCGAAGCGCAGAAGCAGTCGACTTTCGTGGAAGTCGACGAGATCACGCTCGACCGCAAGATCCGCCGGATCTTCAGCGGCTGGATGTTCGCCGCTTCTCCGGGCCTCAACGCCGTCGATCACCCGATCTACGACATCTGGTTGACCGGCTGCAAGCAATCCTCGGACGTGCCGCGTCCAGACGGCTTCAAGATCGATACGACCCCTATCCCCGATCCGAAGACCGAAACGCCGACCGAGAATGCGCCGGATACGGAAGCTCCGACGATGCAACCCGCGCCGCCCGCCGATGGCGAATTGCTGGATCCGGACGCGCCCGTGGAAATGCAGAATTTGCCGGACCTGACGGCTCCAGAGCAGAATTTCGACGAGCCGAACTTCAACTAAGCCTGCCGGAAAGACTCAGAAATCGAGATCCGGCGATTGCATCGCCTGGTCGAGTAGTTTCTCGTAATCGCGTTTGGGCACGTCGATCGCGCCGAAACTCTTCAGATGCTCAGTGGTGAACTGCGTGTCGAGCAGGGTAAAGCCCTTTTCGCGCAGCCGCTCGACCAGATGCACCAGACAGATCTTCGAAGCGTCGGTGCGGCGGGAAAACATGCTCTCGCCGAAAAAGGCCGAGCCGAGCGATACGCCGTAGAGGCCGCCCACAAGCTCGCCTCCCTCCCATGCCTCCACCGAATGGGCGTAGCCGAGTTTATGGAGCTCCTTGTAGAGCATCAGGATCAACGGGTTGATCCAGGTCGAGGGACGGTCAGGCGCAGGCTCGCCGCATCTGACGATCACCTGGTCGAAATCCGTATTGAAGCGGATGTCGAACGGGCGCTTGCGAATGGTCTTGGCGAGGCTCTTGGAAACGTGGAAGCCGTCGAGCGGGATGACGCCGCGCATCTCGGGCTGGACCCAGAAGATATCCGGGTCGTCGGCCGATTCGGCCATCGGAAAAAGCCCCGCGGCATAGGCGCGGAGCAGGATCTCGGGCGTGATGGCGGCGGTATGCGATAAACGCGCCATCACGCAATCCCGTCAGTCATTGGCCAGGTAATGCTCGAGCCAATGGATATCGTAATCCCCATTGGCGATGTCCGCATTGGACACGAGATCCTGGAACAGCGGCAGCGTCGTCTTGATGCCGTCGATGACGAATTCGTCGAGCACGCGGCGCAGGCGCATCATGCATTCCACACGGGTGCGGCCATGCACGATCAGCTTGCCGATCAGGCTGTCGTAATAGGGCGGGATCTTGTAGCCCGCATAGGCTCCGGAATCGACACGCACGCCCAGGCCGCCTGGGGCGTGGAAATGCGTGATCGTGCCGGGCGAGGGGACGAAGGTCCGGGGATCCTCGGCATTGATGCGGCATTCGATCGCGTGGCCCTGGAAGACGATCTCGTCCTGGGTCACGGACAGGCCGTTGCCGGAAGCGACGCGTATCTGCTCATGCACGAGGTCGATGCCGGTGATGGCTTCGGTGACCGGATGCTCCACCTGCAGACGCGTGTTCATTTCGATGAAATAGAACTCGCCGTTTTCATAGAGGAACTCGATCGTGCCGGCGCCGCGATATTTCAGCTTCTTCATCGCGTCGGCGCAGATCTGGCCGATCTTCATCCGCTGCTCGACGTTGAGCGCCGGAGAATTGGCTTCTTCCCAGATCTTCTGGTGGCGGCGCTGCAGCGAGCAGTCGCGTTCGCCGAGATGGATGGCGTTGCCGGCGCCGTCGCCGAACACCTGGATCTCGATATGCCGGGGCTTGCCGAGATATTTCTCCATATAGACGGAATCGTTGCCGAAGGCGTTGGCCGCTTCCGAACGCGCCGTGTTGAAGGCTTCGAGCAGATCTTCCTCGGTCTTGGCGACCTTCATGCCGCGTCCGCCGCCGCCGGCGGTTGCCTTGATCAGCACGGGATAGCCGATTTCACGCGCCGTCTTGAGGGCGTCCTCGTCCGACAGCACTTCGCCGGCCGAGCCCGGCACCACGGGAATGCCGAGATCCTGCGCCGTCTGCTTGGCGGTGATCTTGTCGCCCATGATGCGGATATGATCGGCGGTCGGCCCGATGAAGGTGATGCCGTGCGCGTCGAGTATGTCGGCGAACTTGGCGTTTTCCGACAGGAAGCCGTAGCCGGGATGCACGGCGTCTGCGCCGGTGATTTCGCAGGCGGCGACGATCTGATGGATGTTCAGATAGCTGTCGCGCGACGGCGGCGGGCCGATGCAGACGCTTTCGTCGGCGAGACGCACATGCATCGCGTCCGAATCGGCGGTCGAATGCACCGCGACCGTCGCGATGCCGAGCTCTTTACAGGCGCGCAGCACGCGGAGGGCGATTTCGCCGCGATTGGCAATGAGGATCTTGGAGATCATGGGATCCGCCTTATTCGATCACAAGCAGGGGCTCGCCGAATTCGACGGGCGCGGCGTCGCCGACCATGATCGCGGCGATCTTGCCGGAACGCGGCGCCGGAATCTGATTCATGGTCTTCATGGCTTCGATGATCAGCACGGTCTGGCCTTCCTTGACCTGCTGGCCCACGGTCACGAAGGGCGCGGAGCCGGGGGCCGGCGAGTGGTAGCAGGTGCCGACCATCGGCGACGTCAACTTGAAGCCGGCCGGCGCGGCAGGCGCGGCTTCGGCCGCAACGGCGGCGGGAGCGGCGGCCACGGGCGCAGCCATCGGCGCCGCTTGCATCGCGTAAGCCGGCATGGAAGCCTGGGCGAACACCTGCTGGGTGTTGCGCGAAACGCGGATGCGCATATCCGCCTGTTCGACCTCGATCTCGGTGAGATCCGTGTCCTTGAGGATGTTGGCCAGATCGCGGATCAGCGCCTGATCAATGCCCGTCTTCTTCTCAGCCATTTTTCAATGTCCTATTATCGTTATGTGACGATCGTCCTGGCGGCCTGCATGGCCAGTGTGTACGAATGCGCCCCGAAACCGCAGATCACACCCTTCACCGCCGGCGCAGTCCATGTCTTGTGGCGGAATTCTTCCCGCGCATGGATGTTCGACAGGTGCAGTTCGATCACCGGGATGGAAATGGCGCGGATCGCGTCGTGCAGCGCGATCGAAGTATGACCGTAGGCGCCGGGATTGATCAGCGCGGCGACAGCCTTGTCATTGGCCTCGTGCAGCCAGTCGATCAGCACGCCCTCGTGATTGGATTGGCGAAAGTCCACCGAAAAACCCAGTTCCGCGCCCGTCTTGCGGCAATCCTCCGCGATCGTGTCGAGCGTGGCGGCTCCATAAATTCCCGGCTCCCGCTTGCCGAGCATATTGAGATTGGGGCCGTTCAAAATATAGACAGTCTGGGTCATCCATTCTTCCTGCATGCACGCATCCCCTCCTATAGACCGGGGAGGGTGACAGGGAAAGGGCCGCGTGGCGCCGGAGGGGTTGTACACAGGCGGGGCGGCCGGGAAAGCCATGTATTCGCTTTTCCCGGCTTTTGCAACAAATCAGCAGACTGTCTTGCCGCACTGGCCGACATTGGCGATTTTCTGGTTGAGCGCGTCGGCCCCGACCGCGCCGAAAATCGTCTCGTTGCCGATGACGTAGGACGGCGTACCGGAAATTCCGAGTTCGGTCGCCAGCTTGTAGGCGTCCTGGACGCGCGCGTCGAAACCCGGCTTGTCCATCTCGGCGCGGATCGCCTCCTCACTCACGCCGAGCGTCTTGGCGATGTCGAGGGCGCGCGCTTCGTCGGCATGGTCGCCACTGAGCAGTTCGCGGTGGAAGTCGCCATATTTTTCCGGAGCCAGCGCGCGGAATGCGTCCGACACTTTGTGGGCCGCGACCGAGTCGGGTCCGAGAATCGGGAATTCCTTCAGCACGAAACGGACATCGGGATTGGACTTCACGATCGTGTCCATGTCCTTCATCGCGCGACGGCAATAGCCGCAATTGTAGTCGAAGAACTCGACCACGGTGACCTTGCCCTGCGGATTGCCGACGGAGAGGTCGTAGGGCGCGTTGAAGATCAGGTCCTTGTTGGCGTCGACGGCGACCTTGGCCTGAGCCATGCGCGCTTCGTTCTGCTTCTTCTCGAGCGCCTGCTGCATCTCCATCAAGACGTCGGGGTGAGCGAGCAGATAGTCCCGCACGATCGCGCCGATCTCGTCCTTCTGCTGACTGGAGAAGCTGTCGGCGGCGATCGCGGGTTGGAACGCCGCCATCAGCGAAACGAGCGCGGCCGCCCAGGTCATTGTCTTCATCGTCGAATTTCCTCTCGTGCGGCCGGTGTGGCGGGCCGTTTATAGTCGTCGCTCTCGGGCGTGGAAATAGAAAAAGGCGGTTCTGGGGCCGCTCTCGCGGGATCGTGAAAAATCGCCCCTCACAAATGCGAAGATCCGCCTCGATGTCGAGACGGACCTCCTGAACTCAGCCTTTGATCAGGCGGATGAGGGCATCAAAGAAACCCCCTTTTTTGCCACCATCCACCCTTCTTCGGCTTGCCGTCGTCCTCGGTCTTTTCGGGACCGGACGACGAGACGACCACCGGCTGCGAGGCCTGCAGCGCTGCCTCGCCGCGATTGGATCGAACCTTCTTGTCGTCGGCCGACGCATCGTCCTCGGGTTCGGTCGCGGGGGCCGGCTCGGATTCCGTCGTCGTTTCGGCGACCGTCGAAGCCGCAGGCTCCGAAGGGACATCGGGTTCGGAGGCGACGACTGGCTCGGCTGCCTCTTCCGCCGCGGCCTCGACCACGACGGCCTCGACGGCTTGCGGGGCGGCTGCGGCTTCGGCCCGGTTGGCGCGAGCCCGTCGCGGACGCGGAGCGGGCGCTTCTGTCGCCGATGGTTCGGCCGCGTTCTCCGGAGCCGCGTCTTGCGTCTCCGACCCGTCGGCGGCTTCACCGTCGGCGTCGTTGGTTTCGGACGAGCCGTTCACGTCGCCTTCGCGCATCCGGCGTCCGCCACGCTTGCCGCGGCGGCGGCGCTTGCGGCTGTCGCTTTCCGAAGCGGCGTCGGCAGACGACGCGTCGGCGCCCTCGACCTCTTCCGCCGAGCCGTTGGCGTCGTCGGCTTCACTGGCGTCGTCATCGTCGTCGCCACTTTCGTCGCCATTGTCGTCCGAGCCGTTCGCGCCGTTGTTGTCGGCGCCGTCACGCTTGCCGCCGCGACGACGACGACGACGCTTCTTCTTCTTGTTCGACTGGTCGTCGGAGCGCGCCTGCTGCGGGGCTGCCGGCGCAGCGCTCTCCTCGATGTCGTCTTCTTCGTCCTCGATCTCGACGATCTCTTCGTCTTCCTCTTCCTCGACGGGGAAGTGGATGAGCTGCTCGATCTTGACCGGATTCTCGACGGCTTCGCCGCGCTCGATCATGAAGTGCTGCGCGCCGCCTTCATCGCCGGCCATGACCGTGATGGAGACGCCGAAGCGGTTTTCATAATCGACGATCGTGCCGCGCTTCTGGTTGAGCAGGTAAAGCGCGGTGTCTGCCGGCGTCTTGACGATGATGTCGTGCGTCGTGCTCTTGAGCAGGAACTCCTCGATGCCGCGCAGAACATGCAGCGCCACCGACGACTGCGAGCGCACCAGACCCGCTCCGTTGCAATGCGGGCAGACCTGCATTGTGCTTTCGAGCACCGAGGCGCGAATGCGCTGGCGCGACATTTCGAGCAGGCCGAAATGCGAGATGCGGCCGACCTGGATGCGGGCG
Source organism: Rhizobium sp. TRM95796 (assembly GCF_025779995.1). Lineage (NCBI taxonomy): Bacteria > Pseudomonadati > Pseudomonadota > Alphaproteobacteria > Hyphomicrobiales > Rhizobiaceae > Rhizobium > Rhizobium sp. TRM95796. The sequence goes on along the minus strand of NZ_JAOXHE010000002.1, from coordinate 26,036 downwards.
CGGTCGTTCTTGAGGTGGTCCTTGAGGCGCTTTTCCACCAGGCGATTGTTGCGCTTCTCCTCCATGTCGATGAAGTCGATCACGACGAGACCGGCGAGGTCGCGCAGGCGCAGCTGGCGGGCGACTTCTTCCGCCGCTTCCAGATTGGTCTGGAGCGCGGTGTCCTCGATGGAATGTTCGCGTGTGGACCGGCCGGAATTGACATCGATGGCGACGAGCGCCTCGGTCTGGTTGATGATGATATAACCACCCGACTTCAGCGTCACCTGCGGCTGCAGCATGCGGTCGAGCTGCGCTTCGATGCCGGCGCGCGAGAAGATCGGATGAATGTCGCGATAGGGCTGAACCACCTTGGCGTGGCTCGGCATCAGCATCTTCATGAAGTCCTTGGCTTCGCGATAGCCTTCCTCGCCGGAGACAATGACTTCCGAAATGTCCTTGTTGTAGAGGTCACGGATCGACCGCTTGATCAGCGATCCCTCTTCATACACCAGGCACGGCGCGGTCGACTCCAGCGTCTTGGTGCGCACGTTTTCCCACAGCCGCATCAGATATTCGAAGTCGCGCTTGACTTCGGCCTTGGTGCGGTTGGCGCCGGCGGTGCGCAGGATGACGCCCATGCCCTGCGGCACTTCGAGTTCGCGGGCGATCTCCTTGAGACGCTTGCGGTCCTGCGGGCTGGTGATCTTGCGCGAAATTCCGCCGCCGCGCGCCGTGTTCGGCATCAGCACGGAATAGCGGCCGGCGAGCGACAGGTAGGTGGTCAGCGCCGCGCCCTTGTTGCCGCGCTCTTCCTTGGCGACCTGCACGAGCAGGATCTGCCGGCGCTTGATCACTTCCTGGATGCGGTACTGCTTGCGCGGCTTGCGCACGACGCGATCGGGAACCTCCTCCATGGCGTCTTCGGCGCCGACGGATTCGATCACTTCCTTTTCGTCGATGTCGTCATCATCGTCGTCGTCCTCGTCATCGCCGCCGCGACGGCGGGCGTCTTCGGAGATCGAATCGACGTCTGCGACCATGGGCATGGCGGGGGGCGTCGAGCCCTTGTCGTCGTCGGACGGTTCGGACGCGTCCGCGGGCGGCTGTTCGCCTTCGGTCGCGGCTTCGACGGGCGCTTCCTCGACCTTCACCTTCTTGGCGCGCGGCTTGCGGACGCGCTTGGGCTTTTCGGCAGGCGCTTCGACGGCCTCCGCCTCCAAGGCGGGAGCGGCCTCTTCCGCAGGCGCGGCGTCGACGGCTTCGACGGCGACCTCGGCGGGCGCCTCTTCGGCGGCGGGGGCGGCCTGTGTTTCGAAACTGCGGCCCTGCCAGGATTCGATGTCGGGCTGGGGAGCTTCTTCGAGGCCCGCGGCCGGCTCATGCGCGGACGAGGTGGGCTCGGCGCGGCCGACAGGCTCGAAATCGTCGTCGCGACGATGTTCTTCGGCCTCGGCTCTCAGAAGAGCCTGACGATCGGCGAGGGGTATCTGGTAATAATCTGGGTGGATTTCCGCGAAAGCGAGGAAACCGTGTCGATTGCCGCCGTAATCCACGAAAGCGGCCTGAAGCGAAGGTTCGACCCGGGTAACCTTGGCGAGGTAGATATTGCCTCGCAACTGCTTCTTATGCTGCGACTCGAAGTCGAATTCTTCAATGCGGTTGCCGCGTACGACTACAACGCGCGTCTCCTCAGCGTGAGACGCGTCGATAAGCATCTTGTCTGCCATGTATCTGTAACTCCTCGGCAATCGAGGCTTTGGCGCAAAGGTCCGCCAGGAAGGGGGAGTGCCGGGCGCGAGACGCGCCGATTGCCGGATGATGTTTCCCGTCGGTTGGGGCGTGACGCGATCCTGAGGGCGCGGCGGAGACGCGGCGGAGCCGCATGATCTGTCGTTGCCGTCGAGAATAAGATCGCTTGCGTCAATGTCTTACCGAGCGAGAATGTCTATGCCCAAGACCTTGCGGTCCAATGAATGTGCCCGAACTTCACGAGCGTGTGGCGGCCAACCGCCTGAAATTCCATGCGGAAACGTCGCATGACCGGATAGAGCCTCGGTGAATGCGCATCAGCGTCGGATATTACCCCTGGCGTGGCGCCATCCTCCTGGCAGCCTCCCGGGCAATGCGATCCAGCTTTCACTATTCACTCCCATACCTTCTATGGTTTATCCATGCGAATATCAAGGGGTGACGCAAATCCGTCACATTATTGACCCATCGAATTCACTCTTTGGCGGAAATCATTGAATTTTCTTGCGAGCCAATTTCTGGGTGTTGGCGCCGAGGGTCGCGAAAATCTATGTTTCGGCCGGCCGAATCAGGGTTTCGCTAAGAAATCAGGCCTATTTTGCGACAGGTGGCGCGCGGCGCCGAAGGCGGGACGGCACAAAGCATGCATAAAATTTTGATGGCATGGCTGGCGGCGATCGGCCTGATGATCGGATGCGAAACGGCGCGCGGCGCCGAAGATCCGTCGCGGCAGCAGCCGCTCATCGCCTACGCCGCGCGGATCGCCGGCGACGATTCCCGCGCCCGCATCGTCATCGATTTCGACCGAGAGCCCGCCTTCCGTCTGCATTACACCGCGTCGCCTGCGCGCCTGATCGTCGATCTCGACGAAACCGCGTTCGGTTTCGGGGAAGGCGATCTCGCGCCGAAAGGGCTGTTCACCGACATCCGCTACGGGCGAATGGGGCAGGGGTCCTCGCGTCTCGTCCTGACGGCGAAGCGCCCGTTCAAGGCAGTTCTGGCCGAAGCGCGGGAAAACGAAGCCGGCAAGGGCTATCGCCTCGTCCTCGATTGCGAAATGACCAGCGCCGAGGAGTTTTCGGCGCTCGTCAAGAATCAGAGTTGGGATCGCGAAAAGATCGCCGGCGGCAAGACCCTGCGCGTCGCGCCGGCGACCCCTCAGGAAAGCAGCGACATCATCATCGCCATCGACGCCGGCCACGGCGGCATCGACACCGGCGCTCTCGGCGCCTCCGGCAAGACGCTGGAAAAGGACGTGACCCTGTCCTTCGCCAAGACGTTGGCCGACAAGCTCAACGCCAAGCCCGGCTTCCGCGCCTTCCTCACCCGCAGCGACGACACATTCGTATCGCTGCCCGAACGCGTGACCATCGCCCGTCAGGGCAAGGCGCGGCTGTTCATTTCGTTGCATGCCGACACGCTGCGCCAGAAGGGGATTCGCGGCGCGACCGTCTACACGATTTCCGACCGCGCCTCCGACAAGCTCGCCGAGAGCCTCGCGGTGCGCGAAAACCTGTCGGACGACATCGCCGGGATCGAGGTGAAGGACGAGCCGGAGGAAGTCGCCGACATCCTCATCGACCTGACGCGGCGTGAGACGCAGGCCTTTTCGATCCAGCTCGCCGAACATGTGGTGAAGTCCTTCGAGGGCCAGATCGAGCTCATCAACAATCCGCTCCGGCATGCCGGCTTCCGGGTGCTGCAGGCGCCGGACGTTCCCTCCGTTCTGCTGGAGCTCGGTTTCCTGTCCAACGCCGAGGACGAAAAACTGCTGACCAGCAAGGCCTGGCGGGACAAGGTCGCGGGCCTCATCGCGGACGGCGCCGTCACCTATTTCAAGGCGAACGGCGTTTTGCGTGGCGGATAGGGCGCAGTCGGCCGTAAAAATCTGTGTGTGGGCGAGCCTTGCGCCCCTGAAAGCGGGCGGAGCCCTATTTTCCTCACATTCGCGACTGTATGAGCCGATGCTGGCGTCGAGGCCGCGCATCGGGTAAAACATGTCCCGGCGCGTCGCGCGTTCGGCGGTCGATCAATGCGCGGAAAGAATTCCATGATCAGACTTATCGGCTATTTCTTCGGCTTGGGAACGATGCTGTTCCTCGCAGCGGCGATGGTGGTGTCTCTCTATCTCGACGAAGTGACCCGGGATCTGCCCGACTACGAAGTGCTCGCCAATTACCAGCCGCCGGTGACCACCCGCGTGCATGCCGACAATGGCGCGCTGATCGCCGAATATGCGCATGAACGCCGTCTGTTCCTGCCGATCCAAGCCATTCCCGACCGCGTCAAGGCCGCGTTCCTCTCCGCCGAAGACAAGAATTTCTACCAGCACGCCGGCGTCGATTTTCAAGGTCTCCTGCGCGCGCTCGCGGTCAACATCCAGAATGTCGGCTCCGGCCGCCGGCCGATGGGCGCCTCCACCATCACCCAGCAGGTGGCCAAGAACTTCCTGTTGACCGCAGACCAGACGATCGACCGCAAGGTCAAGGAAGCGATTCTCGCTTTCCGCATCGAGCAGGCCTATTCCAAGGACAAGATCCTCGAACTCTATCTCAACGAGATCTTCTTCGGGCTGAATTCCTATGGTCTGGCCAGCGCCGCGCTGACCTATTTCGACAAGCCGGTCACCGAACTGACCATCGCCCAGGCCGCCTATCTCGCCGCGCTGCCGAAAGGCCCGGCCAATTATCATCCGTTCCGCAAGCGCGACGCCGCAATCGAGCGCCGCAACTGGGTGATCGACCGCATGGTCGAGAACGGTTATGTCTCCCGTGACGACGGCGAGGCGGCCAAAAAGGAAGACCTCGGCGTCAGCGCCACGAAGAACAACAGCTATCTGTTCGCTTCCGACTATTTCGCCAGCGAAGTGCGCCGCCAGCTGATCGAGAAATACGGCAAGGACGCGCTTTATGAAGGCGGCCTGTCGGTGCGCACCTCTCTCGATCCGGCGATGCAGCTCTACGCCCGCAAGGCGTTGCAGGACGGCCTGATCAGCTACGATCAGGTCCGCGGATTCCACGGCCTCGTCGACAAGATCGAGATCGGTTCCGACTGGGGCGTTCCGTTGTCGAAGATCACGCCGCTTCGCGATGTTCCCGAATGGCGGCTCGCCGTGGTGCTCGCCGCCGACAAGTCCGGCGTCGATATCGGCATCCGGCCCGAGGTCGACGCGGCCGGCCGCATCGAGGAGGCCCGCACCACCGGTCGCATCGCCGCCGAGGACATGCGTTGGGCTTACCGTTCGGCTGCCGGCGACCGGGCGACGGCGAAAAACCCCACGGGCGTGTTGAATACGGGCGACGTGGTCTATGTCCAGCCCCTCGACGGCAAGGAGGGCGCCTACCGTCTGCGGCAGACGCCGAGAGTGCAGGGCGGTTTCGTCGCGATGGACCCCAATACCGGCCGCGTGCTCGCCATGGCCGGCGGCTTCTCCTTCGCCCAGTCCGAATTCAATCGCGCCACCCAGGCGATGCGCCAGCCGGGGTCGTCGTTCAAGCCCTTCGTCTATGCGGCGGCGCTCGACAACGGCTATACGCCCGCCTCGGTCATTCTCGATGCGCCGATCGAAATCGTCTCCGGCGGCCAGGTCTGGCGGCCGCAGAACTACGGCGGCGGATCGGCCGGCCCGTCGACGCTGCGCCTCGGCATCGAAAAGTCGCGCAACTTGATGACCGTCCGTCTGGCCAACGACATGGGCATGGGCATCGTCGCCGAATATGCCGAGCGTTTCGGCATCTACGACAAGATGAACCCGGTGCTCGCAATGTCGCTGGGTTCCGGGGAAACCACGGTGCTGCGCATGGTGTCGGCCTATTCCGTGCTGGCCAACGGCGGCAAGCAGATCAAGCCGACCTTGATCGACCGCGTGCAGGACCGTTACGGCAAGACGATCTTCAAGCATGAGGAGCGGGTCTGCCAGACCTGCAATGCGCGCGAATGGGACAGCCAGAACGAACCCGACGTGCTCGACAATCGCGAGCAGGTTCTCGATCCCATGACCGCCTATCAGATCACCTCGATCATGCAGGGCGTGATCCTGCGCGGCACCGCCGCGGGCAAGATCAAGCTCGACAGCGACGTCGCTGGCAAAACCGGCACCACCAATGACGAAAAGGACGCCTGGTTCGTCGGCTATACGCCCAATCTGGTCGCCGGCGTCTATATGGGTTTCGACGATCCCAAGCCGATGGGCCGTGGGGGCACGGGCGGCTCTTTGTCGGCGCCCTTGTTCAACGAGTTCATGCAGGCGGCCCTCAAGGGTCACAAGCCGGAGAAATTCATCATGCCCGAAGGCATGAAGCTCATCCCGGTCAACCGCAAGACCGGCATGATGGCGGTGGAAGGCGATCCGGACACCATCGTCGAGGCCTTCAAGCCCGGCACCGGCCCGGCCGACGTCTATTCGGTCATCGGCGCCGAGGGCTATGCCTCGCCCGAGGAAATCCTCAACTCCTCGCAGCAGGCCAAGGACGCGATCGTCAACGGATCCGGCGGCCTGTTCTGACGATCCACGCCCGACGGCGACCGGGAAGGCGGGTTTACAAGGCCCGCCGGGCGCTCTAAAGCACAGCCGCTCAATTCGTGGGAAGGAAGACATCCGCACATGCGCAACGAAACAATCAATGTCATCGACGAAATCAAGCAGGCCATAAGCCTGCTGAGGAGGCATCTTTGACTGGGATCAGGCCGTAAGACGTCTGGATTGGCTGAACAACAAGGCCGAAGATCCCAATCTCTGGAACGACCCCTCCGAAGCCCAGAAACTGATGCGCGAGCGCCAGCAGCTGGACGACAGCATCACCAGCGTTCGCAAATTCGAGGCGAGCCTGCAGGAGAACATCGACCTCATCGAGCTCGGCGAGATGGAGGACGATGACGAGATCGTGCAGGTGGCGGAAGCCTCGCTCAAGGACATGCTCGCGGAAGCCAACCGGCGCCAGGTCGAGGCGATGCTGTCGGGTGAAGCCGACGGCAACGACACCTATCTGGAAGTCCATTCGGGCGCCGGCGGCACCGAGAGCCAGGACTGGGCCAACATGCTTCTGCGCATGTACACCCGCTGGGCGGAGCGCCAGGGCTTCAAGGTCGAAGTGCTGGAAATGCATGACGGCGAAGAAGCCGGCATCAAGTCGGCGACGATTCTGGTCAAGGGCCACAACGCCTATGGCTGGCTGAAAACCGAATCGGGCGTGCACCGGCTCGTGCGAATCTCTCCTTATGATTCGAACGCGCGTCGCCACACCTCGTTCTCGTCCGTCTGGGTCTATCCGGTCGTCGACGACTCGATCAATATCGAGATCAACGAAAGCGACTGCCGCATCGACACCTACCGCGCCTCGGGCTCGGGCGGCCAGCACATCAACACTACCGATTCGGCGGTGCGCATCACCCATATTCCCTCGGGAATCGCGGTGGCGTGCCAGCAGGAGCGCTCACAGCACAAGAACAAGGCCAAGGCCTGGGACATGCTGCGGTCGCGACTCTACGAGGTCGAACTCGAAAAGCGCGAAGCGGCGGCGAATGCCGAGGCGGCGTCCAAGACCGATATCGGCTGGGGCCATCAGATTCGCTCCTATGTGCTGCAACCCTACCAGATGGTGAAGGACCTGCGCACCGGCGTCGAGAGTTCGGCCCCGTCCGACGTGCTCGACGGCGCGATCAGCCCGTTCATGGAAGCCGCCCTTGCCCACCGCATCAGCGGCAAGGGCGACGCCGTGGTCGACGATCTCGGCTGACAGACCGGACCCTTACGACGAACAAAGCCCGGGCCGCGGCGACGCGCCCGGGCTTTTTCATCTGTCGCTCGAAGTCCGCGAGCGCCCGAGCAGGCGAGGGACATATGTGAATTGTGATCCCCGACCTGTAAAAAAGCGCTTGTGTTTTCAGAACGAATTGAATACTTAGCCGCTGTCCGAGACGAAGGGCGCTTCTCAGCGAACGACGTCGAAGGCGAATAGGGGTATAGCTCAGTTGGTAGAGCGACGGTCTCCAAAACCGTAGGCCGGGGGTTCGAGCCCCTCTGCCCCTGCCAGTTCACAGCATTCCTGAAAGCGTAAACGCAAATTAAGAATGCGGAAGACGCCGTATTTTCCCTCTTGTGAAAAAGGGAATCGGCGGTTATGTAGGGTTCAAACAGACACGCGGCGCGTGGGGCTGGAAAACCGGCTTTACGCGCCGAAATGGCGTGAGCAGTCAATGGCATCGAAAACCAATCCATTCACGTTTCTGCAGCAGGTCCGCTCCGAGACGTCGAAAGTTACTTGGCCTACGCGGCGCGAGACGATGATCTCGACCATGATGGTGTTCGTCATGGCCGGCGTTGCCGCGGTGTTCTTCTTTGCCGCCGATTGGGTGATGGGTTATGCCATCTCCCTTATCCTCGGTTGATCGGTTCGGAGAATTTCTGATGGCTGCGCGCTGGTATATTGTTCACGCTTATTCGAATTTCGAGAAGAAGGTCGCTGAATCGATCGAGGACAAGGCTCGCCAGAAGGGCTTGAGCCATCTGTTCGAAAAGATCGTGGTTCCGACCGAGAAGGTGGTTGAAGTGCGCCGCGGCCGGAAGGTCGATTCCGAGCGCAAGTTCTTCCCGGGCTATGTGATGGTTCGCGCGAACCTCACCGACGAGGCCTACCATCTCATCAAGAATACGCCGAAGGTCACCGGCTTCCTTGGCTCCGAGTCCAAGCCGGTTCCGATCCCCGACTCCGAAGCCGACCGCATCCTCAACCAGGTGCAGGACGGCGTCGAGCATCCCAAGCCGACGGTCTCGTTCGAGATCGGCGAACAGGTTCGCGTCGCGGACGGTCCCTTCGCCTCCTTCAACGGCATCGTTCAGGATGTCGACGAGGAGCGCTCCCGCCTCAAGGTGGAAGTATCGATTTTCGGGCGCGCCACTCCGGTCGAGCTCGAATACGGTCAGGTCGAAAAGGTCTGATCTCCGGACGCCGGCTTGCCGGCGTCTCGCGTGGAAGGCGCGGATCTCTAGCCGGATCCTTCTGAGCGCCGCACCACGCAACCGCAGCCGCCGGTTCTGACGAATCGGCAAACAGGCCGGGCAACCGGTCCAGTCGGTTCATGGTCGCATGTCGATCTGAACCTTGTGTGAAAAAGGCAGAGAAATGGCTAAGAAAGTTGCAGGCCAGCTCAAGCTGCAGGTCAAGGCCGGCTCGGCGAACCCGTCGCCGCCGATTGGTCCTGCGCTCGGTCAGCGCGGCATCAACATCATGGAATTCTGCAAGTCGTTCAACGCGGCTACGCAGGAAATGGAAAAGGGTATGCCGATCCCGGTCGTCATCACCTATTACCAGGACAAGTCCTTCACCTACGCGATGAAGCAGCCGCCGGTGTCTTACTTCCTCAAGAAGGAAGCCAAGATCACCTCCGGCTCCAAGACGCCGGGCAAGGCCAAGGCCGGTTCGATCACCGCCGACCAGGTGCGCAAGATCGCCGAAGCCAAGATGAAGGATCTGAACGCCGCCGATATCGACGGCGCGATGCGCATGATCGAGGGCTCCGCCCGCGCCATGGGCCTGGTAGTGGAGGGCTGATAGATGGCGAAGCTTGCAAAGCGTCTGCAGAAGATTACCGAAGGCATCGACCCGAACAAGGCCTATGTCGTTTCCGACGCCATTTCGATGGTCAAGGAACGCGCTGTCGCCAAGTTCGACGAAACCATCGAGATCTCGATGAATCTCGGCGTCGATCCGCGCCATGCCGACCAGATGGTCCGCGGCGTGGTCAACCTGCCGAACGGCACGGGCAAGAATGTCCGCGTCGCCGTCTTCGCACGCGGCGCCAAGGCTGACGAAGCCAAGGCCGCCGGCGCCGACATCGTCGGCGCGGAAGACCTGCTCGAAACCGTCATGGGCGGCAAGATCGACTTCGATCGCTGCATCGCGACCCCCGACATGATGCCGCTCGTCGGCCGTCTCGGCAAGGTTCTCGGCCCGCGCGGCATGATGCCGAACCCGAAGGTCGGCACCGTGACCGTCGACGTCGCCGGCGCCGTCAAGGCGTCCAAGGGCGGCGCGGTCGAATTCCGCGTTGAAAAGGCCGGCATCGTGCATGCCGGCGTTGGCAAGGCTTCCTTCGACGCCAAGGCGCTCGAAGAAAACATCAAGGCGTTCGCCGACGCGGTGGTAAAGGCCAAGCCGGCCGGCGCCAAGGGCAACTATGTCAAGAAGATCGCGATCTCCTCGACCCAGGGCGCTGGCGTCAAGGTCGATCCGTCGTCGCTGACCGCCTGATGGAATTCCGGCGCCCGAGCGATCGGGCGCCGAGCATGGTTTCCAGCCTTCGGGCTGGAAATTGCCGGTTCGCCGGCAAAGTTCCTGTCCGAGATTGCAGGTGGGCCTACCTTAATCAATTGGCCTGCATGAGACGGGTAAGATCCGGTTTCCGCGGATGAATGTCCGCAAAGAACGGTTCGAACCTTGGATGCCTTGTGCTGTATCCCCGAGGGGATGCGCGCGAGGGGACAGGATCCTCAAGCGTCGCTTGGGATCGCTCCCATGCGGCAAAAGGCAACCCGGTGACTCTGCATTCTCGCAGCGTCACCTACTGGAGTGAGACAGTGGATAGAGCGGAAAAACGCGAATTCGTCTCCGAACTGAACGGAGTCTTCAAGGCTTCGGGCTCAGTCGTCGTGGCGAGCTATTCCGGCGTCACGGTCGCGCAGATGAACGATCTTCGTTCGAAAATGCGCGCTGCCGGCGGCACCGTAAAGGTCGCGAAGAACCGCCTGGCCAAGATCGCTCTTCAAGGCACTGAGTCCGAACAGATCGGTGATCTGTTCAAGGGTCAAACGCTGATTTGCTTCAGCGAAGACCCGATCGTGGCTCCGAAGATCGCGTCCGAATTCGCCAAGACCAACGACAAGCTGGTCATCATTGGCGGTGCGATGGGCGCGACTGCGCTGAACGCTGAAGGCGTCAAGGCGCTTGCGACCCTGCCGTCGCTTGATGAACTGCGTGCGAAGCTTGTGGGTATGATTCAGACCCCGGCCACCCGCATTGCTGGCGTTCTTCAGGCCCCGGCTGGCCAGCTGGCCCGCGTTTTCAACGCATATGCCGAGAAGAGCGAAGCCGCATAAGGCGGTACTTCGCTGTCACTTGAACCAACCAAGATCGAACCTAAATAAGGAATACAAAAATGGCTGATCTCGCAAAGATCGTTGAAGACCTCTCGGCCCTGACCGTCCTGGAAGCCGCCGAACTCTCCAAGATGCTCGAAGAAAAGTGGGGCGTTTCCGCCGCTGCTCCGGTGGCTGTCGCCGCCGCTGCTGCTGCTCCGGCCGCCGCTGTCGAAGAGAAGACCGAGTTCGACGTGATCCTCGCCGACGCCGGCGCGAACAAGATCAACGTCATCAAGGAAGTCCGCGCCATCACCGGCCTGGGCCTCAAGGAAGCCAAGGACCTGGTCGACGGCGCTCCGAAGCCCGTCAAGGAAGCCGTGTCCAAGGCCGAAGCCGAAGACATGAAGAAGAAGCTCGAAGCGGCTGGCGCCAAGATCGAGCTGAAGTAATTCAGACGGTGGAGAGCGGCTCGGTTCGGGCCGCTCTTCTTTCCGTTGCTGTGAACCTGTTACCCAAAAGCCTGGACCAGGCTTTTGGGTATTGGGTTCTAAAGATAAGAGTTCCCCGATATATGACGGAGCCGTGTGGCCAGCGGCCCTCCGTCTGTTGCAGGCCCGAATGCTATAAGCGATAAGGAGCGACGATGGCTCAGACCCTGTCTTTCAATGGTCGTAGGCGCGTACGCAAGTTTTTCGGAAAGATCCCGGAAGTGGCGGAGATGCCGAACCTCATCGAGGTTCAGAAGGCGTCCTACGACCAGTTCCTGATGGTGGAAGAACCTGAAGGCGGACGTCCCGACGAGGGACTAAACGCCGTATTCAAGTCCGTGTTCCCGATCACCGATTTTTCCGGCGCGGCTATGCTCGAATTCGTGTCCTACGAATTCGAGCCGCCGAAGTTTGACGTGGATGAATGCCGTCAGCGCGATCTGACCTACGCAGCGCCGCTCAAGGTGACGCTGCGCCTGATCGTGTTCGATATCGACGAGGACACCGGGTCCAAGTCGATTAAGGACATCAAGGAACAGTCCGTCTACATGGGCGACATGCCGCTCATGACCAACAACGGCACCTTCATCGTCAATGGCACCGAGCGCGTCATCGTCTCCCAGATGCACCGTTCGCCGGGCGTGTTCTTCGACCATGACAAGGGCAAGAGCCATTCTTCGGGCAAGCTGCTGTTCGCCGCCCGCGTCATCCCCTATCGCGGTTCCTGGCTCGACATCGAGTTCGACGCCAAGGACATCGTCTATGCGCGCATCGACCGTCGCCGCAAGATCCCCGTGTCGTCGCTGCTCATGGCGCTCGGCATGGATGGCGAAGACATCCTGTCGACCTTCTACACCCAGTCGCTCTACCAGCGCGACGGCAAGGGATGGCGCGTGCCGTTCCAGCCCGACACGCTGAAGGGTCAGAAGGTCATCGCCGACCTCATCGACGCCGACACCGGCGAAGTCGTGGTGGAAGCCGGCAAGAAGCTCACGCCGCGCCTGCTGCGCCAGTTGACCGAAAAGGGCCTCAAGGCCCTCCGCGCCTCCGACGACGATCTCTACGGCAACTTCCTCGCCGAGGACATCGTCAACCCGAACACGGGTGAGATCTATCTCGAAGCCGGCGACGAAATCGACGAGAAGACGCTTCCGGTCATTCTCGACACCGGTTTCGACGAAATCCCGGTTCTCGACATCGACCATATCAACGTGGGCGCCTATATCCGCAACACGCTGCATGTCGACAAGAACCAGAATCGTCAGGACGCCCTGTTCGACATCTACCGCGTCATGCGTCCGGGTGAGCCGCCGACGATGGAATCGGCGGAAGCCATGTTCCAGTCGCTGTTCTTCGACGCCGAGCGCTACGACCTCTCGGCCGTCGGCCGCGTGAAGATGAACATGCGCCTCGACCTCGACGTGGCCGACACCGTGCGCGTGCTGCGCAAGGACGACATCCTCGCCGTGGTGAAGATGCTGGTCGACCTGCGCGACGGCAAGGGCGAAATCGACGACATCGACAACCTCGGCAACCGCCGCGTCCGCTCGGTCGGCGAACTGATGGAGAATCAGTACCGTCTCGGCCTGCTCCGCATGGAGCGCGCGATCAAGGAACGCATGTCCTCGATCGAGATCGACACGGTCATGCCGCAGGATCTGATCAACGCCAAGCCGGCCGCCGCCGCCGTCCGCGAATTCTTCGGCTCGTCGCAGCTGTCGCAGTTCATGGACCAGGTGAACCCGCTGTCGGAAATCACCCACAAGCGCCGTCTGTCGGCGCTCGGCCCGGGTGGTCTGACCCGCGAGCGCGCAGGCTTCGAAGTCCGCGACGTGCATCCGACCCACTATGGCCGCATCTGCCCGATCGAAACGCCGGAAGGTCCGAACATCGGTCTCATCAACTCGCTCGCGACCTTTGCCCGCGTCAACAAATACGGCTTCATCGAAAGCCCGTATCGCAAGATCGTGGACGGCAAGGTCACCAGCGACGTGATCTACCTCTCGGCCATGGAAGAAGCCAAGTACTACATCGCCCAGGCGAATGCCGTGCTCGGCGAAGACCAGTCGTTCTCGGAAGAATTCGTCGTCTGCCGTCACGCCGGCGACGTGATGCTCGCGCCGCGCGACACGATCAACCTGATGGACGTTTCGCCCAAGCAGGTCGTCTCGGTCGCCGCCGCGCTCATTCCGTTCCTTGAAAACGACGACGCCAACCGCGCTCTCATGGGCTCGAACATGCAGCGTCAGGCCGTGCCGCTCTTGCGCGCCGAAGCGCCGTTCGTCGGCACCGGCATGGAGCCGATCGTGGCCCGCGACTCCGGCGCCGCTATCGGCGCCCGCCGCGCCGGCGTGGTCGACCAGGTCGATGCGACGCGTATCGTCATCCGCGCCACGGAAGGCCTCGAAGCCGGCAAGTCCGGCGTTGACATCTACCGCCTGCAGAAGTTCCAGCGTTCGAACCAGAACACCTGCGTCAACCAGCGTCCGCTGGTCACCGTGGGCGACGTGGTCAACCGCGGCGACATCATCGCCGACGGCCCGTCGACGGATCTCGGCGATCTGGCGCTCGGCCGCAACGCGCTCGTCGCGTTCATGCCCTGGAACGGCTACAACTACGAAGACTCGATCCTGCTGTCCGAGCGCATCGTGTCGGACGACGTGTTCACCTCCATCCACATCGAAGAATTCGAAGTGATGGCGCGCGACACCAAGCTTGGTCCGGAAGAAATCACCCGCGACATTCCGAACGTGTCGGAAGAAGCGCTGAAGAATCTCGACGAAGCCGGCATCGTCTATATCGGCGCCGAAGTTCAGCCGGGCGATATCCTGGTCGGCAAGATCACCCCGAAGGGCGAAAGCCCGATGACGCCGGAAGAGAAGCTCCTGCGCGCCATCTTCGGTGAAAAAGCCTCCGACGTTCGCGACACGTCCATGCGCATGCCCCCGGGCACCTACGGCACCGTCGTGGAAGTGCGCGTGTTCAACCGTCACGGCGTCGAAAAGGACGAACGCGCCATGGCGATCGAGCGTGAGGAAATCGAACGCCTCGCCAAGGACCGTGACGACGAGCAGGCCATTCTGGACCGCAACGTCTACGGTCGCCTGATCGAGATGCTCAAGGGCCATGTCGGCATCGCCGGCCCCAAGAGCTTCAAGAAGGGCGCCGAACTGACCCATTCCCTGATCGCGGAATATCCGCGTTCGCAGTGGTGGATGTTCGCCGTCGAAGACGAAAAGGCGCAGAGCGAACTCGAAGCGCTCCGTGGTCAGTATGACGAGTCCAAGTCGCTGCTCGAACAGCGCTTCATGGACAAGGTCGAGAAGGTCCAGCGCGGCGACGAAATGCCCCCGGGCGTCATGAAGATGGTCAAGGTCTTCGTCGCTGTGAAGCGCAAGATCCAGCCGGGCGACAAGATGGCCGGCCGTCACGGCAACAAGGGCGTGGTGTCTCGCATCGTTCCCGTCGAAGACATGCCGTTCCTCGAAGACGGCACGTCCGTCGACGTGGTGCTGAACCCGCTCGGCGTGCCCTCGCGCATGAATGTCGGCCAGATCCTCGAAACCCATCTCGGCTGGGCTTGCGCCGGCATGGGCAAGAAGATCGGCGCGATGATCGAAGCCTATCGCGAAGGCGGCAATATCGAGCCGCTGCGGATCACCATGGATGAGCTGATGGGCCAGGGCCCCAAGGCTGAACCCGTCAAGGATCTCGACGACGAGTCGCTGGTGCGCCTCGCCGAACAGTCCAAGAAGGGCGTCTCCATCGCCACTCCGGTGTTCGACGGCGCGCATGAGGCCGACATCAACGTGATGCTGAAGGAAGCGGGTCTTTCCGAGACCGGCCAGTCTCAGCTATATGATGGTCGTACGGGCGAGCCTTTCGACCGTCCGGTGACCGTCGGCTACATCTACATGCTGAAGCTGAACCACCTCGTGGACGACAAGATCCACGCCCGTTCGATCGGCCCGTACTCGCTCGTGACCCAGCAGCCGCTGGGCGGCAAGGCGCAGTTCGGCGGTCAGCGCTTCGGGGAAATGGAAGTCTGGGCTCTGGAAGCTTACGGCGCCGCCTACACCTTGCAGGAAATGCTGACGGTGAAGTCGGACGACGTGGCCGGCCGCACCAAGGTGTACGAAGCGATCGTGCGCGGCGACGACACGTTCGAAGCGGGCATTCCCGAGAGCTTCAACGTTCTCGTCAAGGAAATGCGGTCGCTCGGCCTGTCGGTGGAGCTCGAAAACTCGGTGGTCGAAGAGACGGCCGGAGAGCTTCCGGACGCGGCGGAATAACATCATAGAGGCGGCGCGCGGTTTTTCCCGCGCGCCGCGTCACGCTTTGGTCCGTTTCGCATGTCATAGCGTTGAGTCGGACGAGGGTGTGGAGCGCGGCGCAGGCCGCGGTTTTCCATTTTTAGGAAGCGACGATTTTCGTCGACAAGAATCGTCAGCGCTTCCATTTCAGGGTTTGGCGCCCCCAAGGAGACAGGCATGAACCAAGAGGTCATGAATCTTTTCAACCCGCAGGCACCGGCACAGGTCTTCGATTCCATCAGGATTTCGATCGCCTCGCCCGAGAAGATTCTTTCCTGGTCCTACGGCGAAATCAAGAAGCCGGAGACCATCAACTACCGCACCTTCAAGCCGGAGCGCGACGGTCTGTTCTGCGCGCGCATCTTCGGGCCGATCAAGGATTACGAATGCTTGTGCGGCAAGTACAAGCGCATGAAGTACAAGGGCATCATCTGCGAGAAGTGCGGCGTGGAAGTCACGCTGTCGCGCGTTCGCCGCGAGCGCATGGGTCATATCGAGCTCGCCGCGCCCGTCGCCCATATCTGGTTCCTGAAGTCGCTTCCCTCGCGCATCTCGACGCTGCTCGACATGACGCTGAAGGATGTCGAGCGCGTTCTCTATTTCGAACATTACATCGTCACCGAGCCGGGCCTGACCGCGCTCAAGGAGCGTCAGCTCCTGACGGAAGAAGAATATATGCTCGCCGTGGACGAATACGGCGAAGACCAGTTCACCGCCATGATCGGCGCGGAAGCCATCTATGAAATGCTCGCGAGCCTCGAGCTTGAGCGCATCGCCGGCGAACTGCGTTCGGAACTGGCCGACACCACCTCGGATCTCAAGCAGAAGAAGCTGATGAAGCGCTTGAAGATCGTCGAGAACTTCATCGAATCCGGCAACCGTCCGGAATGGATGATCATGAAGGTCGTGCCGGTGATCCCGCCGGATCTGCGTCCGCTCGTGCCGCTCGACGGCGGCCGTTTCGCGACGTCGGATCTGAACGATCTGTACCGCCGCGTGATCAACCGTAACAACCGCCTCAAGCGCCTGATCGAACTGCGCGCGCCGGGCATCATCATCCGCAACGAAAAGCGCATGCTGCAGGAAGCTGTGGACGCGCTGTTCGACAACGGCCGTCGCGGCCGCGTCATCACCGGCGCCAACAAGCGTCCGCTGAAGTCGCTCTCCGACATGCTCAAGGGCAAGCAGGGCCGCTTCCGCCAGAACCTGCTCGGCAAGCGCGTCGACTATTCCGGCCGTTCGGTCATCGTGACCGGTCCGGAACTCAAGCTGCACCAATGCGGCCTGCCGAAGAAGATGGCGCTCGAACTGTTCAAGCCGTTCATCTACGCCCGCCTCGACGCCAAGGGTTTCTCCTCGACCGTCAAGCAGGCCAAGAAGCTGGTCGAAAAGGAAAAGCCGGAAGTCTGGGATATCCTCGACGAGGTCATCCGCGAGCATCCGGTGCTGCTCAACCGCGCGCCGACCCTGCACCGTCTGGGCATCCAGGCCTTCGAACCCACGCTGGTCGAAGGCAAGGCGATCCAGCTGCATCCGCTCGTCTGCACCGCCTTCAACGCCGACTTCGACGGCGACCAGATGGCCGTTCACGTGCCGCTGTCGCTCGAAGCCCAGCTCGAAGCCCGCGTGCTGATGATGTCGACCAACAACATCCTGCATCCGGCCAACGGCGCGCCGATCATCGTGCCGTCGCAGGATATGGTTCTCGGTCTCTACTATCTCTCGATCGTGGCTGAGAACGAGCCCGGTCAGGGCATGGTGTTCTCTGACATGGGCGAGCTGCAGCACGCGCTCGAAACCAAGACGGTGACCCTGCACACCAAGATCAAGGGCCGTTTCAAGAGCGTCGACGCCGAAGGCAAGCCGACCTCGAAGATCTATGAGACGACCCCGGGCCGCATGATCGTCGGCGAACTCCTGCCGAAGAACCCGATGGTTCCCTTCGATGTCTGCAACCAGGAACTGACCAAGAAGAACATCTCCAAGATGATCGACACGGTCTACCGCCACTGCGGACAGAAGGACACGGTCATCTTCTGCGACCGCATCATGCAGTTGGGCTTCGCCCATGCCTGCCGCGCCGGCATTTCCTTCGGCAAGGACGACATGGTTATCCCGGCGTCGAAATACACGATCGTCGACGAGACCGAAAACCTCGTCAAGGAATACGAGCAGCAGTACAATGACGGCCTGATCACGCAGGGCGAAAAGTACAACAAGGTCGTCGACGCCTGGGGCAAGGCCACGGAAAAGGTCGCCGACGAGATGATGAAGCGCCTGAAGGCCGTCGAATTCAAGGACGACGGCCGTCAGAAGCAGATGAACTCGATCTATATGATGAGCCATTCGGGGGCCCGCGGTTCGCCCAAGCAGATGTCGCAGCTCGGCGGCATGCGCGGCCTGATGGCCCGTCCGGACGGTTCGATCATCGAAACGCCGATCACGTCGAACTTCAAGGAAGGCCTCACCGTCAACGAGTACTTCAACTCGACCCACGGCGCCCGCAAGGGTCTGGCCGACACCGCGCTGAAGACCGCGAACTCGGGTTACCTGACCCGTCGTCTCGTCGACGTGGCGCAGGACTGCATCGTGACGCATGTCGATTGCGGCACCGATACGGGTCTGACCATGACGGCGATCATCGACGCCGGTCAGGTCGTGGCCTCCATCGGCACGCGCATCCTCGGCCGTACGGCGCTCGACGACATCGACAATCCGTTGACCGGCGAGCGCATCGTCGAGGCGGGTCGCATGATCAACGAGTATGACGTGATCGCGATCGAGAAGTGCGGCATCCAGTCGGTTCGCATCCGCTCGGCCCTGACCTGCGAAATCCGCACCGGCGTCTGCGGCGTCTGCTACGGTCGCGACCTGGCGCGCGGCACGCCCGTCAATATCGGCGAAGCTGTCGGCGTCATCGCCGCGCAGTCGATCGGCGAGCCGGGCACGCAGCTGACGATGCGCACCTTCCACCTTGGCGGCACCGCCACCGTGGTCGACAGCTCGTTCCTCGAAGCGTCCTATGAAGGCACGATCCAGCTCAAGAACCGCAACCTGCTGCGCAACTCCGACGGCAATCTCGTCGCCATGGGCCGCAACATGTCCATCACCATTCTCGACGAGCGTGGCGTGGAGCGGTCGTCGCAGCGCGTCGCCTACGGTTCGAAGATCCTGGTCGACGACGGCGACAAGGTGAAGCGCGGTCAGCGTCTTGCCGAGTGGGACCCCTATACCCGCCCGATGCTCACGGAAGTGGCCGGCCGGATCGAGTTCGAAGACGTGGTCGACGGTCTGTCGGTCACCGAATCGACCGACGAATCCACCGGCATCACCAAGCGTCAGGTCATCGACTGGCGTTCGACCCCGCGTGGTTCGGATCTGAAGCCCGCCATCGTCCTCAAGGACGAAATGGGCAACATTCTGAAGCTCGCGCGCGGCGGCGACGCCCGTTACTTCCTGTCGGTCGAGGCCATTCTGTCGGTCGAGCCGGGCACGAAGGTCAGCCAGGGCGACGTGCTTGCGCGTTCGCCGATGGAAAGCGCCAAGACCAAGGACATCACCGGTGGTCTGCCGCGCGTGGCCGAACTGTTCGAAGCGCGCCGTCCGAAGGATCACGCCATCATCGCCGAGATCGATGGCACGATCCGTCTGGGCCGCGACTACAAGAACAAGCGTCGCGTCATCATCGAGCCTGCGGAAGACGGCGTCGAGCCGGTCGAATACCTGATCCCGAAGGGCAAGCCGTTCCATCTTCAGGACGGCGACTTCATCGAGAAGGGCGACTACATCCTCGACGGCAACCCGGCGCCGCACGACATTCTGGCGATCAAGGGCGTGGAGGCTCTGGCTTCCTACCTCGTGAACGAAATCCAGGAAGTCTATCGTCTGCAGGGCGTGTTGATCAACGACAAGCACATCGAAGTCATCGTGCGTCAGATGCTGCAGAAGGTCGAGATCACCGAGCAGGGCGACTCCAGCTATATCCCGGGCGACAATGTCGACCGGATCGAGCTGGACGAGGTCAACGAGCGTCTCATCGAAGAAGGCAAGAAGCCTGCTTACGGCGAGCCCGTGCTGCTCGGCATCACCAAGGCGTCGCTGCAGACCCCGTCCTTCATCTCGGCCGCGTCCTTCCAGGAAACGACCAAGGTGCTCACGGAAGCTGCGATCGCCGGCAAGCGCGACACGCTGCAGGGCCTCAAGGAAAACGTCATCGTCGGCCGTCTCATCCCGGCCGGCACCGGCGGCACCATGACCCAGATCCGTCGCATCGCCACGGCGCGCGACGAGATGATCCTCGAAGAGCGCAAGCGAAGCTCCGGCGCCGACGCGGCGACCCCGATGCTGCAGGATCTGGCCGGCGAGGCCGCTCCCGCCGCCGAGTGATCGTAACGGTCTGCCATATGCGGGACGCCGGGGGGAAACCTCCGGCGTTTTATTGCCGCCTGGGTCTCCGCTCGGTGACATGGTCCTTTGCCTGTTTGCGCTTGCTGAGCCTTCTGTAGCGTATCTGTCCCCGATTGGTGACATGGCCGTTCTGGCTAAGCGAGATATCGCGTCCGTCTGTGTTGAGGCATGATGATAGACGCTGGCAGTACGGACCGGATCAATCGTGGCGGAAGTCAAACCCGCGTCGGCCGCGGGGGCGTGCGAGCATGAGTATATTCGAGTGTCACGGGCTGGCTTAAAGGCTCCCGTCGGCCGCCGTCGTCTCCACACGCCATATTTCATCATTAAGTTTTGAATTGACGGTTCGCCACTCAATTGGGGGTTGTTCGGGCGGTTGTCTTCGATGATCATTCTTGCCGTTAAGAAATGGCGCAGTTCAACGCGGACCCACGCGACAGGGGGACATCCATGGCGACCATCCGAATTGAAAATGGGATGCCGGACTTCGGCTGGTTCGAGGATTTCTACAACGCGTCCAGCCTCAGCCTGAAGACCAAGTCAACGACCAAGGCAGTCTTCGAGGATAAGAATGGCGCCGAGATCGTGCTGGCGGGAAGCGGTCTCGCCTTCAGGTCCGGAGAGATCGTCGCAGGCGTGGTCACGGGCGTCTACTTGCTTGACGAGAATGGCGCCAGGCTCATCAGCGTGTCGAAGGACTCCTATTCCGGCAAAAGCTTGTCCGGCTACATCAACGACGCAAATCTCTGGGGCCTGATGACCGAACTCACCAAAGGCGACGACAAATTCATTGGTGGAAAGGGTGCCGACAGCCTGAGCTTCGGCGACAACAACGGCAACGACACGATGATCGGTGGGGTCGGGGGCGACTATATCGCCGGCTCGAGGGGGGATGATGTCTTGACCGGCGGGGACGGCAAGGACGAGTTCGACACGCTCAGCTACGAAGAGACCTATTGGCGTAGCGACGACAGGAAGGGCATCGTGCTCAACACGAAGATGGGCATCGTCACCGACAGCTGGGGCGACACCGATAAGATAGAGGGTTTCGAGGAACTGCGCGGCTCCGTTTATGCCGACAAGATGACGGGCAGCGCCGAAGATGAATCCTTCATGGGCATGAAGGGTAATGACGTCATCGATGGCGGCGGCGGAAAGGACACGCTGCGCTATCACCGCGACGATCGATTTGACGGCCAAAAGGGCATCGTCGCCGATCTCTCCAAGGGAACGGTAAAGGACGGCTTCGGCAATGTCGACACCGTGAGGAACTTCGAAGACGTCTATGGCGCCTATCACAACGACACGTTCGTTGGAGACGGCAAGAACAACATGTTCCGGGGAATCTCGGGGACCGACAGTTTCGACGGTAAGGGCGGCATTGACGAGATCAGCTTTCGCTGGTGGGAAGATTTGGAACAGCACGGAGCTATCGTCGATCTATCGAAGTCAAAGGGCCAGATCATCGACGACGGCTTCGGCAATATCGAAACGGTGAAGAATATCGAGGCCGTCGGCGGCTCTCAATTTGCCGATAAGATCTCGCTCGGCGCCAGCAATGGCTGGGCCTGGGGTGACGACGGGAACGACCGCCTGACCGCAGGCGTCGGCCAGCAATGGTTCGGTGGCGGCGCCGGGGCCGACAGGTTCGTTTTCGCCTCGTTCAAGGCGCTCGGCGTCGGCCCGAGCGCCCGCGACTTCATCGACGACTTCTCCCATTCTCAGGGCGATCGTATCGACCTGCAGGGGGTGGGAGACCTGGTCTTCAAAGGGAAGGGCGCCTTTTCCGGCGCGGAAGGCGAGATCCGCTACACAGTATCAAGTGACAACACCCTGCTCTCGACCGATCTTGACGGCGACAGGAAAACCGACGTTCAGATCATGCTCGGCGGGAAGATTGCGCTCGTGGCCAGCGACTTCATCCTCTGAAAGAAAAGCCCGGCCGCGCGGTTTGGGCGGCCGGGCTCCTCATCCGCATCAAAAGAGCGTCAGGAAAACCGGATGATCGAGACGTCGCCTTCGAGCGCGCCCTGATAGGCGGAGGCGTGCGGCTCCTCGTCGGGTTCTCCCATGATCGTGCCGATCTGATCGAGGTCGGCTTCGTGGAAACCTTCTTCCGTCAGCGCGTTCAGCGCCTCGCGGACGGCGGTGTCGTCATCGGGAGCCCGCAGCATGATATGGACATCGACGCCGTCTTCGTCATCTTCGAGATAGGCCTTGCCGATGATGATGAAGACAAAGCCGTCCTTCGGCGCGTTGTCGTTGACGGGATCTTCCATATGTGACGCTTTCTTTTTGTCTGGGAGAGGGCGGGCCGCCCCGGTTGCGGAACCGATTCCTGAGGAATCACCTGTGGATGCGAAGCGCGAGAACGGCGCTGTTGACGCGAATCTATCGACTCCGGCCGGTCGGCACAAATATATTGTAGCGACGCGGCGGGTTTTTACCCTTGATTAAGGTTGTCGAATTCTTGCGCCTGCGTGCGGTTTCGGCTCATATCGGCTCCAAACCCGCGGTTTCCACCCGGTTGCCGTAAAAAAACGGCGCCGCCCCTTGACTGTGAAGGGGAATGCATCTAGTACGCCGACCATCAGAGCCGATGTGGGGCTGGCTGGTTCGGGACGACGCGTCCTGGAGTTCGTCCCAAACAAGGTTCATCATAGCA
Source organism: Rhizobium sp. TRM95796 (assembly GCF_025779995.1). NCBI lineage: Bacteria > Pseudomonadati > Pseudomonadota > Alphaproteobacteria > Hyphomicrobiales > Rhizobiaceae > Rhizobium > Rhizobium sp. TRM95796. The sequence goes on along the minus strand of NZ_JAOXHE010000002.1, from coordinate 3,356 downwards.
CGTTGTTTTGCGATTGCTGCACGCATGATTCCTCTTTTTGCGGAGGAATCCTCTGTTTCATCGGATCCACACGCTCACTATGGCGGTGCATCCGATTTTTGCGCATGAAACATCGACATGCTTGAGAGCCGGAGACGGCGTAACGAGTGCCCGAAAGGGTCCAGGAAAACAGTTTCTAAAGGGATGGTTACATGCCTACCGTAAACCAGCTGATCCGCAAGCCGCGTCAGGCACAGGTCAAGCGCAACAAGGTTCCTGCTCTGCAGGAAAACCCCCAGAAGCGTGGTGTTTGCACCCGCGTGTACACGACCACGCCGAAGAAGCCGAACTCGGCTCTGCGTAAGGTTGCCAAGATCCGCCTGGTGAACGGCTTCGAAGTCATCGGCTACATCCCGGGTGAAGGCCACAACCTTCAGGAACACTCCGTGGTGATGATCCGCGGCGGCCGCGTCAAGGACTTGCCGGGCGTGCGTTACCACATCATCCGCGGCGTTCTCGACACCCAGGGCGTCAAGAACCGCAAGCAGCGCCGCTCCAAGTACGGCGCCAAGCGTCCGAAGTAATATTGGCCGCCTCCGCGCCTTGCGCGCGGCGGCTCCCTGATCAAGTTGAGAGACGAAAAATATGTCCCGTCGTCATAGTGCAGAAAAGCGCGAGATCAATCCGGATCCGAAGTTCGGCGATCTGGTTGTGACCAAGTTCATGAACGCCATCATGTATGATGGCAAGAAGTCCGTCGCCGAGCGCATCGTTTACGGCGCCTTCGACGCCGCCCAGGCCAAGGCGAAGGCGGAGCCGATCGCTCTGTTCCATCAGGCGCTCGACAACATCGCCCCGCATGTGGAAGTTCGCTCCCGCCGCGTCGGCGGCGCGACCTACCAGGTTCCGGTCGACGTCCGTCCCGAGCGCCGTCAGGCCCTCGCCATCCGCTGGCTGATCACCGCCGCCCGCAAGCGCAACGAAACGACCATGGTCGATCGTTTGTGCGGCGAGCTGCTGGACGCCGCCAACAACCGCGGCTCCGCCGTCAAGAAGCGCGAAGACACGCACAAGATGGCGGAAGCCAACCGCGCGTTCTCGCACTATCGCTGGTAATCATCGAGAGAAAGGCAGTCTCCAATGGCTCGCGAATACAAGATCGAAGACTACCGCAATTTCGGCATCATGGCCCACATCGACGCCGGCAAGACGACGACCACCGAACGTATCCTCTACTACACCGGTAAGTCCCACAAGATCGGCGAAGTCCATGACGGCGCTGCCACGATGGACTGGATGGAGCAGGAGCAGGAACGCGGCATCACCATCACGTCCGCCGCCACCACGACCTTCTGGAAGGGTCGCGACGGCAAGCAGCGCCGCTTCAACATCATCGACACCCCAGGCCACGTCGACTTCACCATCGAAGTCGAGCGTTCGCTGCGCGTGCTCGACGGCGCGGTCGCCCTGCTCGACGCCAACGCCGGCGTTGAGCCGCAGACGGAAACTGTCTGGCGCCAGGCCGACAAGTACAACGTCCCGCGGATGATCTTCTGCAACAAGATGGACAAGACCGGCGCGGACTTCTACCGCTCCGTCGAAATGATCAAGACCCGTCTCGGCGCGACCCCGGTCGTCTGCCAGCTGCCGATCGGCGCCGAAAGCGATTTCAAGGGCGTCGTCGACCTGATCGAGATGAACGCTCTGGTGTGGCGCGACGAATCGCTCGGCGCCCAGTGGGACGTCGTCGAGATTCCGGACGACCTGAAGGAAAAGGCTGAAGAGTTCCGCGAGAAGCTCATCGAGACCGTCGTCGAAATCGACGAAGCCGCGATGGAAGCCTATCTCGAAGGCAACATGCCCGACAACGACCAGATCCGCGCGCTGATCCGCCGCGGCACGATCGACGTCAAGTTCTTCCCGTTCTTCTGCGGTTCGGCCTTCAAGAACAAGGGCGTTCAGCCGCTGCTCGACGCCGTCGTCGACTTCCTGCCGTCGCCGATCGACATTCCGGCGATCAAGGGCATCGACGCCAAGACCGAAGCGGAAATCGAGCGTCACGCCGACGACAGCGAACCGCTCTCGATGCTGGCGTTCAAGATCATGAACGACCCCTTCGTCGGTTCGCTCACCTTCTGCCGCATCTATTCCGGCAAGCTCGAAAAGGGCTCGTCGGTCATGAACACGGTCAAGGACAAGCGCGAGCGCGTCGGCCGCATGCTGCAGATGCACTCCAACAGCCGTGAAGACATCGAAGAAGCCTTTGCGGGCGACATCGTGGCTCTCGCCGGTCTGAAGGACGCGACCACGGGCGACACGCTCTGCGACCCGCTGAAGCCGGTTATCCTGGAACGCATGGAATTCCCCGAGCCGGTCATCCAGATCGCCATCGAGCCGAAGTCCAAGGGCGACCAGGAAAAGATGGGCCTCGCGCTCAACCGTCTGGCGGCCGAAGATCCGTCCTTCCGCGTCAAGACCGACGAAGAATCGGGCCAGACCATCATCGCCGGCATGGGTGAACTCCACCTCGACATCCTCGTCGACCGCATGCGTCGCGAATTCAAGGTCGAAGCCACCGTCGGCGAGCCGCAGGTCGCCTATCGCGAAACCATCACCCGCGAGCACACCGAGGACTACACCCACAAGAAGCAGTCCGGCGGCACCGGTCAGTTCGCCCGCGTCAAGCTGGTGTTCAAGCCGAACCCGGATGGCGAAGAGTTCAAGTTCGAGTCCAAGATCGTCGGCGGCGCGGTTCCGAAGGAATACATCCCCGGCGTTGAAAAGGGCATCCAGAGCGTCATGAGCTCCGGTCCGCTCGCCGGCTTCCCGATGCTCGGCGTTCATGCGACGCTGATCGACGGCGCCTTCCACGACGTCGACTCCTCGGTCCTCGCCTTCGAAATCGCCTCGCGCGCCTGCTTCCGCGAAGCCGCCAAGAAGGCCGGCGCGCAGCTGCTTGAGCCGATGATGAAGGTCGAAGTCGTCACGCCGGAAGACTATGTCGGCGATTGCATCGGCGACCTGAACGCGCGTCGCGGTCAGATCCAGGGTCAGGAAAGCCGCGGCGTGTCCGTGGTGATCAACGCCCATGTGCCGCTCGCCAACATGTTCAAATATGTCGACAAGCTGCGTTCGATGTCTCAGGGCCGCGCTCAGTACTCGATGGTGTTCGACCATTACGCGCCGGTTCCGGCCAACGTCGCCCAGGAAATCCAGGCTAAGTATTCCGGTCAGCGTTGACCGGAATACACCACCCGATTTTGAAGTTACGCCTTCGGGCGAGAGAATGGAGAGCCTACTATGGCAAAAGGTAAGTTTGAGCGGAATAAGCCGCACGTGAACATTGGCACGATCGGTCACGTCGACCACGGCAAGAC